>CAJYVK010000164.1 GCA_913778455.1 uncultured Hymenobacter sp. | reverse complement strand
GCCTGGCCGGGCGCGGCTGGGCCGTGGTCTGGCCGGGCGCGGTGCCGTCGTCGTCGCTGGGGGCGTATGCCGTGGTGGGTGCGGGGGCTATACTGGCCTCGGCTACCCAAGCCCCCTTGTCGTCTATCCTGTTGATGCTGGAGCTAGGTACGCACGTTGATAAATTGCTGATGCCCCTGCTCATTGCCACGGCGGTGGCCACGCACGTAGCGCGGCGGCTGGAAGCCCGGTCGATTTACGCCGTAGCCGGGGCCCACCAGGAAGTACCCGCTACCCCTCCCCACCGCGGCGGCGACTGGCATGCCGCCATTACGTCCTGACGAAGGAAACTATGGTGGGGCAGCCGGTGGGTTAAGCCGGGACCGGCCCCAGCGTTTCACGCAGCTTGGGACCATCGAAAGGCAGGCCTTGCAGCGGGGCAAGCAGGCACAGGTCAGCCCCGCCCATCGCCAGCGGCAACAGCCCCAAGGCGGCCAGACCCCGGTTTTTGCGGGCCTGCACCAGACCGGCCCCAATCAGCGCGGTACCGATGGCAACGCGGGCCGCGCGGCCCTAGGGAGAGGCAACCAGAAGCAGGAAATTGTCTATAATGGCCAGTAAACAAGAATCGACGCTTACTTAAAATTTCCCCTTTTATGTTGTGTAAACGCAACATACTGCCTAATTTCAGGCCGGTTTATTGCGTTTGTACAACATAAATTGGTATAGTCTTTCTGATACGGCCATCCTGCGGGAAGTCGGCACCAGCCTGCGGCAGATTCGGCTCAATCGCAACCAGTCCCAGCAGGCCGTGGCTACGGCGGCGGGCATCGACCGGGCCACGCTCAGCCTGATTGAGCACGGCCGGCCTACTTCGCTGCTGACGTTTGTGCAGCTATTGCGCACGCTGGAGCACCTGGATGTGCTGGAAGGGCTCGTGACCAAGGCCGAGCTTAACCCAGTGGCACTGGCCCGCTTAGCGAAAAAGCAGCGCCGACACGCTTCCGGCCCAGCCGATTCGTCCTCCGCTACGCCTGCCCCTTCCGAATGGTAACGCTGGCCACTATTCGCCTGTGGGGGCAGCCGGTAGGGGTAGTCAGCTGGGATGCCGACCGGGCCCGCGCCACGTTCGCCTACGAGCCCGCCTTCATTCGGTCGCGGCTAGAGGTGGCGCCTTTGCAAATGCCGCTGACGCGCGGGGCCGATACAGTGTACGCCTTTCCGCGCCTCAACCCCGAGACGTTCCACGGCCTGCCGGGCCTGCTGGCCGATTCGCTACCCGACCGCTTTGGCAACCAGTTGATTGATGCCTGGCTGGCCCTGCAAGGCCGCAGCCCCGAAGGCTTTTCGCCGGTGGAGCGTCTGTGCTACACGGCCAACCGGGGCATGGGCGCGCTGGAATTTGAGCCGGCGCTGAAAAGCGGGGCGGCTACCGGCTCGGAAGCGGTCGAAATAGCGGCCCTCGTTGAACTGGCGCAGCAAGTGCTTGACCAGCGGGAAGGCCTGCACGTCAACCTGCGCCACGAGTCGACCGAGGCGCTGGCCGCCCTGCTGGCCGTGGGTACATCGGCGGGCGGCGCCCGCCCCAAGGCGCTGATTGCCTATAACGACGCCACGGGCGAAGTGCGCTCGGGCCAGGTGACGGCCCCGGCAAACTTCGGCTACTGGCTGCTGAAGCTGGATGGGGTGCGTGACCAGGTAGTAGCTGACCCTCAAGATTTTGGCCGGGTGGAATACGCCTATTACCACATGGCCATCGCCAGCGGCCTCGACATGACGGAGTGCCGCCTGTACGAGGAGAATGAGCGGGCACACTTCATGACGCGCCGCTTTGACCGCACGGCGACGGGCGAAAAGCTGCACGCCCAGACGCTGTGCGCCCTTGGCCACTTCGACTACAACCAGCCCGCCACCTACTCTTACGAGCAGGCCTTTCAGGTGCTACGCCAACTGCGCCTGCCCTACCCGGCCGCCGAGCAGCTGTTTCGCCGAATGGTCTTCAACATTGTGGCCCGCAACCAGGACGACCACACCAAGAATATTTCGTTCCTTATGGATGCAGCGGGCCAGTGGCAGCTGGCTCCGGCGTACGATGTGGCGTATTCTTACAAGCCCGGCAACCGCTGGCTGATGCAGCACCAGCTATCGGCCAACGGCAAGCGCGACCACTTCACGCGGGCAGATTTGCGCCAAGTAGCCAAGGAGATGAACGTGCGCCGGGCAGATGAGCTGGTGGATGAGATACTGGCGCAGGTAGCCCACTGGCCAGCGTTTGCCGCCGCTGCCGGCGTAGCCGAAGGGCGGGTGGCTGAAATTGGCGCGGCGCACCGGCAACTACGTTGAGCAAGCCTGTTTAACCAGTTAGCTGTTCGCGTAGCAAACGCGAAAAAGGCCGTTTGGGCTACCAAAAAATCCTTCTTCGGTCGGCCTTTCTCCGGTTGCCCTAGCCCTGGCCCTACCTTTGGCCCATGCGCACGGAACGGCCTTTTTCAGCACCCAAGCACCCTCCGCCCCTAGTGGCGGGGCCGGTGATTGCGCTGGCCTGGCTGCTGTTCAGCGGCTTTATGGTGCTGCTGATTTTCGTACAAAACCTCTCGGCCGGCACGCCGACCAACTGGGGCGAGGCGCTGGGCGGGCGCTTACTACACGGCCTGATTTGGGGGCTGCTGACGCCGGTGGTATTCGCCCTAGCGGCGCGCTTCGACCTCACCGAGCGGCGGCGCTGGCTGCCCAAGCTGCTGGCGCACGCGGCGGCCAGCTATGGGCTCACCCTGGTCTACCGCCTCGCGTATGCCGGGGCGATGGACGCGGCGGGGGCCCTGCCGGGCGGCTTTTCGCTGGCCAATGTGGTGGCCAATGCCAACAACTGGGTGCCCATTTATTGGATGCTGCTTTGCATTGCCTACACGGTGCAGTACCGCGAGCGGTTTCGGGAGGGCCAGCTGCGGGCGGCCCAGCTCGAAACCCAGCTGGTGCAGGCCCAGCTACAGGCCCTCAAAATGCAGCTTCAGCCCCATTTTCTGTTCAACTCGCTGAATGCGGTATCGGCCCTGATGAGCGCCGATGTGAAGGCGGCCCGCCGGATGCTGGCCCAGCTCAGCCAGTTTTTGCGGCTGGTGCTCGACGGGGCCGATGCCCACGAGGTGACCCTGGCCCAGGAGCTGCACCTCACGCGCCTCTACCTCGCAATCGAGCAAACCCGCTTCCCCGACCGCTTGGCCGTGGCCTACGATATCGGCCCCGGCACCGAGGGCGCGCTGCTGCCCGCCCTGCTCTTGCAGCCGGTAGTGGAGAACGCCGTGCGCCACGGCCTGGCCCCGCAGGCGGGGGCGGGCGAGCTGGCCATCAGCGCCCGGCGGGCCGGCACCCGCCTGCTGGTGCAGGTGCAAGACAACGGCCGGGGCACCGCCGACACCGCCGCCCGCGGCATCGGCCTGCGCAACCTCGAAAGCCGCCTGGCCACCCGCTACGGCTCCGACTACGCCGTGGCCGTGGAGACGGCCCCCGGCCAGGGCTACTGCCTGCGGCTGTCGCTGCCCTTTGTGGCCGCCGCGCTGGCGGTCCAACCCCTCGCTACGGCATGAGCACGCGCATCCTGCTGGTCGACGATGAGCCGCTGGCCCGGCACTTGCTGCGCGAGCTGCTGGCCGACTTCCCCGCCCTGGCCGTGGCTGGCGAGTGCGCCAACGGCCCCGAGGCCCTGGCCGCGCTACAAGCCGGCGGCTACGACGTGGTGTTTCTGGACGTGCAGATGCCCGGCCTCGACGGGGTGCAGGTGCTGCAACAGCTGCGGGCCGCCGGCCAGCCCCTGCCTCTGGTGGTATTCGTGACCGCCTACGACCAGTACGCCGTGGCGGCCTTCGGCCTGCACGCGGTTGATTACCTGCTCAAGCCCCTCGACCCCGACCGCTTTGCCGACTGCGTGCGCCGGGTGCAGCAGCAGCTAGCCCAGCGCGACAGCCACGCCGCCGGGGCCGACCTGGCGGCCCTGCTCCGCGCCTGGCCCCCGGCCGCCCCTCCCCCGACCCCGCCCGCCTACCAGGACCGCTTCCTGGTGAAGCAGCCGGAGCGGCAGTTTTTCGTGCCCGCCGCCGATGTGTGCTACCTCGAAGCCACTAGTAGCGGCGTGCTGCTGCACCTGACCGGGACCGCCCACCCGCTGCGGGCCACCCTGGCCCAGCTGGCCGGGCGCCTCGACCCGGCTCATTTCCTGCGCATCCATCGCTCGGTTATCATTCACACCGAGCACATTGTGGAGTTTAAGCCGTGGGCGCACGGCGAGTACCTGTTTCGGATGGCCAATGGACTGCACGTCACGTCCTCGCGCAGCTATAACGGGGTTATTCAGCAGTTTTTGAAGCGGTTTGTGTGAGGGTGTAGGGGGGTGAGGCGACACGCCAGAACGGCCCGCCCTACCCCAAAAAAGCCCATTCACCCCTCAAAAAAGCCATCCCACCCCGCCTCCCCACCGCCCGCGCCGCGTAGCCCGTAGGTTTGACCACGCAAACGCTACCAACCCCCGTGAAAAATATCCTCTTGCTTTTCAGCCTCCTACTCGGGGCCGCCTCCGCCGCCCAGGCCCAGCACCACATGGCCGGCATGAGCCACGCCGGCATGGCTGGTATGACGATGCCCGCCGCCAAACCCGGCAGCCCGGTGGCCGCCTTCCAGCACGGTATGGACTCGGTAATGGTGGTCATGGACGAAGGCATGCGCCGCATGGACGGGGCCAACCCTGCCGACATCGACGCCAGCTTCGCGGCCATGATGGTGCCCCACCACCAGGGGGCCGTGGATATGGCCCGCCTGCAATTACTCTATGGCAAAGACCCGGCCCTGCGCCGCCTGGCCCAGAGCATCATCGCCGAGCAGCAGGTCGAGATTCAGCAGATGCAGGCCTGGCTAAAGCAGCACCCAGCCAAGCCCTAGGTGAGATGTAGCGCGGACGCTGCGAGTCCGCGCGTTGCCCGAATTACCTCACGCGCGGACTCGCAGAGCCCGCGCGTTGCCCGAATTACCTCACGCGCGGACTCGCAGAGCCCGCGCTACCTTCTTATTGTCAATGAAATACCTTCTCCTGCCCGCCCTGCTGCTGGCCGGCACCGCCGCCCGCGCTCAGGCCGTGAGCCACCGCGACCGGGTGTACACGGCCGACCAGATTTCCAACACGGTTTCCGTCATCGACCCGGCCGATAACAAGCTGCTGGGCCAGGTGATACTGGGCAAGCCGCAGCCCGATTTAACGTCGGCCCTCTACCGGGGGCAGGCGCTGGTGCACGGCCTGGGGGCCTCGCCCGACCACCGGCTGCTGGCCGTGGTGTCGGTGGGCTCCAACAACGTCACGTTTATCGAAACGGCCACTAACGCCGTGAAAGGCAGCGTGTACGTGGGCCGCGCCCCGCACGAGCCCACCTTCCGGCCCGATGGCAAGGAGGTGTGGGTGACGGTGCGCGGCGAAGACTACCTCTCCGTCATTGATGCCGCCACGCTGCGCGAAACCCGCCGCGTGCAGGTGCCCAACGGACCAGGCCAAATCGCCTTCAGTCCCGATGGCAAGCGGGCGTTTGTGTGCTCCAGCTTCTCGCCCGAGCTGGCGGTTATTGACGTGGCTACCTACCAGGTTATCAAGAAAATACCCGTCGTCAGCCCGTTCTCACCCAATATCTTCCCCACCAAGGACGGCCAGCAAATCTGGTTCACGCACAAGGACGTGGGCAAGGTGTCGGTGCTCGATACCAAAACCCTGACCATCAGCGGGGTACTAACCACCGGCCCCATCACCAACCACGTGACCACCGTGGACCTGCCCACCGGCAAGCTGGCCTACGTGACAGTGGGCGGCGAAGACGTGGTGAAAGTGTACAGCCGCGAGCCGGGCTTTAAGCAGCTGGCCACCATTGCGGTGGGGGCCAACCCGCACGGCATCTGGCCCGCGGGCGATGGCAGCCGGGTGTACGTGGGCCTCGAAAACGGCGACTCGGCCGTGGCCGTGAGCACGGCCACCAACCGGGTGCTGGGCAAAATAAAAGTCGGCCAGGCCCCGATGGCCCTCATGTACGTGCCCGATGCCGTGCCCTCGGGCGTGGCCAGCGCGGCCAACCTCGGCCAGCAGCTTATCGACCAGCCCACCGTCATCCGCACCCTGCGGCCCCCTACCCCCGGCCCCGCCGCCGGCACCATGAACCTGCGCTCGGAAGGCCTCGTGGACCTGGCCACCTTCAACCTGCGCGCCCTGGCCCCGAATACCGATTACGACATCTTCCTCACCAGCTCCGCCCAGGCCCCCTACGCCCGCGACTACCCCCTCACCACCGTGCACACCGATGCCAAGGGCGGCGCCATGGGCCAGGCGCTCGGCCCCGTGCAGCGCATCGCCAGCGGCGATTTGCACCCGGCGGGCAAGGCCTTCACGCGGGTAGTCGTGGCCCCGAAGGCGGCCGATGGCCCGCCGGCGTTGGTAAGCGAGTAAACGGGCTTTTTGGGCCGTAATGCGGACTTTTACCCTCCAGGCCGCCGTGGTGGACAACGCAAGCAAAACCGGCCGCGCTACCCAAGTGGTGCCAATCAGCCCCGCGGCCAACTGCTGACGCCCGCGCCCCGTTGAAGTACTAGTGGGCGATGCCTCCCGTTCGGGATGCGCGGGGTGCGCTCTTACGGATTGTTTACGAACTGCTTTATGGAAAAGACTACGCACACCCCGGGCCAGGGCCTGAGCCGCCGGGCCGTTTTGAGTGGCCTGGTACCGGCCCTGGCCGTGGCCGGCACTTCGTCGGCCTGGGCCGGCGCCGCGCCTGTCGCCAGCCCCCCGGCTGCCCTGGGTCGCGGTACGTTCCCGGGCCTCATCACCCGCGAAAAAGAGCCGCTGAACCTGGAATTGCCCTTCCCCACGCTGGAAGACCGGCTGGTGCCCAATAACCGGTTCTACGTGCGCAGCCACTTCCACATTCCCACGATAGCGGCGGCGAGCTGGCAGCTCAGCATCGAAGGCGAGGTGCGCAATTTACTGAACATCAGCTACGACGAGCTGCGCAAAATGCCTTCTAAAACCGTGACGGCTACTCTCGAATGCGCCGGCAACGGCCGCGCCCGGCTCGCCCCCAAGGTCAAGGGCCTGCTCTGGGAGCAGGGCGGCGTGGGCAACGCCACCTGGACGGGCGTACCCCTCTCGGCGCTGCTGGAGCGGGCCGGCCTGAAGCCGGGGGCCGTGGAAGTCATCTTCGAAGGCACCGACCAGGGCGAAGTCACGGAAGAGCCCAAGTCGCCGGGCACCATCCACTTTGCCCGCAGCCTGCCCTTGGCCAAGGCCCGGCAGCCCGAGGTGCTGGTGGCCTACCTCATGAACGGCCAGCCCCTGCCCCCCGAGCACGGCTTCCCGGTGCGGCTGGTGGTGCCCGGCTGGTACGGCATGGCCTCGGTGAAGTGGCTCAGCAAAATCATGGTCAGCGCCGTGCTCTACGACGGCTACTGGCAAACCCTGGAGTACGCCTACTGGAAGCGTGAGCGCGGCCTGCCCACCCTCACGCCCGTGACGGAAATGCTGGTAAAAGCCGAAATAGCCCGCCCCGCCCTGCACGAAGAAGTACCCGCTGGCCAGCCCTACCGCGTGTACGGCGCGGCCTGGACCGGCGAGAGCGAGGTCACCCGCGTGGAAGTCAGCACCGACAACGGCAGCAGCTGGCAGCCCGCCCAGCTGCTCGAAGCCGCCGTGCCCTTTGCCTGGCGCTTTTGGGAGTTCAGCTGGACGCCGCCCGCCGCGCCGGGCCGCTACACCCTGCAGGCCCGCGCCACCGACCGCGCCGGCCACACCCAGCCCACCGTGCACGACCCTGACCGCCGCACCTACATGGTCAATAAAATCGGGGCCGTGGAGGTAATCGTATCCTAAAGCCCACGCCGCCACTCCTGCCGAAGGCCCCTGCTGCACCCTGCGCCAGGGGCCTTTTTGCGGCCGCCAAGTCCGCGCCCTGGCCGCCACGCAACTAGCCGACAGCCACCTAGTCAGCCGCCTCGCTGGCGGCCAGTTGGCGGCGGTGCACCCGAAAGCGCCACCAGCCCAGCGCTAGCACCACGGCCGCCACACTCAGCGCCGTATAGCCCAGCCGGCCGCCCCGCTCGGGGTGCAGCTGCAAGAGCGCCAGGCCGAAGCCCACCAGCGCCAGGCTGGTGCGCACGTAGGTAAACAACGTGCGCTCGTTGGCCAGGCGGGTGCGTTGCAGGGCCAGTCGGTCGGACAATGGAAGGGCAGGCTTAGGGATGGAAGCGGCCATAAAAAAGATTGGTTTTTCAGGCCAGCGTCACGGCCGCGCCCGGCTCGGCCAAACGCAGAAATCCTATGCCCTGTTTCTCGAAATAGGGCCCGTAGTTGTCGTAGCGCTGCTGCACGAAGAAGGGCTTGAGGTACCCATCGTGCACTGGTAGAATCTGTTTCGGCCGCATTTTCAGGGCAAAGTCGGCCACCACCAGCTCCGTGAGGAAGGGCGCGGTGACGGGCAGCACCAGCAGCTCCACCCCCGCAAACTGGAGCAGGTTCTCGGCGAAGGAGTCGGCCACGTTCAGCACCCGGCCGTTGACCAGCCAGGCCGTCATTTGGGGCAGCGGGCTATCGAGAATGGCCTCGTGCCGCACCGGCAGGGCTTGCAGTTGAAACGCGCCTAAGTCGAGCGGGCCTTCCTCGTGGATTTGCACGGCCAGCCCCTGTTTTTTCAGCTTGGCGGCCACTTCGCCATTGGAAATAAGGGTGGCTCCGCTTAGCTCGACGATGCGCCGAAGGGCGTCCACGTCGAGGTGGTCGGGGTGGTCGTGGGTGATGATGACCGTGGCCACGTCCTTGAACACCTCGGGCTGCACCAGCCCCTCGTTGAAGGAAAACTTGCCGGGGTCGAAGAGCAGCTGCTCGCCGTTCAGCTCAAACAGCAGGCAGGAGTGGATGTACTTAGCAATACGCATGGGGGGGTTGAAATAAAAGTGCCTGGTATGCAAGATGATGCCAGTAAGTTCAGTCGCCCAGCCAGCGGTCGGCCACCAGGCCCAGGGCGTAGTTGAGCTGCACCAGCAGCAGCAGGATGGCCCCGGCGTACACGCTCAGAAAGCACAACCCCGCCGCCGCCGCGTAGAGTACCTGCATGAGCACGATGCGCCGCACCAGCGCCTGGCTCACGGCCGCATCCACGGCCCGTAGCAGGCTGTGGCGCTGGGCGTAGCGGTAGCTGCCCAGCAGGGCCGCGCCGACCAGCAGCAGGTTGGCCCAGTACACCAGAACTGCCCCGCGCAGCGGGAAGTGCGTGGTCAGAAAGGCCGTCGAAAACGGCAGCAGGCCCACCACCAGCAGAAAGGCAATGTGCCACCAGGCCAGCCGCCGGTCGCTGTGCTCCAGGTACGTGAACTGGGTGCTCTGGCACACCCAGAAGATGCCCAGCGACAGAAACCCCAGCACGTAGCCCCCGATGCTGGGCAGCAGCCCCAGCAGGGCCGGCCCCACGTCGGCCTCGGTGCGCACGAGGGCGGCGGCCGGCACCCGCAGGTTGAGTACCAGCAGGGTCATGGCGATGGAAAACACGCCGTCGCTCAGCGACTCGATGCGGCGTAGGTTCTGGCCCGCCACGGTGGTGTAGGCCACAGGCGGGGCGTGCAGCCGGGCCACGGGCTAGCGGCGGGGCTTGGCCCGGTGGTGGTCACGGCGGTCTTCCCGGCGCACCAGCTTCGGCTCTTTGCTGAGGCTTTCGCCGTGCCGGATGGTGTGGGCGCGGTCCATTTTGCGGTCGGCCCGCTCCTGCTTCTCCACGCCGCGGGGCGTGTTTTGGGCGGCGGCCGGCAGGCTGAGGGCGGCAAGGGCCACCGCAGCAGCCAGGGGACGAAGGAAAGTCATAAGCGTAAGAAAGAGCGTAAAAAAGGGCCCGCCCCCGCCGTGTACGGCAGGGACGGGCCACTGGGTTGGGGCATTCCTACTCGCCGCTAGCCTGCCCGAGCTGCACCTCCTCCCCGAGCAGGTTCGACTCGGGCGTGGCGGAGTAGGGCACGGTTTGGGGGATGAAGTCGGCATCGGCACCGGGCTTGCTGTAGTCGTAGGGCCAGCGGTACACGGTGGGCACCTCGCCGGGCCAGTTGCCGTGCGGCACGTCGATGGGCGTGGTCCACTCCAGGGTGTTGGAATTCCAGGGGTTTTGGGTGGCGCGGCGGCCCCGCCAGATGCTGTAAAAGAAGTTGAAGAGGAAAACAAATTGCGCGAAGAACACGGCGATGGCCGCCAGCGAAATCAGCCGGTTGAGGTCGGCAAACTGCGAAAAGGCGTCGAAGCCCGTCCAGGAGTAGTAGCGGCGCGGGAAGCCGGCAATGCCCAGGTAGTGCATGGGCATGAAAATGAGGTAGACGCCCACGAAGGTGAGCCAGAAGTGCACGTAGCCCAGCTTCTCGTCCATCATCCGCCCAAACAGCTTCGGAAACCAGTGGTACACCCCGGCAAACATGCCGAAGAACGCTGCCGAGCCCATCACCAGGTGAAAGTGGGCGATGACGAAGTACGTGTTGTGCAGCTGAATATCGAGCGCCGCGTTGCCCAGCACGATGCCCGTGAGGCCGCCCGCGATGAAGAGCGACACGAACCCGATGCTGAAAAGCATGGCCGTGGTGAAGCGGATGTTGCCCCGCCAGAGCGTCGCAATCCAGTTGAAGCTTTTTACGGCCGAGGGCACGGCGATAATCAGGGTCAGAAACATGAACACCGACCCCAGGAAGGGATTCATGCCCGTCACGAACATGTGGTGGCCCCACACCGCGAACGACAAAATGAGGATGGCGAAGAGCGAGCCAATCATAGCCCGGTAGCCGAAAATGGGCTTACGGGCGTTGGTAGCCAGGATTTCGGACACGATGCCCATGCCCGGCATGATGACGATGTAGACCTCGGGGTGGCCCAAAAACCAGAACAAGTGCTGAAACAGCACCGGCGAGCCGCCCTGGTTGTGCAGCGCCTGCCCGGCGATGTAGATATCGGACAGGTAGAACGAGGTGCCAAACGAGCGGTCGAATACCAGCAGCAGCAAGCCCGCAAACAGCACCGGAAACGTGAGAATACCCAGAATAGCCGTTATAAATAAGGCCCACACCGTGAGCGGCAGCTTGGTCATGCTCATGCCCTTGGTGCGCAGGTTGAGCACGGTGGTCACGTAGTTGACGCCGCCCAGCAGCGTACTCACCACGAACAGCACCATGCTCACCAGCCACAAAGTCATGCCCAGGCCCGAGCCGTCGATGGCCTGCGGCAGGGCCGAGAGCGGCGGGTACACCGTCCAGCCTGAGGCGGCGGGGCCGGTTTCGAGAAAAAGCGAGGTGAACATGACGACCCCCGACAGGAAAAAGAACCAGTACGAGAGCATGTTCATAAAGCCCGACGCCATGTCGCGGGCCCCAATCTGCAAGGGAATGAGCAGGTTGGCAAACGTGCCGCTGAGCCCCGCCGTGAGCACGAAAAACAGCATAATGGTGCCGTGCATCGTCACCAGGGCCAGGTAAAACTCGGGGTTGAGCTTGCCGCCCTCAATCCACTTGCCCAGCAGCGGCTTGAGCCACTCCAAGGTGGCCTCGGGCCAGCCCAATTGCAGCCGGAAAAGCGTGGAGAGCACCCCACCCACCAGCGCCCAAAACATGCCCGTGAGCAAAAACTGCCGGGCAATCATCTTGTGGTCCTGGCTGAACACGTACTTGAACAGCCAGTGCTGCGCCTCGTGGTGGTCGGGCCCGGCCAGGTGGTCGGCGTGGGTAGTGGCCGGGGCGGCGGCCGTGCCGATGCCCCCCTGCGCCTGCGAGGAGGCCGTGAACTCAGTAGCCATAGCGTAGTGCAAATTGCCCCCGGCCGGCCAGCGGCCCGCGCCAGGGAGTGGAAATAAAGGGGCGCCCTAGGGAGGGGTAGCTTGGACGTGGTAGTCCGAGCACAAGCGCAGCGAGCAGACGATTTCCGATGCCAGATGCTCGCTACGCAAGCGCTCGGACTACCAAGCCCACGCTACAGCAACTGGCCCAGAGCAAACTTACCCGCCCGGTCTACCGGGCAACTGGTCGTTTTCCAGGTTTTTCTGGTACAAAGACGGGTTTTGGCGGTAGGCCCGGGGCGAGCAGCCCGCGTGCTGGCGGAAGAAGCGCCCGAAGTGCGAGGCATCCTCGAAGCCCAGGGCGTAGCCCACCTCGGCCACCGACAGGCCCGTGGTGCCCAGCAGGTGCCGGGCCTCGGCCAGCACCCGCGCCCCAATGAGCTGGCGGGCGGGGCGGCCCAGGTGCTGGCGGCAGCAGGCGCAGAGGTGGTCGGGGCTCAGGTGCAGGCGGGCGGCGTAGTCGCGCACCGCGTGCAGGGTGCGAAAGTGCGCTTCCAGCAGCTGCGCAAACTGCCGGGCCACCGCCGCCGCCCTACCCCCCTGCGGGGCCGGCGCGGCCGGGAAAGCCAGCGCCAGCAGCAGGTGCAGGTAGGCGCGGGCCTGGGCGGGGTCGGCGGCCGGCTCGGCCAGGGTGCGGGCCAGGCCGCGCAGCAGGGCCGGCACTTCGGCCCGCTCGGCCGGGGGCAATACCAGCGCCCACGGCCCCGGCCC
>CAJYVK010000163.1 GCA_913778455.1 uncultured Hymenobacter sp. | reverse complement strand
GGGGCCGGTGCGCGGGTTTTCGCGGCTCCAAGGCGAGGCGCTAGCCCGAAACAGAACTTGGCTGGGGCCGGTGGTGCCGCTCAAGTCGGGCTTGAGGGCGATTTTCTCCACCGTACCGTCTTGGTTTTGAATCCACTCGTGGCAGTAGAGCAGGTAAGGCTGCTTGTTTTCAACCCAAAAGGTGCCGTCGAGCGTCGATTTGTTGGCCGGCAGATACGTTTCGTCGCGCATGGGCCGGTAGGGGCCAGCGGGGTGGTCGCTCACCAGCACGTGCACGGCACGGCGCTCCAGGGTGCCGCCCTTGTCGGCGTCAATCTTGAGGGTGCGGTTGGTGAAGGTGGCGAAATAATAGTATTTGCCTTTATAAGCGTGAATTTCGGCCGCCCAGATCATGGGGTCCGGCCCCATCCAGGAGGTGGGGTCGGGCTGGGCTACCTGGGTGGGGCCGTCCCAGCGCTTCAGGTCTTTGCTGTGCCAGAGCAGCCCGCCGGTGCCGGTCATGTAATAGGTGTGGGTGCGCTGGTCGGCCAGGATGAACGGGTCGCTGAGGCGAATGGAGTCCAGCGGAATATTCTGGCGGCTGGGCGGCACCGGCTTTTGCTGGGCCAGCGTGGGTAGGCCGCTGAGTAGAAGACCGCTGGTTGCGAGGGAAAGTAGATAGGAGGTTAAGCGCATAATAAGGAAAGCTTTAGGAGCGGTGGCTAACTGGTTACTGGCGCGGGGTCGTGTCCCGCGCCAGCGCCGTTAAAGAAGCTAGCGCAGCTCGCTCACCACCGTTGTGACGGAGCGCGAGGCCACGCGCACGGGCTGGCCCGCCGCCACGGCTGGCCCGGGCTGCAAATCGGTCGCCGCCGAGGTAGTGAAGGAGCGGCTAGCCCCCAACTTGCGACCGGCCAGTTCCAGGCGCAGGTCGGTGGGGGCGTCGTTATCGTTGATTACTACCGTGATGAGCTGCTTGCCGTCGGCGCTGCGGTAGGCGGATACCAGCGGACCGGTGCCGGCCCCTGCCTCGGCGGCCAGGCGCACCGCGCCGGGGCGCACGAAGCGGCTGTAGTTGCCCAGCGCCCACAGCATCTTGCTGGGGTAGTACTGGCCATCGGTCTTATTTTTATCGATGTAGACCAGACCATCCTTGTAGTCGTAGGGCGAAATAGCCAGCCACCACTGCCAGGCGGCGGCGTTGCCCACGGCCAGGTCGTTGTGAATGGCGCGGGCCAGGTACAAGGCGGGCTTCATGCCAAGGTCGCGCGGGCCACCGTTGATTTCGCCCGCGTTGTCGCCTAAGATGCAGTATTCCGACTGCCAATAGCCGAGCTTGGGTACGCTGGCTACCTTGGCGGCCAGCTGCTGGCGGGTAGCCACAGCCTGCGCCTGGGGCGAGGTGGTGAAATAGCTGTGCCCGGCAATGAGCGGAGCCACCCCGGGCAGGCTGCCAACGTAGGTCGGCGCGGCCTTATCACCGAAGAAAGCGTCAATCTGGTTGCCCTGGCCGGGCTTATCGGCGGCGCTGAACAAGTAGTCAAGCTTGCCGGCCTCGGTGATGAGAATCTTGGTGGGTAGCTTACGGGCGGTGAGGCTGGTATTCAGCGCTTGGGTAATGCCCGCGATGTCGGTATTCTGAAAAGGAGTCCCTTCCTGGCCGCCATCGCTCCAATCCCACTGCGGCTCGTTGACGGGGCTGAGGTAGGCGAAAGTGATGCCGGTTTTCTGGCGCACGCCCTCCACGATGCGGGCGCAGTAGTCGGCCAGGGCGGCGAATTTTTCGGGAGCGAGGTTGGGCTGTTTGGCGGTGGCGTAGGCCTTGCCGTTGCGGGTGAGCGACACGGGCGGGCTGTTCAAAAAGCCCAGAAATTGCTTCACGCCCCGCTTTTGGGCGGCGGTCATCAGCCAGCGCTGGCTGGCCAGGCGGGTCCAGTCGTAGGTGCCGGCCGGGGTGAGAAACGACTCGGCCCGCCGCCACTCGTCCTTGATGCCGCTGGCCTCGCCCTGCTCGGCGCTGCCCGCGCCCAGGTTGACGCGCCACATGGAGAGGCCGATGCCCTTGGGCTGGCCCCCCGGCCCAGCCTCGGTACTAAAGAGCAGGTCGGCAATGGCTTCCTTTTTGGCCGGCGGCCAATTGCCCACAAACTGGCCGGCCCAGGCATCGGAGGCGGCGAAATTGGCGATGGTTTGGTGAGTCTTGGCGGCGTCGATACGCACCGTGACCACGGTCGGCGCGGGGGCCTGGGCAGAAGTTGACCCAGCGGTAAGGAGCAGCAGGCTGGCCAGCCCCAGCCAGGGGCGAAAGGCGGGTAGAGAGGGTAGGTGTAGCATAGTTCAGGTAAAAAAAAGGCCTGGCGGCTCCTTTTCGAAAAAAGGTGAGCCGCCAGGCGGGCAGGGGGCGGCGAGGCCAGGCTTATTGCTGCCAGAGCAGCCACTGCTGGTTGGTGCCGTTGTTGGAAGGGTACTGGATGAGACCCGCAGCGGCAGCGGTAGAAGCCCCGTTCACGTCGAGCACCTGGCCGCTGTTGCGGTTGGTGAGCGTGTAGTAGCCGTCGGTATTGGCCGTGAGCAGCCACTGCTGGTTGGGACCACCGTTGCTGGGGTACTGGATGATGGGCGCGGCATTGGCGGTGGAGGCCCCGTTCACGTCGAGTACCTGGCTGCTGTTGCGGTTGGTGAGCTTGTAGTAGCCACCGCTGGTGGCGGCTAGCTGCCACTGCTGGTTGTTGCCCCCGTTCTGGTAGTACTGAATAACGGGCGCGGCCGAGGCCGTGGAGGCGTTGTTCACGTCCACCACCTGCCCGCTGTTGCGGTTGATGAGCCGGTAGTAGGCGCTGGGGTAAAAGACGTCGGTACCGCCCGCGCCCACGCCCCAGGCAAAGCGCACGCGGCCCAGGCCCGAGGCGTTGGTGACGGTGGTGTTGGTGCCGTCAAACTGCAAGAGGCTGTACTGGTCGCCGGTGCGCAGGCCGGGCCAGTATACGCTGGCAATGCCCGCCTGCCGGCAGTAGTTGCTGATGCCCAGCACGTACGACTTCTTCACGTCGTTGGCAATGGCCTCGTTGTAATTGACGCCCGTGGTCATGAACGCCCCCCACTCGGTGAGTACGGCCCGGCTGGCGTAGCTGCCCAAGTTAGCGGCAAAGGCTTTCTCCCAGCTAGCGGCCGTGGTGGTGGGGTTGCCGTAGAAAAAGTCGTAGAGGTGAATCGACAGCAGGCAGTTGCTAAAGCGGCTATCGGCCCCGATGCCGGTGATGTTCTGGGCGTAGCCGGTGCCGTCGAGCAGCACCCGGCCCCGGGGTACGTTGGGGAAGGTAGCCAGCCAGGTGGCGTAGAGGTTGCCCAGGTCGGCCTGGCTGTAGCCGTGCGGCTCGTTAAATACCTCGAAGTACACGTTGGCATTGCTGCCGTAGGCGCTTACTACAGTTTGCCACATGGCGTAAAACTGGCTGGTGTCGTCCACGATGCCGTTGCGCGAGGAGTTGCCTTCCCAGCAGCAAATTATCACCTTCAGCCCCTTGCTTAATGCCTTGTCGATGGCCCCGGTGTAGCTTGTCCAGGTGGCCCCGGTGGCGGTGGTGGGGTTAATGGGCAGCCGCACCGTATTGGCTCCGGTGGCCGACTGAAAGCCGCTGAGAATGCGGTCGGCCTTGGTTTGCACCGTGGCGTAGCTGTCGCCGGCCGCCAGGCCCGACAGCACCAGGGCGTCGTCCACGAAATTGTCGCGCGGGTCGGCCCAGTTGAGGCCGGCGATGCCGGCCGCGCCCACGGCATTGGTCGCCACGACTTGCGGGGCCGGGGCTACCGAGGCATCGCGTTTGGCGCAGCCGGCCAGGGCTAGCGCCAGCCCCGCCAGCGCCAGGCCAGCCGGGGAGGAGAGTAAGAGCTTGGAGCTCATTGGGAAAAGGACAATTGGGTGGGAGAAAAGAACCCCGAGTTGCGGGGCAAAAGAATGTTATTCAACGGCAAACCCCACCCCCGACCCCTTCCTTTTAAAAAGCTATTAGCTGCTAGCTACTGGCTTTTTGAGTAGGAGCTATAGCTTACCAAGAGAAAGGGGATGGGGGCGGGGTTTGCTGGGAATCAGCTTACATACCCGTTAGTACCCGGGGTTCTGGGTAATAACGCCGTTCGAGAGCTGGATCTGCGGGGTCGGAATCGGGAAGAAATTGTTCTTATCCGAGATCTGATCCTTCACCTTGCCTTTGTCATAAGGGTCGGTGCTGGTGAGCTGGGCCGCGTTGAAGGCCGTCATGACGGCCACCAGGCGTTTCTGGCGCACGAGATCGTAGTAGCGGTGGCCTTCCATCGCCAGCTCCAGGCGACGCTCCAGCCAGATGTCGGCCAGCAGCTGCGCGCCGGTCGAGGTGCGGTCGGCCACGGTGCCGGGGCTTAGCTTATCGGCCCGCTGGCGTACCAGGTTGAGCGATTTAACGGCCTTGTCGTCTTGGCCAAGCTTGTTCGATGCCTCGGCGTGCATGAGCAGCAGGTCGGCGTAGCGCAGCTCGATGCGGTTGAGCGGGGCGTGGCCGCGCTCGTTGGCGGGGCGGTCGGCCAGGGGCAGGAACATCTTGCGGCTGATGCGGCCCGACTCGTTTTCCGAAGGCTTGGTGTCGTAGCTCGAATAATCGAAAGTGGCCGTTTTGGCCCCCACGTTGTCGCCCTGCTTGATGATGGTCCACTGGCGGCGCGGGTCGTTGCCGAAGGCCTGCTCCAGGTTGCTGGTAGGCGTGTTGAAGCCCCAGCCGCCGTCGGCCCGGCTGCGCATTACCACCGTGAGGTCGGTGCCGAGGTTGAAGGTCTGGTCGGCGTTGTAGTTCAGCTCAAAAATCGACTCCACGCCGTTGGGGTTGCTCACGTTCCACACGCGGCTGAAGTCGCCCAGGCTGTACTGGCCCGAGTTGATAACCGTTTCGGCGGCCTGCTGGCACAGCGCCCACTGCTCGGTAAAGAGGTAAGCCTTGGCCAGGTAGGCGTTGGCCGCGCCCTTGGTAGCCCGGCCTTTATCGGTGCTGGCGCGGGCGCTCTTCTCGGGCAGCACGGCGGCGGCGTCCTGTAGGTCTTTGATAATCTGCGCGTAGCAAGCCTGCGACGAGGCGCGCGGAATAGCCAGCGCCTCGGCCGGCGACACCGGCGTGAGCACCAGCGGCACGCCGCCGTAGCCCTTCACCAATTCGAAGTAGTTGTAGGCCCGGATAAACTTCAGCTCGCCCAGCAGCTGCTGCTTCAGCGTGGCGTCGATGGGGGCCTTGTCGATGCCCACGAGCGCGGCGTTGCAGTTTCCAATGGCCTGGAAAATAAACGTGTAGCGGTTGTCGAACCACTCGTTATTGGGCAGCCAGAAGAAGCGGGCGAAGTCGCCAAACTCGCGTTGGTCGCCGGCAATGGAGTTGCCCTTCCAGGCGTCGTCCGAGCCCGCGTCGCCAAACATCCGGCTGCGGTCGATTTTCCACCAGTCGTCCTGGTCGGAGAGGGCGTAGCAGCCCATTACGGCCGCCTTGCACTCGTCGGCGTTGGTGTAATAGTTATCGGTAGTCTGCTGGCCCTGGGGCTGCACGTCGAGGAAGGTTTTGCACGACTGCACGCCCAGGCTCAGGCTCAGGCCCAGCGCCAGGGTAAAAATGCGGGGAAACGTTTTCATGATAGAAGCTTTGATAAGCTGCTAGCTAGTAGCTGCTAGCTGTTAGCGTTTTATTAAAAGAAATAAGTTGGTTACTAGCTGCTGGCCGGGGGCTAACAGCTAGTAGCTGACAGCTAAAAGCTAATATTGGCGCCGACCAGGTAGGTGCGCATGGTGGGGTAGTTACCCAGGTCCACGCCCCGGTTGAGGGCCGACGAGCCATCGGTGTACGAGCGGCCATAGCCGATTTCGGGGTCCACGCCGCTGTACTTAGTGAAGGTGAGCAGGTTCTGGCCGCTCACGTAGAGGCGCAGGCTGCCCATGTGCAGGGCGCTCACCATCTCCTTGCGGAAGGTGTAGCCGATTTGCAGGTTGCGCAGGCGGGCGTACGAGCCGTCCTCCACGTAGAAGTTGGAGAAGCGGGTCAGGTTCTGGTTGTTGTCGTTGGCCGTGATGCGGGGCACCGAGTTGGAGGTGCCGGGGCCGCTCCAGGCCATGCCTTCGAGGCCGGCGATTTTGTTGTAGTTGTAGCTACCCGAGTACCACCAGCCTTTGTTGGCGTTCACCACGTCGTTGCCGAGGCTGCCGATGAGCGAGGCTTGCAGGTCGAAGCCCTTGTAGCCCAGGTTTAGGTTCACGCCGAAGGTCATTTTGGGCGTGGGATTGCCGATGTACTGCTGGTCCTTGGCGTCGATTACGCCGTCGCCGTTGAGGTCGGCAAACTTGAAGTCGCCGGGCTTGGCGTTGGGCTGGATGAGCGCGCCGCTGGCAGATTTGTAAGCGTCGATGTCGGCCTGCGTCTGGAAAATACCCTCGTTCTGGTAGCCGTAGAACGCCCCCACGTAGCCGCCTTCTTCCGTTTTGGACGGCCGGCCGAAGATGGGCGTGTTGCCCGAGTACAGCGCCTGGCCGTTGGCCAGCGTGCCGATGCGGCTGATGGCGCGGGTGGCGTTCACGCTCAGGCCGTAGGTGAAGTCGCCCTTGGTTTCGGCGTAGCCCACCGTGAAGTCGAGGCCATTGGTTTTCATGCTGCCAACGTTGGTCACCGGGCTCAGGTAGCCGTTGCCGGCGTGCGCCGGGAGCGACTGGAACATGAGCATGTCGGTGGTGTTGCGGCGGAACACGTCGAAGGTGGCCGTTAGCTTATTGCTGAAGAAGCCGAAGTCCAGGCCCAGGTCGTAGTCCTCCACGGTTTCCCACTTCACGTTGGGGTTGGGCACGTTGCTTTGGATAACGGCCACCTGCGCCGAGCGGTCGTCGCCGGTCACGTAGTAGGTTTTCGAGAACGTGCCGGTGTAGGCGGCGTTGGTGAGGCTGCTGATGTTTTGGTTGCCCACCCGGCCCCAGCTGGCCCGTAGCTTCAGGAAGTTCATGGCGTCGAACGACTTCATGAATTCCTCGTCGGAGATGAGCCAGCCCGCCGACAGCGAGGGAAAGGTGCCGTAGCGGTTGTTGGTCGGGAATACCGAGGCCCCGTCGCGGCGCACGCTGGCCGACAGCAGGTAGCGCCCCTTGTAATCGTAGGTCACGCGCCCGATGAGCGAGGCGATGGTGTTCTCGTAGGTGCGGCCGGTGGCGTTGTAGCCGGTGGTCGCCGCATCGGGGTAGCGCAGGCTGAAGGCGTTGCTCGGAATGGCTTGGCCCGAGCCCGCCAGCGGCCGGTTGCTGAACTTCTCAAACGTGGCTGCCGCCAGCGCCGTGAAGTTGTGGTCGCCCAGCGACTTGGTGTAAGTCAGGGTATTGGTGTTGTTCCAATACAGATTGATGTTGTGCTCGCTCGTTACCGAGTTCACCTGGTTGCGCTCGTTGGCGTCGATGGTGTAGAAGGGTGAGAAGGCGTTGCGCTCGTAGAAGTTGGTGTTGGTACCGAAGCGCGTTTCGGCCACCAGGCCGGGGATGGGCTCGTAGTTGGCGTACACCGTGCCCACCAGGAAGTATTGGTTGCGGCGGTCGTCGTTGCGCTCCACCACGGCCAGCGGGTTGCCGATGTCGGTAGGCGAGGCCCCGTAGTTGTCGTAGGGGTTGCCCGTGTTCCGGTCCACCCGGGGCGAGGTGATGGGGTCGTCGTTGAACGCATCCCGGAACAGGCTGCCGCTGTTGAGGTAGCTTTGGTTGGTGACCGAGATGTTCAGGTCCTGGCCCACCTTCACGTGCTTGGTGGCCTGGTACTGGCTTTTCACGCGCAGCACGAGGCGGTCGAAATCTGACCCGCGCACGAGGCCGCGCTCCTTGAAGTAGCTCAGGCCCGTGGAGTACAGTACCTTATCGGAGCCGCCCGAGAGGCCCAGCGAGTAGTTCTGGGTGATGCCGCGCTGCTTGATCTGGTCCCACCAATTGGTAGTTTGGGTAAACTGATCGGGATTGGCGTACACGGCCGGCAGGCCCGAGTTGGTGGCCGCCAGGTTCATGATGCGGGCGTACTCGCTGGCCGAGGCCATTTTGGGCACCTTGGTGGCGTTCGATACGCCGTAGGTGGCATCGACCGTGATGACGGGCGCACTCACCGTGCCGGCCTTGGTCGTAATCAGCACCACGCCGTTGGCCGCCCGCGAGCCGTAGATGGCGGCCGAGGCCGCGTCTTTCAGCACCGTGAGGGTGGCGACGTCCTTGGGGTTGAGGTAGTTGATGTCGTTCACCGGCAGGCCGTCCACCACGTAGAGCGGGCTGTTGCCGTTGATGGTCGAGATGCCGCGGATAAGAATCTGGGGCGTGGTGCCGGGCTCCGAGCCCGCGCTCACCACCGTTACGCCGGCGGCCTTGCCTTGCAGGGCCGAGCCCACGTCGGCCACCGTCAGCTTCGACAGCTCGGCGCCCTGCACGGTCGTTACGGCGTTGGTCACGGTGCGCTTTTCCTGCGAGCCGTAGCCGATTACCACGGCCTCGTCGAGCGCCTGAGCGCTGGGGGCAAGCTTAATGCTGAGCGTGGTTTGCTCGCCGACCACCACTTCCTGACGGTTGTAGCCCACCGACGAAATAACGAGCGTGGCACCCGTGGTCCCGCTGGGGATGCGCAGCGTAAAGCGGCCCTCGCCGTCGGTCGTCGCGCCCACGCTGGTGCCTTTGAGCACTACGGTTACGCCGGGCAGGCCCACGCCTTTTTCGTCTAGTACGGTACCCGAGATGGGCGTATCGGCCACGGCCGTGCGCCGGGCCGGAGAGGGGTTGGCCACGGGGCCAGCCTCGGCGGCAGCCACGGCCAGCGGCAGCAGGGCTCCGCAAAGGAGTATCGATTTAGCCTGCATAAGCAAGTAAAATGGGGCAGGCCGAAGCCTACCTGGGTGGGGAAAAGTGAAATCAGCGCGGGGAGCCGACCGCTGGGGGCCAGCCTCAAGCCGCGGCGAAAGCGCGGCCTGGAAGTGATGTAAAATTACTGGCGGCCGGGGGGCGCCGGGGGCTCATTTTCGAGCGAAAAAGGGCTTAAAACCGGTCAACGCCGCGGCTTTTAGCCAATAAAAAAACGCCTTGTTTCTGATAATGAAATGATTATCAGAAACAAGGCGTGTGCCTGGATAGTGCTCCCGCTTACAGGGTCGTGCTAGGGCGCAACTCGCTCAGGATGGCGTGGTCGAGGAAGGCGAGGCTGGTCTGCTGGGGCTTGAGCAGCTCCAGAACGGTAACGGTGTTCGCGCCTTTCTTGAGCCACTCGGCCGGTACGTACAGCGTTTGCTGCGGCCCGATGGCCCAGTAGCGGCCCAGGTTGTGGCCGTTGATCCATACCACGCCCTTGCCCCACTGGCGCATGTCGAGGTAGGTGTCGGTGGGGGTGGCGACGTTGAAGGTAGCGGTGCGCACGGCGGGGCCGCTACCAGCGGCGGGAGCCGTAGCCTGGGCCACGGTGGGCGCCTGGTCGAAAGGCAGGCCGTACTGTTTCCAGCCGGTGACTTCCTTACCGCCGAGGGTCACGCGCTTGGTGATACCCTTGTTGTTTTGGAGCAGGTACTCGCCGAAGTTGATGCGGCCCAGGTTCTCCACCAGCAGGTCGAGTTGCACCTGGCCGGCGGGTAGTTTCACGAGCAGGCTGTCTTGGTTCAGGCGGCGGTCGAGGGTGCCCACGCGCTGGCCGTTCACCATCACCACGGCGTAGTCGCGCAGGTCGCTTAGCTTCAGGTGCTGCGTTTGGCCGCCCGCTACGGTGGTGCGGTACAGCACGAAGCCGTAGGCCTGCTTGAGGTTTTCGAAGGTGAGGGGCTTCTGGCTGGCCACGGGTTTGGGCAGCTGAGTCAGCAGGCTGGCGCCCTTGCCGAGCTGCACGGCGGGCAGGGCCACGCTGGGCTTGGCGGCCGGGATGGCGGGCAGCGACTGCCCGCTGGGCAGGTACTTGGCAATCACCTCGCGGAAGGCGCGGAACTTAGCCGTGGGGTTGCCAGCCTCGTCGAGCGGCGCGTCGTAGTCGTAAGAGCTGATTTGCGGCTCGTAGCTGGTGCCCGGCCCCTTGTAATTGGCTCCGTTCATGAAGCCCCGGGTAGTGCCCCCGTGGAACATGTACATGTTGATGCTCATGCCAGCCCGCAATACCGAGTCGAGGCCCGGCGTGTACTGGGCGGCGGGTACCGTGTGGTGCGGGGCACCCCACCAGTCAAACCAGGCCGGGTACCACTCGGCTACGTAGTAAGGGCCTTTGCCCCCGTGGTTGTCGTTGACCAGCTTCCGAATCTGGGTGGGCTTATCCACGCCGTTGACGGCCGGCAGCAACCCGTCGAGGTGACCCTTGGCCACGTCGGCGGCGGGGTCGCAGGTGTAGAGCAGCCCATCGAAGCCCGCGTTGATGAACAGTTGCTTGTTCTGAGCCAGATACTGCTTATCAGCGCCGTAGGAGCCGTACTCGTTCTCCACCTGCACCATCAGCACCGGCCCGCCGTGGTTGACTTGCAGCGGGGCCAGCTGCTTGCCCACGGCTTGCAGGTAGCGCGTGTAGGCCGCGATGTACTGCGGCTCCTGGCTGCGCACCTTCATGCCGGGCACGTTTTGGAGCCAGTAGGGGTAACCGCCAAATTCCCACTCGGCGCACACGTAGGGGCTGGGGCGCAAAATCACCCACAGGCCTTCTTCCTGGGCCATCTTCACGAAGGCCGCCACGTCGTTATTGCCCGTAAAATCGTACTGGCCCGGCTGGGGCTCGTGCACGTTCCAGAATACGTAGGTGCCGATGGTATTCAGGCCCATGGCCTTGGCCATCTTGAGGCGGCTGCGCCAGGCTTCGCGCGGAATGCGGGGGTAGTGCAGCTCGCCCGAAATCATCTGGAGCGGCTTGCC
>CAJYVK010000162.1 GCA_913778455.1 uncultured Hymenobacter sp. | reverse complement strand
GAAGGCCGTATAGGAGAGGGCACTGCTCTTACGTATGACCCCACCCCCAGCCCCTCCCCTTCGGGAGAGGGGAGCCGGTCGTCTACTTACGGTAGAAGGCGATAGGCTCCCCTCTCCCGAAGGGGAGGGGCCGGGGGTGGGGTCATACGTAAGAGCAGTGCCCTCTCCTATACGGCCTTCTCACTAAGCCAGCTAAGGCGGCAAGCCGTCCTAGCTGGCTTGCGCCATCACTAATTGAGCGAAGCCACGTCGATGACGAAGCGGTACTTCACGTCGCCTTTCAGCATCCGCTCGTAGGCTTCGTTGATGTGCTGAATGTCGATTACCTCGATGTCGGACATGATGTTGTGCTCGGCGCAGAAGTCGAGCATCTCCTGCGTTTCGGCGATGCCGCCGATGAGCGAGCCGGCCACCCGGCGGCGCTTGGCGATCAGGTTGAAGGCGTGCAGGTGCGGCGCCTCGCTGGGCACCCCCAGCAGAATCATGGTGCCGTCGCGGCGCAGCAGGTTTACGTAGGCCCCGAGGTCAATCTGAGCCGAGATGGTGTTGATGATGAAGTCGAAGTAGTTGCCGACCGACTTGAACTGCGTCTTGTCGCTGGTCACCACGAACTTGTGGGCCCCCAGCGCCTTGGCGTCGGCCTCCTTGCCGGCCGAGGTGCTGAGCACCGTTACCTCGGCCCCCAGGGCCACGGCAAATTTTACGGCCATGTGGCCGAGGCCGCCCAGGCCCATCACGGCCACGCGGTGGCCGGGGCCGACCTGCCACTGGCGCAGGGGCGAGTAGGTGGTGATGCCCGCGCACAGCAGCGGGGCTACGCGGGCCAGGTCGAGCTTGTCGCTCACCTTGAGGGTGTATTTCTCATCGACCACGATGCGCTGCGAGTAGCCGCCGTAGGTGGGCTGGCCGGTGCCGATTTCGCGGCCGTTGTAGGTGCCCACCATGCCGGTGGTTTCGCAGTACTGCTCCAGGCCGTCCTGGCACGACGAGCATTCGCGGCACGAATCGACCATGCAGCCCACGCCGGCGAGGTCGCCGACGGCAAACTGCTTGACGTGCTCGCCCACGGCCGAGACGCGGCCCACGATTTCGTGGCCGGGCACCATCGGGAAGATGGAGCCGCCCCACTCGTCGCGAATCTGGTGCAGGTCGGAGTGGCACACGCCGCAGAACAGGATGTCGATTTGCACGTCGTGCGGGCCGGGGGCGCGGCGCTCCAGCTGGAAGGGTTCGAGGGGAATATTGGCGGCGGGAGCCGCGTAGGCTTTGGTAGCGGACATGAGGCTAGCGGTTTGGAAAAAGAGATGCGGCCCACAAAAACGCCGCGGCCCGGCAGGGCGCGGCGTTTTCGGAGAAGTGCGGTATCAACCCCGCTCGGCGGGCATTGTTTAGGGTTGGGCCAGGGCCTCGGCCACCAGGCGGCGCATCCGTTGCAGCGACTGCCGGGCGAAGCGCCGCTGCAACATGCGCCCGAATAGCTTAAAGCCTAGCCAGTAAAACGGGTTGCGAATGTGCCCCGGCTGCGACATAGCCTTGATGCGAAACTGGACCGTGCCGGTCACCAGATTTTTATGAATG
This sequence comes from uncultured Hymenobacter sp., assembly GCA_913778455.1. Taxonomy (GTDB): domain Bacteria; phylum Bacteroidota; class Bacteroidia; order Cytophagales; family Hymenobacteraceae; genus Hymenobacter. The sequence goes on along the minus strand of CAJYVK010000162.1, from coordinate 5,488 downwards.
GAGAAATTAATCTGCCCCTTTTCGAAGTGGCCCTCCAGGGTGCGGTAGCCGTAGCCCCACACCCGCTCGGGACCATCGGGGCCTATGTGCGCGGCCTCGTCGATGACATCGACCACCTGCACGCCGAAGTAGAAGTTGAATACCAAGAAGTGCGCCCGCAGCACCATGATGCGCTTGTCGAGCGGCTGGCTGGGGTCAAAGTACCCGGTGATGAGGTCGGGCGGCGGGAAGGCGTAGCGCCGCAGCACGTCCTGGGCGGCGGCGAAGGAGCCGTTGGCCGCGGGCGGGCCGGGCGCCTCGGCGGGCAGGTCGGTGGCGTACTGGTCGAGGCGCCAGCCGGTAGCGGCGGTGTACTCCTGAACGTTCTGGTAGTCGTAGTTGACTTTGGCGTGGGCGTAGGCTTGGAGCTGGGCGCGGTACTGCTCCCAGGCGGGGGCGGCGGGCTTAGGCATGGGTGATTTCGTGCTCGGTGGTGCCATCGGGGGCGTGGCGGATGGTTTCGACGGTGACTGGCCCCAGCGCCTGGCCGCCGCTGGCCCGGGCCACGCGCTCGCAAAACTCCACCCAGGTGGCTTTCTGCATCAGCTTGCCGCCGCCGATGGTATCGTAGGCAAAGGCCACCAGCCCGTCGCGCGAGCGGGCCGCCGAGCAAATCTCGAAGCGCAGCGCATCGGGCCGCTCGTCGAGCGGCCGCACCGCGAAGCTGATGCGGCCCGCCTCGGGGTGGCCTTCGAGGGTGATGAACTCGAAGGCGGTCGGGCTGACGTGCGTCACGCGCACGTTACCGTTCCACGGCCCCAGAATCTTGATGTGAAACTCGTCGCCCACCCGTAGCGTGCCCGCCGCGCCGCTCGTGCGCTCGAAGTCGGCCAGCAAGCCGGGCGAAAAGCTGGGCACGTCGGCCTGCACGGCCGCCATGAGCTGCGCGGGGGTGAGGCGCGGGCGCTCCACGTCGATGAAGTAGCGCCGCTCCAATTTAGGGCCGGCGCCCTGGGCGGCCGGCTGCTCGGCTTGGGGGTGGTCTGACATACCACGCGTTTACGGGCAAAAGGGCGGGGTGGGCTAGCTCAAGAGGCAGCTTAGCGCGGTTCTAGGGCAGGGTATAGGTTGCGTTGTCCAAGTGTGGGCACCCAAGGAACGTAGAAGTGTACACTGACTGGAAAACCGCTATAGGAAGTCTACGAAGCTGTTCAGGAAGCCTATTTCACTCAATCCACCTGTCATGCTGAGCTTGCGAAGCGTCTCCTCACGAACGGTTTGCCCCGGTGTGAGAAGATGCTTCGCAAGCTCAGCATGACAGGTGGATTGACTTAATGTGACTAATCAAGACTTCCTAAATGGCTCCTACATCAGTCATGCCGGACCCAATGGCTGAGGTAGGCTTCCTAAGCAGCCTCCAGCAGAGCAGCCTGACAATACATACGGCACCGGGCCAGACATAATTGTTTTTATTTTTTCAAAAATATGTCTACCCAGGAGCCGACTGTCCAGACATATTTTTTAATTTTTTAATCAGTTTATGTCCACCCTGCATCCCCCTCGTTCTGGGCTACCCCGAACCTGGCCCACGTGGAGGGTGGCCGCGAGCGCCCACGCCTGGCTAACCCCAGAGCGTACGCTAGCCCGGCAACCGCTCCCAATCAATTCGCCCGCGCATCCCAGCCCTGGCCGGAACCGTTAGCCCCTATTCACGTTTGCCCCTACGTAGCTATGGCTTACTTCCGGCCGCCCGGCCCCCCACCCGATCCCGCCCTGGTGCGCAGCCTCACCGCGCAGCAAAACGAGCTGCGCCAGCGCGTGCGGGCCGAGCCGCTGGCCCACGAGCCCCGGCTGATTGCGGGCTGCGACTCGTCGTTTCCCACCCCCGACACCATTTTGTCGGTGTTCGTCGTGCTGAAATTTCCCTCGCTGGAGCTGGTGGAGAAGGTGTACAGCTACGGCCCAGTCACGATGCCTTACGTGCCGGGCTTTCTTTCCTTTCGCGAAGCACCCAACGTGGTGCAGGCCTTTGCCAAGCTCACGCACCGGCCCGACGTGGTGATGGTCGATGGGCACGGCATCGCGCACCCGCGCCGGGTGGGCATTGCGGCCCACCTGGGCGTATTGCTCGACATGCCCACCTTCGGCGTGGCCAAGCAGAAGCTCACTGGCACCTACCAGGAGCCCGGCCCCACCAAGGGCAGCCTTAGTCCGCTGCACGACGCCAAAACGGGCGAGCTCATCGGTGAGGTGGTGCGCAGCAAAGACAACGTGCTGCCGCTCTTCGTGAGCCCCGGCCACCGCTGCGACCAAGCCACCGCCACGCGGCTGGCCCTGGCCTGCCTGCGCGGCTACAAGCTGCCCGAGCCCACCCGCCTGGCCGACCACTGGGCCGAAAAATTCAAGGTGGAAGTGCGGTAGCAGGCTGGGCCATTGCCTGAAACCGCGCACAGTAGCGACTAAATACCGGCGAGTAGCAATTATTGGGCAGAGCGGGCTTTATCTTTGAGTAGCCCGGCAACTGGCCACTATGGAAAGCCATTTGACACGGGGTACATCGGGTTGTTGCCCGGTGCGCGTCGCGGCCCTTGCTCGCCTTTTTTTATGTCTACACTGTACTCGCTGCTGGCCGCTTTTGGGCTGGCAGGGCTGGCGCTGGCGGCAACGCCCGCCGCCGGGCAAAACCTCACTCCCGGCCCGCGCACCTGCGGCACCCAGGCCGCCGACCTCCGCCAGCAAAACGAGCTGCGGCGGCGGCAGCCTGGCTACGACGCGGCCAAGCGGACGGCGCCCGCCGCCAGCAATCGCGCCCAGCGCGAGGCGGCCGTTACGTACACGCTGCCGGTGGTGGTGCACATTATTTACAACGGCGAGGCCGTGGGCACGGGGGCCAATATCAGCCAGGCGCAGGTGCAGTCGCAGCTCGACGTGCTCAACGAAGACTACCGCAAGCTCAACGCCGACGGCTCGCTGGTGCCCAGCGCGTTTCAGGCGGTGCGGGCCGATGCGCAGGTGCAGTTTGTGCTGGCTCCCCGCGACCCCAGCGGCAATCCGCTGGCCGAGCCGGGCATCGACCGGGTGAACGCCGGCAGCAAGGGCTTCACGGCCGCGCCCTACGCCGACTATTACGTCGATGACATCATCAAGCCCGCGACGAGCTGGAACCCCGACCAGTACGTAAACATCTGGGTGCTGCCCCTGCCCAGCACCGAGCTGGGCTACGCGCAGTTTCCCGACAACACGGCCGGGCTCGGCGGGCTCAGCGCCCAGGGCGGCGCGGCCAATACCGATGGCGTGGTCGTGACGTACACGGCCTTCGGACGCGTGGGCACGCTCAACGCGGTTTACAACCGGGGCCGCACGCTCACCCACGAGATGGGCCACTTTCTGGGGTTGATTCACGTGTGGGGCGATGCCCAGTGCGGCAACGACTACTGCGCCGATACCCCCACCCAGGAGACCAGCAACTTCAATTGCCCCAGCTTCCCGCACGTCAGCTGCTCGAACGGGCCTACCGGCGACATGTTCATGAACTACATGGACTACGTGAACGCTGCGTGCATGCAGATGTTTTCGGGCAACCAACAGGACCGGATGCAAGCCGTAATGGCGGCCGGCACGCCCCGGCGCACCAGCCTGCTTAACTCGCCCGCGCTCTGCACTACTACCCTCGCCGCTACGGCCACCAACAGCGGCGCGGCCTGCCCCGGCGGCAGCGTCCAGCTCACGGCCACCGGCCCGGCCGGTGCCACCGCCTACGCGTGGTCGGGCCCCAACGGCTACGTCAGCAATCAGCAAAACCCCACGCTGGCTAATTTGACGGCCAGCATGGCGGGCACTTACACCGTGCGGATATTCGGCGCGGCGGGTACCTGCCCCGGCACGGCCAGCACGACGGTGGTGGTAAGCCCCGCGCCGCCCCGGCCGGTATTTTCGGTATCGGCCACGGCGCAGTGCCCCGGCACGCCGATTACGCTGGCGGCCCCCAACCTGGCGGGCTCGTCCCTCACCTACACCTGGACGCTGGTGAGCGGCGACGGCCTGCCGGCCACTACCAACGGGCCGACGCTCGTAGTTACGCCCACGCAAAACTCTATTTATCGCCTCAGCCTGAGCGGCGGGGGCTACAACTGCGTCACGAGCGATACCATCGGCGTGCGGCTGGGGGCCCCGGTGTGGAGCGGGGCGGCGGGCAACGGCAACTGGTTTGATGCCGCCAACTGGGCCAGCGGCTGCGTGCCCACCCGGGCGACTAACGCCGTTATTCCGGCCGGCCTGACCACCCCATACCCCACCATCGGCGCGGGCACGGCCGAGGTGCGGACCCTCACCCAGCAGGGTAGCCTCACGCTGGCCAGCGGCGAGCTGGCGCTTTACGGTAATTACGTTGGCACCGGCTCCCTCACCCAAACCGGGGGCACCGTGGCCACCCGCGGCTCCGCCGACCAGGCGCTCCGCGCCGCCACGTATCAGACGTTGCTGGTGGCTGGCTCCGGCGCTAAAACCATCGACGCGGCCACCATCGGCCAGCGCCTGACGCTGGCGGGCCCCGTGCTGACGACCGGCGCGGCCACGCTCACGCTGGCTTCCGCCGCCCGCCTGGCCGAAACCGACGCCAGCTACGTGCTGGGCCGGGTGCAAACCACCCGCACGCTCGCCACCACCGCCGATGACTTCGGCGGCCTGGGCCTGGTTATCGCGCCCGCCAGCGCGCCCGGCACCACTACCGTAGTGCGTACCACCGGCCAGCCGCAGGGCACGGGCACGGCCAGCAGCATCAGCCGCTATTTCGACATTAAGGCCGCCACGAGCCGGGGCCTGCTCGGCGCGACGCTCACGCTACAGTACCAACCCCACGAGCTCAACGGCCTGGCCGAAAATCAGCTGGTGCTATTCCGCTCCGTCGATGCCGGGGCCACCTGGAGCAACGAAGGGGCCACCCAGCGCGACGCGGCCGCCCGCAGCGTTTCCCGCGCCTACGTCACCGACCTGCAAGGCCGCTGGACGCTGGCCACGGCGACGGCCGCGCCCCCGCTGGCGACTACGACTTACGGTATCAGCGCATTCCCGGTGCCCTTCGGGACCGACGGGCTATCGGTACAGGTAACGACGCCTACCGCTGGCCCGCTCAGCATCAAGCTCTACGACATGCTGGGCCGCGTGCTCTACGACTACCCGGTAGCTACCGTGGAAGTAGGCACCAGCACCGTCGCCCTGCCCGGTGCCGAGCGCCTGGCCCCCGCTAAATACGTGCTGGTAGTGAAACAGGGCGACCAAACGGCCCGCCTCAACGTGGTGCGGCAATAGGATTGCTAGTGTAACCCCAAGCTCCGGCCCGGGGCTGCGCTTGGCGAGCGTGCCCGGACGTGGCGCCAAGCCGGAGCTTGGGGTTACACTAGCAGCACGCGCTTGAGCGGCTTCTAGGTCAGGGTACGGTTTGTCGCTGCTCTAGCGGGGGTGAGGGTAAGAGGGTAGGAGGGTAAGAGGGTAGGAGGGTAGGAGGGTAGGA
>CAJYVK010000161.1 GCA_913778455.1 uncultured Hymenobacter sp. | reverse complement strand
TCCCACCCCCATACCCTCAAACCCTAAGCCAAATCAGTACCACACTAGGGTAAAAAAGCATTACCCCACCCCCCAGCCGGTCGGGTAAATTTGACAACTGCCCCAGCATCTCCTTTCCCACCCAATTCTATGCTGCGCTCTTTACCCCAGTCAGCCCTGGCTGGCTCGCTGGCCGCCCTGCTGGCTGGCCTCGTGCCCAAGCCCGCCGCGGCCCAGACACCCTTTAAGTCACTTAATTACCTCTACTCGATTTCGGGCAGCAAAGTCATCGGCGGCATCCACAATAAGGAGCCGCTGAGTGCCCCCACCGCCTACACCGACCAGCTGGAATTTGTGAGCGGCAAGGTGGCCGGCCTCTGGGGCGGCGACTTCCTGTTCAGCGCCTACGCCGACCGCTGGACGATGATCCGCGAGGCCGAGCGGCAGTGGCAGAAGGGCGCGTTCGTGACGCTGACCTGGCACGCCTGCAACCCAGCCCAGAACGTCTCGCCCTGCACCTTCGGCGCGGGCGTGACGAGCCGGATGTCGGACGCCGACTGGGCCGACCTGGTGACCGACGGTACGGTGCTCAACTCCCGCTGGAAAAGCTGGCTCGACGAGCTGGTGCCCTACTTCCAATACCTCAAGGCCCGGGGCGTGGAGGTGGCGTTCCGACCGTTTCACGAGATCAATCAGCCCGCCTTTTGGTGGGGCGGCCGGTCGGGACCCGCGGGCTCGCGCAAGCTGTACCAGCTCACTCACGATTACCTGACAACTACTAAAGGGCTCGACAATATCGTGTGGGTGTGGAACATCCAGGATTTTCCGACCCTGGCCAGCGACGTCAATACCTACTCGCCCGGCAGCGGCTACTTCGACGTGGCCTCGCTCGATTTTTACAACGGCGACGGCCTCACCACCGCCAAGTACAACGCCTTGCTCAGCATTGCCGCGGGCAAGCCCATCGCCATCGGGGAAATCGGCCAGTTGCCCACCGCCGCCCAGCTGGCGGCCCAGCCCAAGTGGACTTACTTCATGGGCTGGTCGGAGCTGGTGTTTTCGCAAAACACCCAGGCGCAGCTCATTTCGCTCTACTCGGCCCCCAACGTGCTGACCCTCGACGAGCTACCCGGCTGGGGCGGCCCCAATCCCAACACCCTCAACCTAGCCTATCAAAAGCCGGTAACTGCCACCTCGACCGAAGCACCCAACGCGGCGGCCTACGCCGTGGACGGCGACCCCACCACCCGCTGGGGCTCGCTCTACGCCGACCCCCAGGAGCTGACCGTTGACCTGGGCGCGCCCGCCGCCCTCAGCCGCGTGGTCATCTTGTGGGAAACGGCGCTGGGCAGAGACTACCTCGTGCAGGGCTCGCTCGACAACGTCACCTGGGCCACCCTCAAAACGGTGACTGGCAACACCGAGCAGTTCAACGAGCACGCCAACCTCAACGCCACCGCCCGCTATCTCCGGGTGAAGGGCACCGCACGGGGCACGGCCTACGGCTTCTCCATCCGCGAGATAATGGCCTACCGCAGCGTGGCGCTGGCCGCCGGCCAGCCGCAGTCGGCCGCCCCAGTGCAGGTGTACCCCAACCCGGCTGGGGCCAGCCTGGCTGTAGCCCTCGGCCCCGAGTGGCCGGCCGCGACCCAGCTCACGGTGCTCGACCCGGCCGGGCGGGTGGTAGCCAGCCAGCCGGCCGGGCCGGCCAGCGGCCCCACCCGGCCGCTGCCCACGGCCGGGCTGGCCCCGGGCCTCTACCTGCTGCGGGTGCAGCGGCCGGGTGCCAGCCAGGCGGTCCGCTTCGTGAAGGAATAAGCTTTTTCTCAAGTCCTACCTATCCCTTACTTTCTTTTCCTGATGGGAGATTTTCAACAGCGCCGGCACGAGCTGGAGCAGCAGCACGCCGCCCTCCTGGCCCGCCCCAACCAGCCGCAGCGCCTGGGCAACGGCCTCTACGACCGCTACAAATACCCCGTGCTCACGGCCCAGCATGTGCCCCTTACCTGGCGCTACGACCTCAGTCCCCGCACCAACCCCTACCTGATGGAGCGCCTGGGCGTCAACGCCGTTTTCAACGCCGGGGCCATCCGGCTCGCTGGCCGCTACCTGCTGGTGGCCCGCGTGGAGGGGCTCGACCGCAAATCGTTTTTCGCGGTGGCCGAAAGCCCCAACGGGGTCGATAGCTTCCGCTTCTGGGACCGGCCCATCACCCTGCCCGAAACCGATGTGCCCGACACCAACGTGTACGACATGCGCCTGACCCAGCACGAGGACGGCTGGATTTACGGCCTCTTCTGCACCGAGCGCAAAGACCCCGCCGCCCGGCCCGGCGACGAGTCGGCCGCCGTGGCGCAGTGCGGCATCGCCCGCACCCGCGACCTCGTGCGCTGGGAGCGCCTGCCCGACCTGCGCAGCCCCTCGGCCCAGCAGCGCAACGTGGTGCTGCACCCCGAGTTTGTGCAGGGCAAGTACGCCCTCTATACCCGGCCCCAGGACAGCTTTATCGAAGCCGGCGCGGGCGGCGGCATCGGCTTCGGCCTGGCCGACACGATGGAAAACGCGGTGGTCACGAGCGAGCGCATCGTGCACGGCAAGCAGTACCACACCGTGTACGAGGCCAAGAACGGCCAGGGCCCCGCGCCCCTCAAAACGGCTCAGGGCTGGCTGCATCTGGCCCACGGCGTGCGCCACACCGCCGCCGGCCTACGCTACGTACTCTACGTGTTCATGACTGACTTACAAGACCCCAGCCGCGTAACGCACCAGCCGGGCGGCTACTTCCTGGCCCCCGAGGGCGAGGAGCGGGTGGGCGACGTGTCGAACGTGGTCTTCAGCAACGGCTGGCTGTGCGACGACGACGGTACGGTGTACATCTACTACGCCTCGTCGGACACGCGCACCCACGTGGCGACCACGACCATCGGGCAGCTGCTGGACTACGTGCGGCACACCCCGGCCGACGAGTTTTCCTCGGCCGCCTCGGTACGCAGCATCAACGCCCTCATCGACCGCAACGAGGCAACCGAGGCGGCCCGCGCCGCTAGTTCCGTGTACTCGGCCAACGGCGTCGGCGCATGAGCACGACCATCAGCCGGCCGGCCGGCCCACCGGTGGCCCACCTGCTCACCGCCTACGCTCAGGAGATGCGTGCCGAGCTGGCGCGCATCTCCGACTTCTGGCTGGCCCGTGCGCTCGATGAGCAGCGGGGCGGCTTTATCGGGCAGATGGACGGCACTGGCCGTATCGACGCCGAGGCTCCCAAGGGCAGCATTTTGAATGCCCGCATCCTGTGGACGTTTTCGGCCGCTTACCGGCATACCGGCCAGCCGGCGCACCTAGCCGCCGCCACCCGCGCCTTTAATTACCTATTAACCCATTTCCTTGATAACGAGCACGGGGGCGTGTACTGGCTGGTGGGGGCCGACGGGCAGCCGCTAAATACGCGCAAGCAGATTTACGCCCTGGCCTTTGCCCTGTACGGGCTGAGCGAGTACTACCGCGCCACCCAACACCCGCTCGCCTTGCAGGCCAGCCAGGCGCTGTTTGAGTGGATCGAAGCCCACAGCTACGACCCGGCGCACGGCGGCTACTTCGAAGCCTTCGGCCGGGCCGGCGAGCCGCTGGCCGATCCGCGCCTGAGCGACAAGGACCGCCCCGCGCCCAAGACCATGAACACCCACCTCCACGTGCTGGAGGCCTACGCCAACCTCTACCGCTGCTGGCCCGATGCCCGGCTGGCCCAGCGCCTGCGCGGCCTGCTGGCTACGTTTCTTATCCACATCCTGGACGCGCCGGCTGGGCACCTGCGGCTGTTTTTTACCGCCGACTGGGCTCCCGTGGCCGACCTCGTTTCCTACGGCCACGACATCGAGGCTGCCTGGCTGCTGCGCGAGGCCGCCCAGGTGCTGGGCGACGCCGACTTACTGGCCCAGGTAACCGCTGCCTCCCTGCGCCTGGCCGAGGCCACCGCCGCCGCCCTGCTGCCCGACGGCAGCCTGCCCCACGAGCTCGACCGCACCACCGGCCACCTCGACCGCCACCGCGAATGGTGGGTGAGCGCCGAGGCAATGGTGGGCTTCCTCGACGCCTACGAGCTGACCGGCGACCCCGCCCACTTGCACCGCTCGCACCAAGCCTGGCGCTTTGCCCAGTGCCACCTGCTCGACCACGCGCACGGCGAATGGCGCTGGGGCGTGCACGACGACTACCGCCCCATGACGGAGCAGGACAAAGTTGGATTTTGGAAATGCCCCTACCACAATACCCGCGCCTGCCTGGAAGTACTCTACCGCTGCCGCCACCTGGCGGCCGGCCTGGCCTGAGCTAAGTTACTACCGGCTCGGCCCAGGCCGGGCTACGGCGGCGGAGACTACGCGCCGCGCCCAATAACCTTATTCCACTAGCACTTCTTAGCAAGCCACTTGCGGCATTAAAAATGCTTTCCAGGTCAAGTCTTTGTTAAAAAAGTATCATTGGGCGCGGGCTGGCCAAATTAACTTTGTGTTACCCGCCCGCGCTGGCCAGGCCAGCGGTCCAGAACGGTACCGGCTGCTTGAATTAGCCCTGGCTAAGGTACGCCCCGGCGGGCTCTCCCATCGCCAGGCCCCGCCACTAATTGCACTATTTGCAGTACGCAGGCAGTGCCACCCTTCCTTATCTCCCACCCTACTCGCACTCGGTGCCCCTCGTATGAGACAACGGTACATCATTTTCCTGCTTTGCCTGCTGCTGGCTCCCGCGCTGGGCTGGGCGCAGGCCACGGCTACCCTGCGGGGCGTCGTGAAAGACGCCGCCACGGGCGAGCCCCTGCCCGGCGTCACGGTGCTCATCAAGGGTACCACCCAGGGCACTACCTCCGGCCCGGATGGCTCCTACGCGCTGCCAGCCCCAACGGGCAGCACCACCCTGGTATTCTCCTCCATCGGCTACCTGGCCCAGGAGCTACCGGTCAAGGGCGCGGGCACCCACGACATCAACCTCCGCACCGACACTACCCAGCTTACCGACGTGGTGGTAGTGGGCTACGGCACCGTGGCCAAGAGCGACCTCACCGGCTCGGTGGGGGTATTGAAAGGCAGCGAGCTGAATAAGACGCCCGCCGCCTCGGTCGATCAGTTGCTGCAAGGCAAGGTGTCGGGCGTGCAGGTAATCGTGCCCACCGGCGAGCCGGGGGCCGACGTGACGGTGCGCATCCGGGGCTCCAGCTCGATCAACGGCTCCAACAGCCCGCTGCTCGTGGTGGATGGCTTTCCGTGGGGCGACGCCGGCAACCTCAAGCAAATAAACCCCGACGACATCGCCAGCATCGAGGTGCTGAAGGATGCCTCGTCGGCCGCCATCTACGGCTCGCGGGGGGCCAACGGCGTGATTCTGGTGACCACCAAGCGCGGCAAGGTCGGCAAAACCAGCCTCACGCTGAGCACGCTCAATA
>CAJYVK010000160.1 GCA_913778455.1 uncultured Hymenobacter sp. | reverse complement strand
CGCCGAGCAGTTTACCAGTACCAATGTGGCCGAATTGCCCAACGAGCAGGTAGAAGACACTTTCCAGGTCAATTTCTTCCCGCTCGTACGGGTGGTAAAGGCCGCCGTGCCGCACCTGCACGAGGGCGATTCCATCATCGCGACGTCCTCCATCAATGCCTACCGGGGCAACCAGCAGCTCGTTGATTATTCGGCGACTAAGGGGGCCATTACGGCCTACATCCGCTCCATTGCCCAGCAGCTGGCCGAGAAGAAAATCCGGGCCAATACCGTAGCCCCCGGCCCCATCTGGACGCCCCTCATCCCGGCCAGCTTTCCCCCCGATAAGGTGGCCGAATTTGGTCAGGATACCACGATGAAACGACCGGGCCAGCCCGCCGAGGTAGCCCCCGCCTTCGTTTTTCTGGCTTCGGAGGATGCCTCCTACATCACCGGCCAGGCCATTCACCCTAACGGCGGCGAAGTGCTGAATACCTAACCCAGCGGCCAGTATGGGTTCAGTTGCCAGTTTTTACTGGGTAGCGCCCGCTGCTTGTTGAGCGGCTACTACGTGAGCGGCCCCGAATAAGCCCAGCTACCAGCAGTGGACGCGATAATTGTCGCCCAGCCAACCCCGACCTTTGCGGCCAGTTTTATTGCCAGCGCTCACTCCGGGCCAACCTTCTCTCGCCATGTCCTCTCCCGCCGACTTACCCGCCGACTTACCCGCCACCAAGATTCTTACCTTTCTCTCGCCCGGCACCGAGCCCGGGCAGCCACCCCGGCCGATTCCGTTTACCATTGCCGAAATCCTGGCTTTTCCAGAAGTAAAATCCTGGCTGGCCAAGGGCTACAAGCTCGATAGCTTCGACAACAAGCTCTCCCCCAAAGACCCCGGCCAGGTTATCCTGCTGGTAATGCTGGTGCGCTCATAGCCCCCGCTATTACGCTTGTTTTATCCAACTCTCTTTGAAAAAGCGCCGGCCGGTAGGCTGGCGCTTTTTTAGTCTTAACTCCGTACGTACTGGGTGTTGCGTGCGCCATGCCGCATCGGATAATTGAAACACTTTTTGCATACTTTGTTTTTCAAAGTTCTTTACATAACTTTACAAATAGCACTGGCAGCCTGCGCAGAAGCTCCCCGGTGTAAGCTCCTTCCGCCACTGCGGCTCATGCTTTCCTCTCTGCTGCTCCCGCACCCATGATTCCGTTGCTTCTAGCGTCCGATACAGCTTTTGACTTTGCCGCTCACCCTCCGACCACGGGGGACTTACTCTTCTTCGTCCTCTTGTTGGGCGTGCATGGCTTGGCTGGTCTAGTCATTTATTTCGTGCCCGCCCTGTTAGCCCGTAGCACCCAGCAGCGTCACTTCATCTTTTGGTTGAATCTGCTGCTGGGCTGGACGATCCTTGGCTGGATAGGGGCCCTTGTCTGGGCGCTCATCTCCCCACCGCGCCCAGCTGGCCAGGCGAGCAGCCTTGCCGCATCTGCTGGGCCCAGCGACCGCCCGTAGCCCAGCCGTCTGCGGGCGGGGAGGAACGTGCTTAGCTAATATAGCAGGCAGACCGTAAGCGCTTATTTGCTACCTGGTGCCAATTGTGGTAGGTAAATGACCGACAAAGCATTTTTGCCTACGAGCATCACATCAAGCCAAAAGCGCCGGCTGGCTGGCCGGCGCTTTTTATCTCGAGAGCTAGGTCAGGACAGGCTATTACAAGTGAGCGTTGACGCTACTGCTTAGAAATCAGCCGTCTTCACAAATCTGACGCGCTGCCCGGTAGTGGCGTCGCGCACGAAATAGTTGCCGACCGGCAAATGCCGCACGTCGAGCGACGCCTGCACACCCGGCGCGGCCATCCGCTGCACCATCCGGCCCGTCTGGTCGAGAATGTCGAGCGGCGCCCCCGCCCCCGCCCCGGTGATGGTAAGCGTAGCCGCCGCCGGAATGGGGTACGCCGCCAGGCCAGCGGCCGGTACGCGGGCAGCCACGACTACCACCGGACCGTAACTAGTAGTGCCGTCGCGGTCTACCTGGCGCAACCGGTAGTAGCCCAGGCTCAGCGGGTTGGCATCTACAAACTGGTAGCGCTGCGGCTGGCTGCTAGTGCCCATGCCAGCCACGCGACGCAGCGCCTCGAAGCTCTGGGCGGGGTTGGCCGCCCGCTCTACCACGAAATAATCGGAATTCAGTTCCGAAGCCGTTTGCCAGCTGAGGGCTACGCCCGCCGGCGTGGCCTGCCCCTGAAAGGCCGTGAGCACCACCGGCAGCGGGGCCACCGTGCTGTAGGCCTCGTAAAACGCAATGTCTTGCCCCAGGGCCAGCGTTGAGGCAAATACTAACTCGATGTCGGCGAAAGGCTTGGTGGGGGCGAATGCTACCTGGGTAGCCCCCGAGGGCAGCAAGCTCAAATTCACCAGATTGTCGCTTAGCGCGTAGATTTCCAGCGGGCGGGTACCGTCCTTGTCGTAGGTGTTGATGGTGGCACCACTGAGCAGCGCCAACCCGATCAGCACGTTGGGTTTGATGTAGAGGCCAGCGGGCTTATTGGCCGCGGCGGGAGCCGCAAAATGCACCCGCAGGCTGGTGTAACCCAGCAACAAGGAAGGTTTAATGATGGCGTAGGTAGCTATGTTACTGTCCGCCGCCCTAGTATCGTCGCTGACGATCCCCGCCTTGGTGGCCACCTGGCTGGCAAACTGGGTTTGAGCGGCGCTACGGCTGGTAGCCAGGCCAAACACGATAGCAGCCAGCAAGAGCAGGCGCGACGGTAGTAGAAGTGGGAACATAAGCAAGGCAGAAAATAGGATTTATCTGCCTTACCAAACCTTTTGCCAAACCTTTTTTTATTGAAAAATCATAAAATTATCCTTTATAAATTAAATTTTATAACCTCTTTTCTACAAAACTGAGATGCTCAATCCTAAAACTGCGCATCGCTCGTCGCCATGCGGCAAGCCTGGTATACTTTTTCCTTATTTAGTCCTACTAAACTATCTACGTAACATAACTGACAATCAACAGATACCCTTACAAACCCTAGCAACATAGCTTACTATCAACAACAAAACATCTTGAATAAGCTACGGTAATCGCGCTCTTGCCAGCCAGTGCCCAAGAAAAAATATTTTTGCTTTTAAATCTCTTACAGTCAACTACATACAATAATAAAAAGTACCTCACAACTGCGCATAGGATTCCTCGCCCGGTATGCCAGCGGCACTTAGCAGCCCTGCAAAAAGACACACTGAAGCCCTATCGGCACCCACCATTGGTAGGACCGGCAATAGGCATGACCCGAGTCTTTGCCAATATTATTTTACCAAGAAAATCTTAACTAAAGCGGGAAGGCTCCCAAACGGGTACCTTAGTCAGTAGATGAGTACCTACCGACTGGACACTGCAAAGTTGATCGCGGGCTATCGAGCTACTACGACATCGGCAAAATCGGTACCCAGCCACGGCCGGGCAGACGGGTTTGGCGGGCTTTGCAGCGCGGCTGGCACCGCACTGGGTGCCGGTTGAGCGCCGGAGCGCTCGGCTGAGCCAGCGCGGCCGTACTCAGTGGGGAGCGAGGAAACAGGAAGTACCGAGTCAGTTGTCATAAATAGCTAGTAAGAAGATATTTGGCCCGCCTGGCGAGCGGCCGCTAAGCTACTGCTCATTTCTCGCATAACCTCGCCAAAATACCTTTACTCGACTGTTTCTACTATCGGCATCGTTTCAAAACGTAAATTTCTCAGCCTACTCCTGCTGAAGTATCTTAGTTCTTGCACTAAGGCTGCTTAGTCGGAGGCCCTTGCGCGTACCCTAACCCAAGCTCCGGTTTGGGAAAGCGCCTGCATACGCTCACTAGTCGCCTTCCCAGATTGGGGCGTGGAGTTACAGGTAGCGCACTGCTCTAAAGCACAACTTTTACCAAAAAGCCCCGGACTTACACCCGGGGCTTTCTATCGAAAATTGAAGGAGCACTTAGCCCCAATTAGCGCCGTCGAAGGTAGTATATTGGTTGTTAGACGGGTCGTACCAGCGCCAGCCAATATCATTTATTGTCAGGGCCGAGTTGGCAGGACGGTCCGCTACCGGGCCGATACCGTACCCTTCGGGCCGCCACTTGGCAGTGGCAGGCGTACCGCCCTGATAACACACATATTTGAGCGGCGTCTTCGTGTCGAGGTTGCTGCCGTTGTACAGGGTGACGGTATCCTGCTGGATGATCTGGGTATCGGGATTCATCAACTGAATTGCCTCGTACAGGCTACCGGCAGCCAAGTGACAAAACGGACCTTGGTAGAGCGTGGGAATGCTTACCCCATGCACCTTGACCCGACGTCCGGCATTGTACTCGCTGGGCGTGTTCACCAAGCTTCCTTCTCCGACGAAGGTCAGGAACGGGTGCGGGGTCTGGCCATATTCGGGGTTGCCAAACCCGAAGCCCAGGCCCCACGGCCACTGCCGGAAGGTAGTAGGCTGGCCGCCGTTATCGTAAAAGAGCATGCCCAGCTCGTTGAAGTGCACATTGCCGGCTCGCAGGTTGTTCGCATTGGCCCCCAGCAGCGTAAAGCCCGAGCCTTCGATACCGGCCTCATTTAAACCGCCAATCACCTGCGTATTGTCCGAGATGCGTGCTTTACCCTGATTGCCTCCTTCGGTGTAGACGCCAAAGTACCCGCTACGTGCGGTTGGGAATGCCGTAAAGTAAGGGCCGACTTCTAGTTTATGGGCATTGATATCGTTGAAAGACTTGCCGTTGCGCGTGAAGTGCATACTGTAGCAAAACGTGCCCAGAAAAGACAAGTCAGCCAAGCCCCAGTAACCGTTCTCCCGCATCGAGCCACCCCAAATACGCGTCTGGTTAGCATCATCACCCTGGATATAGATACCGCAACCCGCGTTGAAGTCGTAGTTACCACCAAAAATATCGCTGTTGTCGGCAATCAACGGCCCGCCCTGCGGCGTGATGATAATTTCCGCCGGATTGGCGGCCGTCATCCCTGCTAGTTGGTCGATACCAAGGCGATACCCTTCCAGAGCAACAACGGAGGTGAGCTGGCCTTGGTATTCAACCTGCCACCCGTAGCCGACTTTCGCTATCTGACTCAGCTCATCCGGATAAAAGTAAAGCCCGGTTTCCGTCCTGCCTTTGACGGAGAAGGGCAGCCCTTTAACGTGAATATAGCTGAAACCAAAAATCTTCACGCCGTGCCCCGAACAGTTGCTCACGTTCACATTGTCGAGCAACACCTGGCCGTAGGCATTGATGCCATTACCACGATACTTACCGTAGTCCAGGCTGGGAGAACCGTCGGCTTCTAGCCCATCGCCGCCAGCGCCACTTCCGGCGCCGATGATGTTCAAATCGCGAAAGACAGTGATGCGCGGAGACAGGCCGCCCGTTACCTGGAAACCGGCCGTGCCAGGCATGAGCTGAATTTTGCTGTCGTCGCCCTCCCCCACAAACCAGGCACCCGAGGTATCGCAGTTGATGGCGACGGGGTAGCCGTCAAAATTATTGTGTTTCGCGGGCAGTGGACCAAACAAATAGGGCTGTTTGGCGGCCGGAAAAAAGAAGGTGGTATTCTTAGGCAGCCGGCTCATGGCATCGGCCAGAATTTGCTCGTTGCGCGTTACCCCGTCCGGGACCAGGCCCAGTTCTAGTACGTTCACGCGGTGGGTTTCCCCGGTCGGATAAGCTTCGCGGTAGTAAGTACTACCAATTTTAGCAATTTGCACTCCGTCCAGGTTCGCGTCCGACAACGGACCGTCTAGCCAAGGCGTGGTAGGAACGAACGAGCGCATGCGGCCGGTAAGCGGTTGCGGCTTGATGATCAGGTCATCTAAAGAATGGTTCTGCATGGGTAAAAAGGGGAAAAGATGGGAGAAATCAGAAGGTTTTCACGGCCGTGTCACTTTCTTTTGCTAAATTAGTTAGTGACACTCTCGTTAGCAAAACACATGCTAATTATTTTATCATTACCCCGCACAACATGCTAACAGAATGAGACTTATTTTTCACAAGTAACGCTCAGGGTCGAACATAAAAAAAGCCCCGCTGGTAGCGGGGCTTTCACTTGGGCCAGCCAGCGGCGTAGATGCTCACCAGCCTTTCGGTTGGCTAGCGGGGTGCCGATGGCGCTTCTCTATGGAGATTTATTACTAGGTCAGGCAACGTACTCGCAATTGCCTACCCGAAAGTATTTCAATTATACTTCGGGGATGCGGGAGCCGAGCGCGAGGCGCTCAGCAGTGTCATAATGCGCACTTACTACCCAATTAGGCCAGCCCGACGACGGGCTAACCGTATGCAAGCCGTTGCGGCGGAATTTTTACCGCCGTTTCACCCGCAAAAACAAAAACCCCGCTTCCAGGCCGGAAACGGGGTTTTCAGTGGAGATGCAGGGATTCGAACCCTGGTCCAGACAAGGAAGCCGACGGGCTTTCTACGTGCGTATCTATGCTTGGATTTTCGAAGAAGCCCGGGCGCACATCAGGCCTTTGAGCTTCCCTTATCCGCAGTTGGGCTTCGCCACCGAATCACGGTTCTCCGGTGGCTAGTTTCTACTTACGACGCGCCGAACTCCCAGGTGTAAAAACTTACCCGGGCGGCACGATGGCAGTGCGTAGTTCTAAACTAGGCAGCCATGGCGTACGAATAGTCGCCAGTTGTTTTTTGATAGATTTTTTGGCGGGAGAGCTTCCATCAACTCCCGGCACGCTTACCCGCAACTTGCGCAAGCTGTCAATTCCGGTCATCCCCAAGTTAGAAAGAACGAGTGCCGCGGCTCCGAAGAGCTAGGCGGGGCGCAAAGATACGCGCTTCGGATAATAAATGTTTTGGGGCGGGAATTTGTTCCGTTGGATATTCGTCCGGTTGCCTCGTTCAAGCGGGGAGCAAGCTAAAGCTTACCCTACATCGGGCGGTATCTTTGTGGGAGTATCGATTATGGAAAATTTTGTTGTTTCGGCTCGGAAGTACCGCCCGGCCACGTTTCGGAGCGTGGTGGGGCAGCAGCACGTCACCACCACTTTACAGAACGCCATTCTGAGCCAGCATTTGGCGCAGGCGTTTCTGTTTTGCGGGCCGCGGGGGGTGGGTAAGACCACCTGCGCCCGTATTCTGGCCAAGACAATCAACTGCACCGACCTCACGCCCGAGGCGGAGGCTTGCGGTAAGTGTGCTTCGTGCGTGGCGTTTCAGGAAAATGCTTCCTTCAACGTGCACGAGCTCGATGCGGCGTCAAATAACTCCGTGGAGGACATTCGCTCGCTCGTGGAGCAGGTGCGCTACGCCCCACAGCAGGGCCGCTTCAAGATCTACATTATCGACGAGGTGCACATGCTCTCGAATGCGGCCTTCAACGCGTTTCTGAAGACGCTGGAGGAGCCGCCGAGCTACGCCATTTTTATTCTGGCTACGACTGAGCGCCACAAGATTATTCCGACCATCCTGAGCCGGTGCCAGATTTTCGACTTCAACCGCATCCGGGTGGAGGACATTCGGGAGCACCTGCGCTACGTGGCCACGAGCGAGGGCGTCAGCGCCGACGACGACGCGCTACACCTGCTGGCCCAGAAGGCCGACGGCGGCCTGCGCGACGCGCTCTCGATGTTTGACCAACAGGTAACGTTTGCGGGCAATAATCTGACATACAAGGAGGTAGTGCAAAACCTGCACATCCTCGACTACGACTATTACTTCCGGCTGGTCGATGCGCTGCTGCGCGAAAACCTGTCGGCCGCGCTGCTGCTGCTCGATTCGGTGATGCAGCAGGGCTTCGACCTCCACAACTTCGTGGTAGGCACCGCCGAGCACCTGCGCGGCCTGCTCGTGTGCAAAGACCCCGTGACGGTGCAGCTACTGGAGGTGAGCGACAACATCCGGCAGCAGTACGTGCGCCAGGCCCAGGCTGCGCCATTACCCTTCCTGCTCTCGGCCCTGAACCTGGTGAGCCAGTGCGACCGCGAGTTCAAGCAAGCCAAGAATCAGCGCCTGCACGTCGAGCTCACGCTCATGAAGCTGGCCTACCTCAACGGGGCCGTGCAGTTTGTACGCGACCTCGCGCCCGGTGCCGGCGGCGAGGCTAAAAAAAAAACTAACGGCCTGAACCCCGGCCCCGCCAGCCCGACCGCGCCCAGCGCCCCCGCCCCGACGCGCCAACCGGCACCCGCGGCCAGCTCCGAGCCCGAAACCAACGCCCCGGCCGACGGCCCCGAGCCGCTGCCCGTGGCCAGCGGCGTGCGCGAACTGCACCCCACGCCCAGCATCGAGCCCGACCCGGCCGAGCCCGTGACGCCGCGCCACCAGGTGCGCGACACGCTGCCGCACGTTGAAACCGGCCGCCCCAGCATGCAGGGGCTGGAGCCCACCCACCGCCCCACCGACGTGCGCCCGGGCGCTACGGCCGCCCCCAGCGGCGGCCCCGCCCCGCTCCCGGCTCTGCCCAAGCTGCCCAGCCTGGGCAACCGCCTGCCCGGCCTGCGCGATGTCGGCACGCCCACTGCGCCCGCAGCCCGGCCCGCCGCGCCGACGGCGGCCGAAGCCACCCCGGCCGTGCCCACCGGCTCGCTGCCGCCCATCGCGCCCGAGCTGCTGCAAAGCGTGTGGAAGCAATTGGCCGAGGAGCGCCGCGCCCAGGATAAGATGAGCGAGTTTATGGTGCTCAACCGGCCGGTGGCGGCCGGGGCCGACCACGTGATCACCCTCACCGTGGACAACCCGGTGCAGGTGGTGCAGTTCAATGACTTCCGGGCCGAGTTCATGGCCGAGCTGCGGCGGCGCACCGGTCACGCCGGCCTCACGGTGCAAACGGAGGTGGCCGCCAGCGCCCCCACCGGCCGCAAGCTCTATACCTCGAATGACAAGTTTGCTTACCTGGCCGAGAAATATCCCGCTTTGCAGGAAATGAAGCAACGGTTGGGATTGGATGCTGACTTTTAGCCGCTTACTCAACCCTACTCTTTGCTGGTGGGCCGCGCTGCTGGCCCTGGCGGGCTGCGCGGCCCCCACTGCGCCACCCGCCGTGCGGGTGAGCCTGGTGGGCGACGTGCTGCTGGCCCGCAGCGTACCCACCGCCCTGGCCCGCGATAGCGCCGCCCTGCGCCGCACGGCCCGCCAGTTGTGGGCCGGCAGCCGCTACGTGATCGGCAACCTCGAATGCCCGCTCACCGATACTGCCCGACCGGCTCGCAAGGCGATTGTCTTTCAGGGTAATCCGCAGTGGGCGGGGTGGCTGCGCCGGCTGGGCTTTACCCACCTCGCGCTCGCCAACAACCACACGCTCGACCAGCACTTACCGGGCCTGCGTGCTACCAGTCGCGCCCTGCGGCACGTCCGGCTGGGCCAGCTGGGCTACCAGCCCGACACCCTCGCGGGTTGCCTGCCCACGGTGCTGGGGGCCGACAGCACCGTGGCCGTGTTCAGCTATTCCAGCCTGACTCAGCGCATTCCCGGCGAAGGCTGCGTGTGCGGGCGCGATTTTGCCACCCTTTGCGAGCGCGTAGCCACGTACAAAACGCTCTTTCCCGAGCGGGCTTTGCTCGTGTATCTGCATTGGGGCACCGAGTACGCGGCCCAGCCCAGCCCCGAACAGCGCCAGCAGGCCCACGACCTGATCGACGCGGGCGCGGCGGCCGTGGTGGGGGCGCACCCGCACGTGGTGCAGCCGCTAGAGTTTTACCGGGGCCGGCCCATCGCGTACAGTTTGGGAAATTTCTTGTTTGACCAGCGCGGCGGGGCTACCGCCCTGGCTGCGCAAGCCGACGTTGCCTTCCGAAACGGCGCGGCGGGGGCTACTTACCTGCGCCCGCTGCACCTCGCCCCGGTTCTCCCCCACCCCGCCGATGCCAGCGCCCGGCAGGCGCTCGCCCAACGACTGGCCCCGGCTGACAGCAGCAGCGAGCTGCTGGCCCAGGCCGACGGCAGTTGGCTGGCCCGGCCCACCGCCCCGCCCGCAGCGGCCGACGCACAGCCCACCTACTTGGTGCCGCACCTCGTGCTGGCTGGCCCGGCCGGGGCCCGCACCACCGTGCGGCTGCGCTACCTGCCCCACCTGCGACAGTACCAGGTGCGGGCCCGCTCCGGCGACGCCGAATCGGTGCTGCCGCTGGGCTTTCCGGTGTACCGGTTGGCGCAGGGCGACGTGGACAACGACGGCCACCCCGACCTGCTTATTGGTCCCGTTAAGCGCACGCCCCTGGATAAGGTGGTGCGGCGGCGGCTTTTTGTGTATAGCCTCGACAGCACGGGCGCGCTGCGGCCCCGCTGGCGCGGCTCCCGGCTGATGTTCAATATCCTGTATTTCAAAGCGGTGCTTAAGCCAGACCGTACCTACGTGCAGACTATTGAGCAGGAGCCCGGGGGGCGCTACTGCATCGGGCAGTATTATTGGCAGGGCTTTGGGCTGGTGCTCGATAAGTTCCTGGCGCGGCGGCTATCCCGGGCTGGGGCCTACCGCGCCTTCGTGCAAGCCCGTTAAGCCGTTGCCGCTCCCCTTTTTTCTGCTCGATGAAAAACAAACCTCTACTCGTGGTACTGGGCGTGCTGGCCTTGATACTGGCCAGCCTGGGCATTTACCAATGGCGGCGAACGCGTACCGCGCCGGCCACTGCCACGAACGCCCTCCCAACCCAGCCGGTTTACTCCGACACCGCCCAGGACAACGGCTTCGGCGAGTTGGTGCCCGTAGTTCTGACCGAGGATAAAAGCCAACTGGCCAAGCTGTATCAGCGGCCCGACATCGCCGAGTTTTATAAGTACGGCGAATCCGATAATAAATTCGGGCAAACCGAAGGCTCGCACCAGGCCACGCTCCCACCGTTTGACTTCAACCAAAGCTTAGCCGGTAAATCTTACCTCGATCTGCTACTGCTGCGCAACGAGCTGTACGCCCGCAACGGCTACTGCTTCATGAACAGCACGCTGCGAGCTTATTTTGATAAGCGTGCGTGGTACCGGCCGGTGTGGGAGAGCGACACCTACAACGACCAGGGCGTAGTAATCGCCAAGGCCGTGCCCATTAAGATCCCGCTCAACAAGCAGGAGGCCGCCTTCGCCGCCAAAATTCACGCCCAGGAGCTGGCCTTGCTGCCGCACCGCGTAGCCACGCAGGGGGGCTACCCCATGATCGGGCTCGACTTCGTGGTAAACCAGCGCGAGGAACCGTTTACGCCGGCCATGCGCCCGGTGCTGGCCCGCAACAACTTCGTCATCGTGCCCACCCGCGAGGAGCAGCTGTTTTATATCTACGACCAGAACGAATACAGCTACACGCCCAACTTCGTCACCACCGACCTCATCCTTCAGCTGCTGCACAAGTACCTGAACGGCATTCTCAGCGACGTGGAGGAAGTCCGCCTCGCGCCCATCGTGGCCCAGATGCTGCGCCAGGGCACCACCCAGGCCCAGGCGCTGGCCACCCAGAGCCAAAACCCCGCCGCCCGTGAGGCGGCCGAGTGGGCCGCCGCCTACTACGCCATCGGCCGCAACCTGCTCACGGGCAGCAGCGCCCCCATCGCCGGGGCCTACGCCGACCAGGTAGCTACGGAGGTAACGCGCAGCACGGGAGCCATCGACAAAGGCTCCAATTTCTTACAAGACTCGCTCTTTCAATACCAGGCCCTGAAGCCGCGGGGGATGTACACCCGCAACGACACCACGCGGCGCTACTTCCGCACGGTGAAGTGGCTGAATACGGCTCCCATCTTTCTGGATTCGGATGCCGGGCTGCTGCACGCGGTGGCCCTGGCCAAAGCCTTGGCGGCCAGCCCGCAGGCCATCCAGGGCTTTGCCAGCCTCACGCGCGTACTCGACGTGCTGGTGGGCGACGAGGACAACCGCTCGCTGACGCACCTGCTGCGCCTGCTGCAAACCGACTACGCCGGGCAATCGCTCGACCAGCTAGCCGCGCCCGCCACGCTGGCCCGTCTGGGGCAGCAGCTCGTGGCGGCGGGCACCGACCGCATTCGCCCCAAGGGTGCCTCGGCCAAGGCCAAGGTGGCGCTGGAGCGGCCCACGCTGCTGTTCACGGCCGGGCGCTACACCTTCGACGCCGAGATTTTATCGCGCCTCACCGAAGTGCTGAATCCCCAGCCCAAGCGACCGTTCCCGAAGGGCCTCGATGCCTTCGCCGCCTTCGGCAAC
Organism: uncultured Hymenobacter sp.; assembly: GCA_913778455.1. Classification (GTDB taxonomy): domain Bacteria; phylum Bacteroidota; class Bacteroidia; order Cytophagales; family Hymenobacteraceae; genus Hymenobacter. The sequence continues at coordinate 10,637 of CAJYVK010000160.1, read as the reverse complement.
CGCACGGCCGAGGATATTTTGCTCACCCACTACAAGGAGGCCAGCCGCTGGCCTGCCTACCCCGATACGCTGCGGGCGGTGCAGCAGAAATTTACCAGCTACAACAACTGGGACCAGAACCTGTACACCAAAACCATGCAGGTGTTGCTGGGCCTCAACGCGCCCAACCCCGACCCCAACCCGCCCTACTTTGCCCGGACGCCGGCCTGGCAGCGCCGCAATCTCAGCACCGCGCTCGGCGGTTGGGCCGAGCTCAAGCACGATCTGCTGCTGTACACCGAGCAGCCCGTCGGAGCTGAGATGGGCGGCCCTGGCGGCGGCCCGCCCCCGCCCCACCACCTCGGTTACGTGGAGCCCAACCTACCGTTCTGGGATCGCGCCGTGGCCCTGCTGGCATTCCAAAATCAGACCCTGCATCGCCTGCACGCCAACACGCCACACCTCGACAGCCTCAATAAAGACTTGAGCAGCCTAGTAGTGAAGCTGCAAACGCTGGCCCGCAAGGAAGTAGCGCACCAAAACCTCTCCTTCGACGAGATGGGCGACCTCACTACCATCGGCGGTAAGGTAGAAGAGCTTACGCTCCGCACGCTCAAATTGGAATATTTTGAGCCGCTACCCGACCGCGAGCGCCACATTGGCCTGGTGGCCGACGTGTACGCCCATAACGAGGATGTGCTGGAGGAAGCCGTGGGCGCGGCCGACGTACTCTACGTGGTTGTGGACATCGGTGGCGTACCCGTACTAGCACGGGGTGCCATCTTCAGCTACTACGAGTTTACCAATAAAACCCGCCTCACCGACGAGGAATGGCGGGCGCAGCTCGACAAGCAGCCCCGGCCGCGCCCCACCTGGCTCCGTGACCTCATTGTGTCGGTGCCCGCCTTGAACAAGCGCACAGGCAAGCTGTACTAGCCAGAAAACCGCCGGGGCTGGCCGCGCTTCGGGAGTGAAGCATGGCCAGCCCCGTAGGCCGTTTAGGGTAGTTTCTAGGGCGACGCTACAAAATCTGCCCGATGCCGAAGAGCAGCGTGAAAACCAGCGTACTCAATGCCATCTGCTTGAGCAAGGGGTCGATTTTCATGGACTCCTGGCGCTGCCACACTTGCAGGCCGTTGAAAACGAAGAGCGGCAGGCTCAGTACGAACAGCCACTGCCAGGGCGAGTGGTAGGTGAGCGCCACGTAGAGCACCGCCGCGCCCACGCCCAGCACCAGCAGCAGCCAGTGGTAGCGGCGGGCGTGCTGCGGCCCCAGCCTCACCGGCACCGTGATTTTCCCGGCCAGCTTATCCGACGCGATATCGCGGATATTATTGACGTTCAGCACCGCCGTAGCAAAGCAACCCAGCGCGGCGGCAGGCAGCAACACTACCAGCGGCAGCGCCTGCGCTACCTCGTGCTGCTGCGCGTAAGCTTGCAAAAAGTAGGTCCCGCACACGCCCACAATGCCAAAAAAGAGAAACACCGAGATGTCGCCCAACCCGGCATAGCCGTATGGATTATTCCCCGCCGTGTAGTTGACGGCCGCCCAGATGGCCGCCAGCCCCAGCGCGAAAAAAGCCCCCAGCACCCACGCCCCGGCCAGCCCCAGAGCCAGCAGCAGCAGCGCCACGCCGCTCACCAGCGCCGCCGCGCCGAAGCCCCACATGGCCCGCTTCATCTCGGCGGGGGTGATGGCCCCGCTCTGCACGGCCCGCTGCGGACCCTGCCGGTGTACGCTATCGGCCCCGTTTTGCGAGTCGCCGTAGTCGTTGGCCAGGTTGCTCAGGATTTGCAGCAGAATGGTGGTGAGGGCCGCCAGCCCCACTACCGGGCCGTTGAAGTGCCCAGCGGCCTTGGCCAGAAAGCCGCCCGTGAGAATGCTAGCCAGGGCCAGCGGCAGCGTGCGGGGGCGAAAAGCGGAAATCCAGGGAGACATAAAAAACGAACTGTCATGCTGCGCCTGCGAAGCATCTCGCCACGGCTGGGCAATTGCCCTAGCGGGAGTAGATGCTTCGCAAGCGCAGCATGACAGAATAAAGACTACGGGGTTGTTACTTATTGATGGCCGTCACGAGCTCGTCGCTCAACGGCTTCACTTTCGACGGGTAGAACGCCACCACGTGGCCCTTCTCATCGACCAGGTACTTGCAGAAGTTCCAGTTCGGGGCATCGCTTACTGCACCGTTTTTGTTTTTATCAGCCAAAAACTTGTAGAGCGGGGTGGCGTCGTCGCCCTTTACCGATACGGTGGAGAAGAGCGGGAACGTAACGCCGTAGTTCTTCTCGCAGAACGCCGATACCTCCTCGTTAGAGGCCAGCTCCTGGTTGAAGCTGTTGGAGGGGAAGCCCAGCACGGTCACTTTGTTGCCGTACTTTTTCGACAGCTCTTCCAGCTCTTTATACTGCGGGGTGAAGCCGCACTTGGAGGCGGTATTTACGATGAGCAGCTTCTTACCCTTGTACTTGCTCAGCTTCACGTCTTTACCGTCGATAGTCTTCACGGTGAAGTCGTAGACGGTGCCGGGCGTAGCGGCGGTCTCGGTGGGGTGCATGGGCTTGGGGCGGGGGGTGGTGAAGGCTAGGCTGAGCGTAGCGGCGGCAGCCAGGGCAAGAACCGAGAGTTTCATAAAACGGGTGCGTAATGTGCAGGAAAGCTGCTGATAACCAAGAACCGGGCCGGAGGTTTTACGATGGCTAACGGCCGAGCTATTTTAAGGCTTAGGACCGGGCACCGGAGCGGGCGCGGGCGTGGGCTGCGCCCCGGTATTAAGCAGGTCAACGAGGTTGAGCGGGGCGAGCTCGGCGGTGTCGCCGGGCTGCACGGCCCGCACGGTGTCGCGCACGGCCCGCACGATGTACTTGCTAGCCGGGCCTTTGAGGCTTACCGAGTAGTTAAGGTTGTCGCGCTGATTGGGGGTAATCAGGCCCTTGTTCTGCATGATGTCGGCAATGAAGCGGAAAAACCAGCGCGTCGGCCCGCGCAGCTCGCCGTACACGTTGAACGACTCGCGGTAGTACTTGGGCTTGGGAATAATGCTGGCCAGGTAGATGCACTCGCCCAGGTTGAGCTCGCTGGGCCGCTTGGCGTAGTAAAACAGCGCCGCCTCGCTGATGCCGTACACCCCACGCTTGCCGCTGGGCCAGCGGTAGGCCGTCGGCCCCCACTCCACGATGTTGAGGTAAATCTCGAACATGCGCTGCTTGGTGAGCGTGTGCGTGCGGTCGACCAGCCAGTTTTCGATGAGCCACACCATAAGCATTTCCTCGGCCTTGCGGCCGATGGTCTTTTCGCGGCTCAGAAACACGTTTTTCACCAGCTGCATGCTGAGCGTGCTACCGCCCCGGGCAAAGCGCTTTTCCTTGATATCCTGAATGGCCGCGTTTACAAACGCCTTTTCCATAAAGCCCTTATGCTTGAAGAACTGCGGGTCTTCGGTGGTCTGGATGACGGCCGGCATGAAGGGCGACACCCGGTCGAAGGGCGTGAAGTCGGGATTGCTCGGGCCCACCATGAAGGTGCGCAGCGAGTCGCCCTTGTCGTTGTAGGCCGTGAACGGGAATTCCCGCTCCAGCATACTCAGGTCTTCGGCCCCAAAGTGGGTGATGCTGAAATCTTTGCTGGGCTGGAGCGACGAGGATAGGTGCAAGCTGTCAACCTGGGCCATGTCCACGTCGGCCTGGAGGTGGTAGGCCAGCGTGCCGGTGCCCGCCGTGCCCGCCACCACGTCGAACATGCCCGCGGGCAGCGAGTTGAAGAAAGCGTTGGTAGCCGTGGGGTCCGAATCAACTTTCAGCTTGACGGCCAGCCTAGGCTTGAGGCGCACCGCGATTTCGGGGTGGAACACGAGCTGGTTGAGCACGGCCCGCGTGCCGGGGTCGAGCGCGAAGGTGCCCCGGCCCAGCGTGGCTACGAAGTCGAGCTGCCCGCGCTGCACCACGATGTCTTCGGACGACAGTCGCTTATGGAAGAAGCTGAAATTGCGGGCGGCCACCGAGCCGCGCACCGTGAGCTGGCCGCCGGTCTGCTCGTCGGCCGCGAAGTCTTTGCCCGTGAGCTGCACCCGCACGGTATCGAACGATACCAGCGCCCCGAAGCGGCGGGCCACGTAGGGCACTTGCACCGAACCTTTTACGCCGTACAGGCGCAGGTCGAGCTCGTCGTCGCCGGGGTCGATGGTGCCGCTCACGCCCAGCTCGTTGACCACCGAGTCAACGTTGGCGCTGAGGCGGCCTTCCACCTCACCGTCGTCGATGCGCAGGCGGGGCATGAGCAGCTGCACGCGGTGGTGCGGGCTGTCGTAGCTCACTACAAACTGCTGGAAGTCGGCCGCGCCGGGCACGTTGCCGAAGGCCGCGTCGAGCACCTGGTTGAGCAGCAGGCCGTAGTTGCGGCCCCGGGCCGTATCGCGCTCCACCACCGGGGCGGTACCCTGCTTTTTGAGCAGGAAGGAAAAATTATTCCCCCCCTCGCTGTCCTTGTGGGCAGTGAGGTGGGCGCGGTCGATTTGCAATTCGCTGAAAACCGGCCGGCCGGCAAACAGTGAGCGCAAGCTCAGGCTGGCTTGCAGGCGGCGGGCCGTGAGCAGGGTATCGCCGGCGGCGGTGGGGCCGGCGGCGGCCGTGGGCACCAGGCTCATTCCACTGATTTCTACCGTCTTCAGCCCCGTAAAGCGGGCCGGGCCGAGCGTGAGCGTGGCGGGGTAGCGGGCCTCCACCTTAGTTTTGACCTGCGCCAGGGTGTAGTTGAGCAGCTGCTGGCGCTTCCATAAGAACACGCCCAGGGCCAGCAGCAGCACCGCTAGCAGACCGCCAAGGGCGTAAATAATTCGTTTTTTAGCAAGGGCGGATACGCGCATACCCGCAAAGTTACCCCGGCAAGGGGTTTCCGGTTTCGGTTTTTGGGAGAAAGCCCGGCGGTTTTAGGAGCTAATTCGATTTGGCAAGGGGGACTTTTTGCGGAGGCCAGCCCCGGTCGCGCCCGGCTGCCCGCTAATTTTGCAGCCGCAAACCAGCTCTGATTCCCCCGTATGCTTACTGCCCTTTCGCCGCTCGACGGCCGCTACCAGCGCCAAACCGCCCCGCTCAGCCCTTATTTCTCCGAGCTGGCGCTGATGCGCTACCGCGTGCAGGTCGAGGTTGAGTATTTCATTGCGCTGTGCCAGGCCGCGCTACCGCAGCTGGCCGACGTACCGGCCGAGGTGTTTCCGGCGCTGCGCGGCCTGTATCAGCAGTTTGGCGAAGCTGAGGCCCAGGCCATCAAGGCCCACGAGGCCGTGACCAACCACGACGTGAAGGCCGTGGAATACTACCTGCGCGACGCCTTTACCAAGCTCGGGCTGGGCAGCTACCTGGAGTTTATTCACTTCGGCCTGACCTCGCAAGACGTTAATAACACGGCCATTCCGCTCAGCCTCAAGGAGGCAATGGCCGACGTGCTGCTACCCCGCTTCGCGGCGGTGGTCAGCCAGCTCACCGCCCTGGCCGACGGCTGGGCGCAGGTGCCCATGCTGGCCCGCACCCACGGCCAGCCCGCCTCCCCCACCCGGCTGGGCAAGGAGCTGCACGTATTTGTGGCGCGCCTGCACGGGCAGCTGGCCCTGCTCCAGCAGGTGCCGTACGCGGCCAAGTTCGGCGGCGCCACGGGCGGGTTCAACGCCCACTTCGTGGCGTACCCGGCCATCGACTGGCACGGCTTTGCCGACGGCTTCGTGAACGATACGCTGGGCTTGAGCCGCACCTTCCCCACCACCCAGATTGAGCCCTACGACAACCTGGCGGCCTTCTGCGACGGCTGGAAGCGTCTCAATACCATCCTGCTCGACCTGTGCCGCGACGTGTGGCAGTACATCTCGCTGGGCTACTTCAAGCAGACGCTAAAAGCCGGTGAGGTAGGCTCTTCAGCCATGCCGCACAAGGTAAACCCCATCGACTTTGAAAACGCCGAGGGCAACCTGGGCGTGGCCAACGCCCTGCTGGAGCACTTCGCGGCCAAGCTGCCCATTTCGCGCTTGCAGCGCGACCTCACCGACTCGACGGTGCTGCGCAACCTGGGCGTGCCGCTGGGCCACGTGCTCATCGCGCTGGGTGCCATTGCGCGGGGCCTGGGCAAGCTGGCGCTCGACGAAAGCGCCGTTGCCCGCGACCTCGATCAGAACTGGGCCGTACTGGCCGAGCCCATTCAAACCATCCTGCGGCGCGAAAACTACCCCGACCCCTACAACGCCCTCAAGCAGCTCACCCGCACCGGCGGGGCTATCTCGGCCGCCACGCTGGCCCAGTTTGTTGATGAGCTGAACGTACCCGAAAACGTGAAAGCCGAGCTGCGGGCGCTTACGCCCAGCGGCTACGTGGGGCGGTAGCGAGAGCGGCGGGCGCGGTGCTGTCCCCCCGCCGCGCCCGCCGCGATGCAGGCGCCATCCCGCCCGCGTGGCGGGGTAGCGCCTACTTTTGTACGTTTTAATTACCGCCTATTCTCTCCGTGTCCGAATTCCTTCACGACATCCCCGTTCGTCCCGACTGCCGCTTTTTTCGCGGCGACCTCCCCTGCCGCCCCAACAAGGAGCACGGCTACCAGTGCGGGGACTGCCCCGTGTACGAGCCGGTTACGAAGCGCATTCTGCTCATCAAGCTCGGGGCCATCGGCGACGTGATTCGGACCACGCCGCTGCTGCGGCGGTTGCGGCAAGAGCACCCGGGCTGCTACATTACCTGGCTTACGCTCACGCCGGCCATTCTGCCGCAGGGGCAGATTGAGGAGATTCTGAAGTTCGACTACGCCAGCGCCTTGCAGCTGCAAGCCCGGCAGTTCGACGTCGCCATCAACCTCGACAAGGAGAAAGAAGCCTGCGCCCTGTTGCTCAACGTGCAGGCCCCCGCCAAGTTTGGCTACACCCTGCGGCCCTACGACGGCGTGCCGTGGCCCATCAACGAGCAGGCCGACCACAAGTACCTCACCGGCGTCTTCGACCAGCTGAGCCTGGGCAATACCAAACCCTACGTGCAGGAAATCTTCGAGCTCTGCGGCTTTGAGTTCCGGGGCGAGGAGTACGTGTTTGACACCCACGACGACAAGGGCTACGACTGGTCGGCCCTGCCCCCGGCTGCCGCCGGCCCGCGCATCGGCCTCAACACCGGCTGCGGCGACCGCTGGACCACCCGCCTCTGGAGCACCGAAAAGTGGGTCGCGCTCATCACCCAGCTGCAAGCCGCCGGCTACGCGCCCGTGCTGCTGGGCGGCGAGGCCGAGCACCCGCGCAACCTGGAGCTGCAAGCCGCCACCGGCGCTACGTACCTGGGCACCTTCCCCCTCCCCCAGTTTATCAACCTGATGAACCAGATGGCTGGCATCGTGACGCAGGTGACGATGGGCATGCACATCAGCATCGCGCTACGCAAGCCCACCATCTTGATGAACAACATCTTCAACCCGCACGAATTCGACCTCTACGGTCGCGGCCAGCTCGTCGGCCCCAACCGACAGTGCGTGTGCTTCTACCGGGGCACCTGCCGCCTGGGCACCAGCTGCATGGAAGACTTGCCCGCCGAGAAGGTATTCGCGGCCGTGACGGAGAGCGTGCCGCAGTAGGCGGCCAACTAGTGCGACAACCTGTACCCTACCCTAAAGTGCTTACAGGATAAGTATTTGATACCAATAACGTCCGTCATGCTGAGCTTGCGAAGCATCTTATCGTGCCTATAAGGTTTGTCCTGAATGGATTCACCCAAACGTGAGTAGATGCTTCGCAGGCTCAGCATGACAGGGTAAAAATCACGCAGGACCAGAACAGAAAGAGGCCACCGGGCAGCATTGCCCGGTGGCCTCTTTGTTGGTTGCGCCACCACCCCGCTACGGGCGCTGGTACACCCGCACGTAGTCGATTTCGTAGCGGCTGGGGAGGCTGCTGGGGGCCAGCTCGCCGCCGTTGTCGCCGCCCAGGGCGAGGTTGAGCAGCACGTAGTGGGGCTGCATCATGGGGTTGAAGCCGGTGCCGTCCTGGTTCACGGTCTGGCTGAGCGGGGTTTCGTTGAGCAGCAGGTCATCGACATAGAGGCGGATGGCCTGCGCATCCCAGTCCATGCGCCAGACGTGAAACTTCTTGCTCCACTCGGGGTCGGCGAAGCTGGCGACGGGCTTGGTTTCGCTGTGCCACTTGGCGGTGTAGGGCTTGGTGGTACCGCTGGCCACGTTGGCCAGGATCTTCCCCTGGTAGTACTCCATGATGTCGATTTCGCCGTTGCTGGGCCAGGGCTTGGTTACGCCGAGCGTCCAAAACGCGGGCCAGAGGCCGGCGCGGGCATCGATGCGGGCCCGCATCTCGAAGCGGCCGTACTGCCACTGGTGCCGGCCGCTGGTGTTGAGGCTGGCCGAGGTGGCCGTAATGGTGGGGCGGCTGGTGCGCCAGTCGGTGCTACCGGGCTTGTAGGTCGGGTTGGGGCGGTTTTCGGCTTTGGCCTCAATCACGAGCTGGCCGTTTTCGCAGCGGGCGTTGTCGGCCTGGTACCATTGCAGCTCGTGGTTGCGGGCGAAGCCGGTTTCGAACTGCCAGTTTTTAGGGTCGGGCGGGCCGGGCTGGTTGAATTCGTCGGCCCACACGAGCTTGTAGTCGGCGGCGGGCGTAGCGGCACCGGTCGCGCCGGCGGGGGTACCGGCCGGGGCCGATTTCCCGGCGAGGCCGGCTGGGCGCACGGGCTGGCCGGGCGTCCAATCGAGCACGTACACGGGCTGGGCGGGCAGGTTTTCGAGGGTTTCGCCGTCGCCCTGGCCGGTGCGCTGCACGAACAGGCTGAGTACCCGCTCCTTTTTCCAGCGCTCGGTGTCGTAGCTGGGCTCCCAGTTGCCAACGGTACTGGCGGTGAGGTCGGCGGCGGTCCACTGGCCCTGGGTGATGTCGGCGGTGTGCAGCACCGAGGCGCGGTCCTGGCGCTCGGCATCGCGGTAGAGCAGGTAGGCGGCCGTTTTGCCCTTCTGGCTGGCCACGAGCAGCTGCGGGCGCGAAATCGGAATCTTCTTCGTCCCCACCCCGCTCAGGCTGAAGGGCGTGGTGCGCTGGCTTACCTGGGCAGTTTGCCAGGTTCTGCCCGCCAAGTAAATAAGCTGATACTGCGGCACCTGCGTGCCCGCCGGCCGCCAATAGCTGGCGATGTAGGGCGTGCCCGCCGCATCGGTCGTGATGGCGGTCTGGTTGATCAGCTCGCTGTTTTGGGGAATGCGGGCGGCGTACTCGGCCGTGGCCTCGGTGATGGGGAGCTGGTAGCTTTCGCCGGTGCTTTTCTGCCAGGTCTTACCGCCGTCGGTGGAGCGGGCGTAGGCCATGTCGTGGTTGGACGCCACGTTGGGGCTTTCGCGCCACACCCAGGAAATGTGGATGGTGCCGCGGGCGTCGAGGCAGGCCTGCCAGTAGGCGTTGCGCTTGCCCTCGCCGTCGATGAGCACGCTGTGCAGGCGCGTCCACTTCTGCGTTTTCACGTCGTAGCGGTTCAGCACGAGGTTGCCGTTGCCGGAGCCCCCGTCGCGGTACAGGAAGAGCAAATCGCCGCTGGGGTAGCGGTAAAACTCGGGGTAGCTCACTTTCTGCTCGCGGTCGCCGGTCATGGGCTGCAAGGCGCTCATGGTCAAGGCCCCGGGGGCCGTGCTGCGGCAGTAGTGCAGCGGGTTGTTGTGGTGGTCGAAGCTCAGGTGCAGGTAGCCCGCGCCATCGGCCATGAGGCTGATGACGTTGTGGGCGTCCTTCACGTTGCCCTTATACTCGGTGCGCTGCACCTGCCACGGCCCGGCCGGCAGGCGGCGCTTGGCCAGCGTGACGTAGCCCACCGAGTCGTAGTAGGCCACGTACTGGTCGCGGCCCTGCGTCACCACCGAGTTTTTGCGGAATACTGCGCCGTTGACGTTGTTCCTGGCCCAGCCGGGGCCGACGGGCGAGGCAGTTTGGGCGTGGGCGGTAAAGGCGCTACCTATGCAGAGCAGCGCGGGCAGCAGGCTTGCAGAAAAATTAAAACGCATGTGAGCAGAAGTTAAGAACTCGCCACCCCCCGAATGAGAATAGTGCCGGGCGGATGCACGGCGGGCGGCGGCACCGCCAAGTGAATATCGACTACCGCACCATCGGTTACCGGCTGGACGTCGAGCCGGGCAATGGCGGCAGTAGCGATGCGCAGCGTCGGGTCGTCAATCGGCCGGCCTTCGAGCTGATACCTTACTGGTCCTTTCAGCTTGAGTCTTTTGCGAATGTCTTGCAACGACTCCGTTTTGAGCAGCCGCCGGGCGTGGGGCTTGAGCGTAATGCCAATGAACCCATCGGCCGCCAGGCCGCGCCATTTGGCGGGTACCTTGAGTCCGCGCTCTACGACGATGCTAGCAATATCCTGCGGATTCAACAGACCAAGACCCGGCCCGGCAATAATAGTGGAATCGAGCAGTATCAACGGCCGCGATGGCCGCTGCGCTGCCTGGCGCGGCTGGGTAGTGGCCGCCGGCTGGGCCGGGGGCGAACGAGTTATTACCGCCCCTAGCCGGGGGGGCACCGCTACGGTGGGCACTACCGGGGCCAGCGGGGTAATGGACTGACCCAGCGCGGGACCAACACTCAGCGCGATAAGCGTCGCCCCGACGAGGGTTCGCGCAGGGGTTCGCAGGGGTTCGCAGGGTTCGGGCATGA
>CAJYVK010000159.1 GCA_913778455.1 uncultured Hymenobacter sp. | reverse complement strand
GCGCTGCGCCACCAGCTCACCATGCTCAAGGACATGGGCTGCGACGCCATCCGCACCTCGCACAACATGCCCGCGCCCGAGCTGATGGCGCTCTGCGACGAGATGGGCTTCATGGTAATGGTGGAGTCGTTTGACGAGTGGAAGGCACCCAAGGTGAAGAATGGCTACAGCCAGTACTTCGACGAGTGGAGCGAGAAAGACCTCGTGAACATGGTGCACGCCAACCGGAACCACCCGTCGGTAATTATGTGGAGCATCGGCAACGAGGTGCCCGACCAAAGCACGCCCGAAGGCCCGACCATCGCCAAGCGCCTGCAAGACATCGTGCACCGCGAAGACCCTACCCGCCCCGTAACCATGGGCATGGACCGCTACCGCGACGACTTCAAGTATGGCATCGCGGCCGTGCTCGACATTCCGGGCTTCAACTACAAGCCCGCCTGGTACGCCGACGCCTACGGCAAGTTGCCCCAGGGCTTCGTGCTGGGCTCCGAAACGGCTTCTACGGTCAGCTCGCGGGGCATCTATAAATTCCCGGTGGACATGGGCAAGGAAAAGCGCTACCCCGACAATCAGTCCTCTTCCTATGACGTGGAGTACTGCCCCTGGTCGCAGATTCCCGACATCGAGTTTGCGGCCCAGGACGACCTGCCCTACGCGCTGGGCGAGTTCGTGTGGACGGGCTTCGACTACCTGGGCGAGCCCACGCCCTACGACGAGAAATGGCCCTCGCACAGCTCGTACTTCGGCATTATCGACCTGGCCAGCCAGCCCAAGGACCGCTATTACCTCTACCGCGCCAAGTGGAACCCTAAGCAGCCCACCGTGCACCTGCTGCCGCACTGGACCTGGAAAGGCCGCGAAGGCCAGGTAACGCCCGTGTACTGCTACACCAACGGCACTTCGGCCGAGCTATTTGTGAATGGCAAGAGCCAGGGCCGCCAAACCAAAGCCGGCCCCGGGGCCACCGATCCCCAAACGCGCTACCGCCTCCGGTGGAATGACGTGGTGTACCAGCCCGGCAGCATTAAGGTAGTCGCCTACGATGCCCAAGGCAAAGTCATTGGCAGCGAAGAGATTCGCACCGCCGGCGCGCCCCACCACATCAAGCTCGTAACCGACCGCACCCAGCTCACGGCCGACGGCCAGGACCTAGCCTACGTGACCGCCCGCGTGGAAGACGCGCAGGGTAACCTCTGCCCCGAGGCCACCCAGCAATTACACTTCGCCGTGAGCGGGGCCGGTAAGTTCCGCGCCGTGGGCAACGGCGACGCTACTAACCTGGAGCCTTTCCAGGAGCCGCACATGAAGGCGTTCCAGGGCCAGCTCGTAGCCATCGTGCAAACCAGCGAAACGCCCGGCACCCTCACGCTGCAAGTGTCGGGCGACGGGCTGAAGAGTGGCTCGATTCAACTGAAGACCAGCAAAAAGTAACTTTTGCACTTAGCGATAAGCTTATGAAAAAGGCTCCCCGGTTTGTGCCGGGGAGCCTTTTTATTTCAACAGAGGATGAATTAATTCACCTCGCGGCTGGCCTCGAAAAGGAACCAAGCGCGACGCTCGGCTTCGTCGATGTATACTTCTAGCAGGCTGGCAGTAGCTACGTCCTCAATATCGTCGGCGATTTCGTGCGACTTGCGCAGATTTTTTACCAGCTCGCGGTTTTCGTTTTGCAGGTCGATGAGCATGTCGAGGGGATTCTCATACACGTCGTCGTTATCTTTTACGCGCTGCTTGCGGCCTACCTCGCCCACCGAGTGGATGGTCGGGAAGCCAAGCTTGCGCACGCGCTCGGCGATGGGGTCAATTACCTCGAAGATTTGCTCGGCTTGCTCATCCAGCAGCAGGTGATAGTCGCGGAAGTGGCGACCGCTCATGTGCCAGTGGTAGTTTTTAGTTTTGATGTAGAGCGCGAAATAATCGGCAACCAGCAGGTTGAGGCTATCGCTGAGCTTGGCGCGGCCGGTTTCGTCGAGGTCCGACGGGGTGTGGAGCAGCGTGGGCTTGGCGAGCTTTTCTTGGGTGGCGGGCATAAAAATGAATTTTAAATTAAATTACTAGCAATCAAAGGCTTATTAAATAAGCCGAAGGTCTGCCTGTATGTACGCAATCGGCCCGGGCTGGTTTAAAAAGACGGAAATAATCTGCATCTTTCCCCTGGCCGCCCGACCTTTGTTGGTTCAAGCGCGGGGGCCGCGCCCGTTTCCTTTGTTTTATTGCCCGTGTACGACTTTCTGACCACTTCCCCCTGGCCCGATTACGAGCTGCTCGACTCCGGTAATTTTCAGAAGCTGGAGCGCTTCGGCAAGTACGTGCTGGCGCGTCCCGAGCCGCAGGCCATTTGGGATGCCCATCTGCCCGCCAGCGAGTGGGCCCGGGCCGACGCCATTTTCGCCCGCGCCCCCGGCAGCACCGAAAAAGGCCAGTGGAGCCTCAAGAAAGGGATGCCCGAGCAGTGGGTTATCGCCTACGAGCGCCCCGGCGGCCTGCGGCTGAAATTCCGCCTGGGCTTGTCGTCATTCAAGCACGTGGGGCTGTTCCCGGAGCAGGATCCGAACTGGCAATTTATTTATAACCAGACCAAAGCCCGCCGCGCCAAGCTCCCGCGGGTGCTCAACCTATTTGCCTACACCGGTGCGGCTACCCTGGCCGCCCGCGCCGCCGGGGCCGACGTAACGCACCTCGACTCGGTGAAGCAGGTCAACTTCTGGGCCCGCGACAACATGGAAGCCAGCCAGCTCGACGGCGTGCGCTGGCTCGTGGAAGACGCCATGAAATACGTACGCCGCGAAGTGAAGCGCGGCAGCAAGTACCAGGGCCTCATTCTGGACCCGCCCGCCTACGGCCGCGGCCCCAACGGCGAAAAGTGGCAGCTCGAAGACGAGTTGAATGAAATGCTCAAGCTCAGCCAGCAGCTCCTCGACCCCGAGGACCATTTCTTCGTGGTCAACCTGTATTCGCTGGGCTTCTCGGGGCTGATTCTGGACAACCTGACCCGGGCCATTTTCCCCGGTAAGAAGGCCGTGCGCGAGCTGGGTGAAATTTACCTGCACGACGCCGGCCAGCGGAAATTGCCGCTGGGCACGTTCTGCCGCTTTGCCACGTAGCCTTCTTTTACAGATTCTAGTTACTAAACGGACGTCATGCTGAGCCTGCAAAGCATCTTATCACGCCTGAATTAAGCTATTAGGCCAATACGTCCGTCAGCATGAACGTGACAAGATGCTTCGCAAGCTCAGCATGACGAACGTTTGTTGAGGCTCCTTTTTACATAAGCTATTTCTCCTGCTTTATGCACGCACCCGTACACCATCGCCGGCTGGCCCTCATCGACATGGGTACCAACACCTTTCACCTGCTGATCGTGGAAGACCGGCCGGGCCAGTCGCCGCACGTGCTGCTGCGCACCAAGGTGGGCGTGCGCCTGGGCGAGGGCGGCATCAGCCAGGGCGAGATTGCGCCCCTCCCCTACGCCCGCGCCCTGCAAACGATGCGCGGCTTCAAGGAGGAAATGGAACTGCACGCCGTGACGGAAGTGCGGGCCACGGCCACGAGCGCCATGCGCGTGTCGCGCAACGGACCGGCGCTGGTGCGCGACATCCTGGACAGCACCGGCATTCAGGTGGAAGTAATCGGGGGCGAGCGCGAGGCCGAGCTCATCGCCAAGGGCGTTCGGCAGGCCGTGCCGCTGGGGCCGCACAAGCACCTGCTGATGGACATCGGCGGCGGCTCGGTCGAGTTTATCATTGCCAACGAGGACACAATTTTTTGGAAACAGAGCTTTGAAATCGGTGCCCAGCGGCTACTCGATAAATTCTTCCCCGACCCCAGCGGCGTGTTTCCGCGCGAGCAGCTGCAAGCGGAGCTAGAGTACCTGGCCGAAAAGCTGGCTCCCCTCACGGCGGCCGTGGCCGCGCACGGCCCGCTGGCTGGCCTGGTGGGCAGCTCGGGCAGCTTCGATACCCTGGCCGACCTTAGCGTGGGCCAAGTACGCCGCGAGGCCGACCTACCGCCGAGCACCGCGCTGCCGGTGGCCGAGTTCGAGCAGCACTTTGCCCGCTTGCTGACCCTCGACCACGCCGGCCGCGTAGCGCTGCCCGGCATGTTCCCGATGCGGGCCGATATGCTGGTGGTAGCCAGTGTTATTGTGAAGTACGTGCTGATTACCTACCACTTAAACCACATCACCACCTCCGCCCTGGCCTTGAAAGAAGGGCTGCTGGCCGAGCTGCTAGCTTAGAGCGCAACAACTAGGGGCACCAACCAAGGGTAGCCTATCTGCTCGTTGCGTTCGCACGCAAGCTAAAGCTTACGCCGCGCTTTCGCGGGTGGCCATGCCGGCGCGGCTACCCGCCACTTTGTGGATGAAGGCCAGCTTATCGACTACCGCCGGGCTGATGAGGAAGGGGTACGGGTCGGGCTGGCCCATACTGCGATTGAGGCTGTTCATGGCAAAGGTGAGGGGCAACCACATGGCCATAATCTGACGGAAATCAGCTACTTGATAGGGATTTTGCATGGCGGCGCGCAGGCCCTGGTCGGGGGCGGCATCGAGTGGGTCGAGGCGCAGGCCGAAGGCGTGGGCCGTTTGCAGGGTGTCGAGAATATGCAGGTAGTGCGCCCAGGTTTCGGCCCAGTCTTCCCAGGGGTGGCTGCTGGCGTAGGCACTGATGTAGTACTGCGGCCAGTCGGGCGGGGCCCCCTGGGCGTAGTGCTTGCTGAGGGCCTCGCCGTAGTCTGCCCGCTCATCGCCAAACACTTGGCGGAAGCTTGCCAGGTTGGGCGAGTTGTCGATGAGGCGGTCCCAGTAGTAGTGCCCTACCTCATGCCGGAAGTGGCCCAGCAACGTGCGGTACACCTCGTTCATCGACTGCCGGGCCTGCTCGCGGGCAATAGCATCGGCCTCATCTATGTTAATGGTAATGAGCCCATTGCTATGGCCGGTAAGTACCCGCTCGGTAGGGTTGTCGTCAGCCTTAAAGTCAAATTGCAGGCCCTGCTCGGGATACACGGTTTTGCTCACCACGGGTAAATGCAGGCACAGCAGGCTGTACACCAGCCGGTGCTTGGCACCTTCCAGCTCGCGCCAGCGGCCTAGGTAGCCGGGGTGACTAAGGTCGGGAATGGTACGGTTGAGGGCGCAGGCCGGGCAAAAAGGCGTGGCGCTATCGCTCGGCACCAACCAGTTGCACACCCCGTGCTCGTTGTTTTGGCAGTAGGTGTACGTGGGGCCGGCGGGCTCGCCGTACACTTGAAACGTGCGGCCATCGGGCGCGGCTTGCAGCGGTAGCAGTTGCCGCCGAGTGGCCTCGAACCCCAGCGGATACTGGCATTTTTCACAACGGCTGTTCTCGAAGTACAGCACTTGGCGGCAATGGGTGCAGGTGAAAAGCTTCACGGAAAGACGGCTAAAAACTATGCTGCTCAACGGTAGCAAGGGCCAGCGGTTGGCTTGCGCACGCACTTTATTTGAGAAGTACCTTTTTCGTAATACCCCCTATTATTTCAGGGGTATTTGGTCGCGAAAGGTGATGCTCTACTTTTTTAGCCCTTTATTTAGCCCCAGCTAAAAGCTTGAAGCTAGTCTATAACCGCCCAAGCCCCTCACTTCATTCACTGCCATATGTCGAACCCGCTCGTAGCTTCCTACCAAAACCAGCCTCAAGTATGGGATGAGATGTTTCGGACCGAGGGTGTGCGGGCCGAGTACCAGCACTTTGTGGCAGCTATCGCGGGCCTGGCTGGCGATGAGATGACTCGCAAGGATGAGCTAGCCAAAAAACTCTTTATGAGCCAAGGCATTACCTTCACCGTGTACAGCAGTGGTGAGGGTATTGAGAAGATATTTCCGTTTGACATCATCCCGCGCATCATCTCCAACAGCGAGTGGCTGCGCATTGAGGCGGGTATCAAACAGCGGCTGAAAGCACTCAATATCTTCCTAAAAGATATTTACAATCAGCAGTTTATTATCAAAGACGGCGTGGTACCGGCGGCGCTGGTGTACTCGTGCCCGCAGTTTTTGCGCGAGATGATGCACGTGCGCGTGCCCCACGATGTCTACACCCACGTGGCCGGCGTAGACCTCATCCGCGACCACGACGGTGAGTTTTACGTGCTCGAAGATAACCTGCGCACACCATCTGGCGTGTCGTATATGCTGGAAAATCGGAGCATTACGTACCGCATTTTCCCCGACCTGCTGCCCAAGAACAACGTGCTGCCGGTGAAGGACTACCCCGATTTGCTGTACCGCAACCTACTGGCCCTGGCCGACCGCCAAACGAGCGACCCCACCGTGGTACTGTTATCGCCGGGCATCTACAACTCGGCTTATTTTGAGCACAGCACCCTGGCCCGGCTCATGGGCATTGAGCTAGTGGAGGGCCGCGACCTGCTGGTGCACAACCACTTCGTGTACATGAAAACTACGCGCGGGCTGCAAAAGGTAGACGTTATCTACCGCCGCGTCGATGATGAGTTTCTCGACCCGCTGGCTTTTCGGCCCGATAGCGCGCTGGGCGTGCCGGGCCTGTACTGGGCCTACCGCAAGGGCAACGTGGCGATAGTAAACGCCATGGGCAACGGCGTGGCCGACGATAAGGCCGTGTACTGTTACGTGCCCGACATGATACGCTACTACCTCAACGAGGAGCCGATTCTAAAAAACGTGCCCACCTATCAGCTCGAAAACGCCGACCACCGCGAGCTGGTTTTCAAAGACATGAGCAAGATGGTCATCAAGCGTACCAACGAGAGCGGCGGCTACGGCATGCTCATCGGCAGCGCCGCCACCGAGCAGGAAATGGACAATTTCCGCGCCGCCATCCTGGCCGACCCGCGCAGCTTTATCGCGCAGCCCATCATCAGCTTATCCTCCACGCCATGCTACATCGACGGCAAGCTACAGCCCCGGCGGATTGATTTGCGGCCCTTTGCGCTGTGCGGCCCGAGCGGCATCGATATCGTACCCGGTGGGCTCACCAGGGTAGCCCTGCGCGAGGGTTCGCTGATTGTAAACTCGTCGCAAGGCGGGGGTAGCAAGGACACCTGGGTGCTGGGGGCGTAGTCAGTTATCAGTCATCAATTATCAGTTATCAGCAGTCTTATGTTTGGCGGCAAGCCTAACAATTTGTACACAAAGGCTTATGCATTTGGGGTACGTATAGTCAGAGCTTATCAGCACCTTTCACAAGAGAGACGAGAGTACGTGTTAGCAAAGCAATTATTACGCTGTGGCACTAGCATAGGAGCCAGCCAACGGTGCTATTTCAGATGCTGATTTTTCTGCCAAAATTTCCATTGCCTACAAGGAATGTCTCGAAACGAAATACTGGCTCAACCTGCTGCACGATACTGATTATCTCTCCTTCTCTGCTTTAAACAGCCTTTTTGCAGATGCCAATGAGCTAGGCAAACTGCTCTATGCTATTCTTCGCACCACCCGTAATCTCAAACCAGCAACACCTTCCGAATAAAGAACCTCGCCGGAAGATGATACCTGATACTTGCTAACTGATAACTGAAATGCTAAGCCGAGTTGCCGATACTATCTACTGGCTGGGCCGCTACATGGAGCGCACCCAGATAATGCTACAAACTATTCGCATTCAGTATATTGCCTCGCAGGATGAACCCCACTACTGGGGCTGGCAGCCGCTGCTTACTACCTACGGCGACCTCAGCGACAAGGAACTGGCTAGGCGGGCGCCGCACACGCCGCAGGTACTCTACCACTTGTTGTTCGACCGCGACAACGCGGCTTCGGTGTACCGCAACATCGTGCAGGGCCGCGAGAACGCCCGCGCCGTGCAAGACCACATTACCAAGGAAGTGTGGCAGTGCCTCAACGATTACTACCATCTCATCCGGCACGATGCCCTGGCCCACCAGACGCTGGGCGAAGACCCTGTTTCGGGCCTGGATAATCTCTTGCGGCAGAGCATCCTATACGTGGGCACCGTGCAAAACACCATGCCGCGCGACGAGGGCTACCTCTTCCTCAAGCTAGGCAAGTTCTTGGAGCGCGCCCTGCAAACCGTGGACCTACTGCGCCTCAATCAGCACCTGTTCGCACGCGAGCCGGAGGCCGGCAACCACGAGCTGCGCTACCTGCTGTACAGCCTGCTAGGCTATGAACTGTACCTGAAGACGTATCAGGGCCAGCTCGATGCCGCTAGCGTGCTAGAGCTGGTGCTCTATAATCCCGACTTTCCGCACTCGCTGCTCTACAGCCTGGGCCAGCTGCTGCGCTACTGCGAGCGCCTCAAAGACAAGAGCCGGCCCGAGAGCTACGAGCAGCTGCGCTTTCTCATTGGCAAGGCCCGAACTACGGTAGCCTACAGCACTTTGCAGGCCCAACAAGATGGTGCCCTAGGCTCATTTTTGGGTCAGGTACGGAGCGAGCTACTCGATATTACGGCGGCGCTCAGCACGTCCTATTTCAATTGATAGCAAGCAGTTATGGCTACCTATAAGATTCAGCACCGCACGCGCTACGCCTACGCCGCGCCCGTTATCGACTGCGCCAACCAGCTGATGATATACCCGCTGCCCGACGAGCGGCTGACCGTGAAAAGCCACCTCGTGCGCATTACCGGGCAGCCCGAGGTGGCGTTGTTTACCGATTATTTTGGCAACCAGGTGGGCGTATTTTCGCTCATTGAGCCGCACGCCGAGCTGGTTATCGACTCGCTGGCCGAGGTTGAAACCCACGCCATTCAGTTTCCGATGGATGAGGCGACCGCCGAGGCGCAGTGGGCCCACCTGCTTGGCCTGCGGACCGACGTAGCCTTCATGGATTTCCTCAAAGTGCCGCCCGCCGACATCGAGGCCGAGCTGCGGGCGGCGCTGGGCGGCATCGTCACCTACGGGGCCAAGCCCTTGAAGCAGGCGCTCGAACTATCGGAGTACGTGCACGATAACTTTCAGTATCAGCAGGGGGTTACGAGCATCGAAACGCCTATCGAGGCTATCTGGCGGCTGCGAGCGGGCGTGTGCCAAGATTTTGCTCACCTGCTGCTGCACCTGCTGCGCCTCAACAACTTGCCCGCCCGCTACGTGAGCGGCTACGTCTGCCCCCGCGAGGAAGGCGTGCGCGGGGCCGGTGCCACCCACGCCTGGGTCGAAACCTACGTGCCCTTCTACGGCTGGCTGGGCCTCGACCCCACCAACAACTGCATTGTCAACGATGGGCACGTGCGCATGGCCATCGGCCGCCACTTTGCCGACTGCACCCCCGTGAAGGGTACCTACAAAGGCACTGGCGCCCACACCCTGGAAGTAACCGTGCACATCGAAAACGGCCGTCCCATTGCCGGCAACGAGCTACCCGACCGCCCCACCTACGTGCAGCAGGCTCCCAGCCCCGCCACCGCCACCAACTCCTACCGCAAATACCTCGACTGGGAACAGCAACAACAGCAGCAGTAAGACGCTAGCTAGCCTCGAACAAAGGGTTGGCTTGTCTTCGCCTTTCAATTGCTTACGGCTGATGCTTAAATAGTACTGGCACCGTAAAACTCACGGCCACTGCTTTGCCCGCCTGCTTGCCCGGCACAAAGCGCGGTAGCTTCCGAATGGCCGCTATCACCGCCTCATCATAAGCTGGGGCGAGGCTCTTCACGATTTTCGTGTCGCCCACGCGGCCATCGGCCAGCACGATAAAGCTGACGAAGACCCGGCCTTCCTGCTGCATGCCAGGCGGGTATACCATATTGGCTTGAATCTGCTGGACGATGGGCGTCATCCCAGGGTTACCGGGCAGCTGGGGCATCTGTTCGACGTAGGTGTGGACCCTACCAGCGGCATCAACGGCTGATAGTGGCACCGTAGTAAGCGTTGGCGGGGGTGGGGGCGGCGGTGCCACTTCGCCCACCGCGGTGCCAGAAGATACCCGGGCAGTGCTCGGCGCTGGCTGGTCAGCAGCTGACTGGCACGCAGTAGCCAAAAATATTCCACCCAGCAGGGGTAGAGCCAGCCACTGTTTCCAGCGGCGCACGGGATTCTCATTCTGCAGCATGGCGATTCGGGTTAAAGTGAAGGAAAAAGCAAACGACTGCGATAGTGAGGAGTACTGCACCCCGGCCACGCGACGCGCGGCCAGCCGGGCCAGCAGTGCCGGGTAGGGTAGCGCTGGAGCCAATTCATCGGTGGGGCTAGCCACTTGCCGCAGGGCCTGGCGGTCGGCCAGCAGTTCGTGGGTGAGGCGCAGGGCGGGCAGCAGC
>CAJYVK010000158.1 GCA_913778455.1 uncultured Hymenobacter sp. | reverse complement strand
TTGTCATGCTGAGCTTGCCGAAGCATGCTGGTTGGATGCATCCGACATGCCCCCTGCCAAGATGCTTCGGCAAGCTCAGCATGACAAACGATATAGAAGGGGCACAGCTTTTAAGGCCGCGGCTGGGCTTCGGGCAGCGACTGGTCGAGGCGCTGCATGCGGGTTTCGGTGGTAGTAATGTTGGCGTCGTTGGTGTTGAGCGTTTCGGGGCGCTTGACGCGGTTGATGTCGGATGCCTGCTCGCCGAGGCGCAGGGTATTGGGGGTGGCGTCGGGTACGGCGGCGGCGGGCGCGGTGCCGCGCGGGGCGTTGGCGTCGTAGATGGCGCGGCGGTCGGCATCGGTCACTACCTCGGTGGGAACGGAGCGCGGGACGGCCGTTTCGGCGGTTTGCTCGGTGGCTGAGCAGGCGGTAAGGGCCAGCGGCAGAGCAACGGCGATGGGGCGAAAGGAGAGGCGGAAGAACATGGTGGGCAGCAAAAAAGGCGGCCCGGAGCGGGCCACCTTTTGCTTAACGGATTGCGGGCGCGGTAGTTGGCCGTTATTTCTTAGGCTCGAATACCAGCGCGTTGCCATCCATGCAGTAGCGCTGGCCAGTGGGCTTGGGGCCGTCGTCAAAAACGTGGCCGAGGTGGCCGCCGCACTTGGCGCACACGATCTCGTCGCGGCTCATACCAAAGCTGCTATCCGATTTTACTTTGACACTGGCCGCCGTGGCGGGCGCGAAAAAGCTGGGCCAGCCGGTGCCCGAGTCGAATTTAGTAGCGCTGGAAAACAGCAGGTTGTGGTCGGCCGCGCAGTAGTAGGTACCGGCCGCGTGATTGTCGTGGTACTTGCCGGTGAAGGGCCGCTCGGTGCCTTCTTCGCGCAGGATGTAGTACTGGTCGGGTGTGAGTAGCTTTTTCCACTCGGCATCGGTGTGCTGCACCGGAAACTCGCCGGGCTTGCCCGTCACGGGCTGGGGCTGCGGGTACTTGGCGGTAGTTACGGTGGCACCGTGGGGGCCGGCGGGCACGGCGGCCACAGTTTTGGGCTGGTCGGCGTGGCTTTGGGAGCAGGCGGGCGAGAAGGCGGCGACGCTCAAGAGAAGGGAAAGCAAGGAAAGGCGCATGGGGATAGCTTAGTTACGAACGGGGGCAAGCTGAAGCTTACCCTACATAAACAAACGTAAAAGCGTCGGCGTTCGGATGCGGGCGCGCGGTAAGCTCACCGGGCTGGCAGGTAATGCGCAACCCTTCAGCGCGGAACGTTTGGGGTGGGGCCGGGCGTTGAGTTTCAGCATAATAAAAAGGCAACTGGATTTTCTGACCGAAAAACCCGTACCTTTGCGGCCGCAAAAACTTACGTATGACCCAGAACATTCGGAATATCGCCATCATTGCCCACGTTGACCACGGCAAGACGACTTTGGTGGATAAGATTATCCACGCCTCCAAGATTTTCGACGCTCACCAGCAGTTCGACGACCTCATTCTCGACAACAACGACCTGGAGCGCGAGCGCGGCATTACCATCGTTTCGAAGAACGTATCGGTACGCTACAATGGCGTGAAAATCAACATCATCGACACCCCTGGTCACGCCGACTTCGGTGGTGAGGTAGAGCGCGTGCTGAAAATGGCCGACGGCGTACTGCTGCTCGTGGACGCCTTCGAGGGTGCCATGCCGCAGACCCGCTTCGTGCTGGGCAAGGCCCTCGACCTGGGCCTGAAACCCATCGTGGTAGTCAACAAGGTGGACAAGGAGAACTGCCGTCCCGACGAGGTGCACGAGCAGGTTTTCGACCTCATGTTCAACCTCGGCGCTACCGAAGACCAGCTTGACTTCGTGACCCTGTACGGCTCGTCGAAGCAGGGTTGGATGAGCACCGACTGGAAAGTAAAAACCGACAGCATCACCCCGCTGCTGGACGCCGTAATTGAGTCGATCCCGGCCGCCCCGGTCAACGAAGGTACTCCGCAGATGCAGGTGACCTCGCTCGACTACTCGTCGTTCGTGGGCCGCATCGCCATCGGGCGCGTGCACCGCGGCACCCTCAAAGAAGGTGCAGCCATGAGCCTGTGCAAAGCCGACGGCTCGGTGAAGAAGGTGCGCATCAAGGAACTGCAAGTATTTGAGGGCCTGGGCCGCACGAAAGTAGCCGAGGTAAGCAGCGGCGACATCTGCGCCGTGACTGGCATCGAGGGCTTCGACATCGGCGACACGCTGGCCGACGCCGAGAACCCCGAGGCGCTGCCCCGCATCAGCATCGACGAGCCGACGATGAACATGCTGTTCACCATCAACAACTCGCCCTTCTTCGGTAAGGAAGGCAAGTTCGTGACTTCGCGCCACCTGCGCGACCGCCTGTTCAAGGAAACCGAGAAAAACCTGGCCCTGCGCGTAAAGGAAACCGACCGCGAAGACACCTTCCTGGTGTTTGGCCGGGGCATCCTGCACTTGTCGGTACTCATCGAGACCATGCGCCGCGAGGGCTACGAGTTGCAGCTCGGCCAGCCGCAGGTACTGTTCAAGGAAGACGACAACGGCAACCGCCTGGAGCCCATCGAGCACCTGGTAGTAGACGTGCCCGAGGAAACCGCTGGCAAGGTTATCGAACTGGTAACCATGCGTAAGGGTGAACTGAGCATCATGGAGCCCAAGGGCGACCTGCAGCACCTGGAATTCAACATTCCGAGCCGGGGCCTCATCGGCCTGCGCAACAACGTGCTGACGGCCACCGCCGGCGAAGCCATCATGAACCACCGCTTTGCCTCGTACGAGCCCTTCAAAGGCCCCATCCCCGGCCGCATCTCGGGCTCGCTGATTTCGCTGGAAAGCGGCCCCGGCACGGCGTACACCATCGACAAGATGCAGGACCGCGGCACGTTCTTCGTTGATCCGGGCGAGGAAGTGTACGGTGGCCAGGTTATCGGCGAGCACACCCGCCCCAACGACTTGACCATCAACATTCAGAAGGGCAAGAAGCTGACCAACATGCGCGCTTCGGGCTCGGATGAGAACGTGAAAATTGCGCCCAAGCGTCAGTTCTCGCTGGAAGATGCGATGGAGTACATCCAGAAGGACGAGTACCTGGAAGTAACGCCCAAATCGGTACGGATGCGCAAGATTTTCTTGGATGAAAACGAGCGTCTGCGCTACGCTAAAACTGCCGAATAGATCGCAGATTTAACGGATTTAACTGATTTCGTGGATGCGGATATTGGTTTTAAAGGGTGCGGCGTTAGTCGCACCCTTTTTTTGTTAGATTCAGTTATGAATTCCGTTAGGCTCTTGCACGCGGCTTATTTATGGGTGCTGCTTTTTTGGCTGATGAGCTGCCAACGTATTCAGGAGCAGATTTCTAGTCAAGCGGACTCTCCTACTCTGCGGGATACTACCATTACTCGCTTTAAGCGCACTTGGCCGGGCTTCGTTTATGCGAGCGACCGGCAGGAAGACAGTATGAAAGCGGTCTTTGTGCAGGAAAGAAAGCTGACGCACGCTTTCGGTGATTTTTATAAAACACCTACCGGAGCATGGTTACTGGTGCACTATCTATTCGGTATTCCCGCAGGCGCACAGCAGATTTTCGGTGTTACCCCCTGCCCAGTGCTAGACAGTACTACTTTTGAAGTGCATGGTAATTATTGGCAAGACCATAATGGCGCTTATTACGAAGCGATAGACAATTTTTCGCCTCGTATTGCTACCATTCCTCAGGCTGACCTGGCTACTTTCAAATCATTAGGATTTGATCATTTGGCGGTAGACAAGTACCACGTATTTCGGGTGGGCGCCATACTTTCCGGCTTGCAGCCAGCTACCCTCAAGGTTTACTCTCTCGGCGGTGAGCTTACCGAGGGTTCGTATTTTAATAACAGCGCTTACCTCATCAGCGAAGATGTGATCTATGCCCCAGATGGGCAGCGCCTGACGGCCAAGCAGGCTGCGCGCTTTCGGCTACCGCGTGGCTACAAGCTCGCTTATCCCCTGCATCGCCGGCCGACGAGAAGAGGCAAGTAATCCTTCCAGGCTATCTAGGCTCTACTCCGTTTTGTTCGACTGTTTGCCTTCACCAAAGAGCGCCTACTGATACGCGTCGTTGAGCGCCGAAACTTAGGACTCCGCGATTTAGCTTCGTGGATCACGTAGGTAGCGGCTTAAATCGATTTCGTGGATGCGAGTACTGGCATCAAAGGGTGTGGCTGGGGCCGCGCCCTTTTTTATTTTATAATTAATTCTGAAGGAAAAGTGAAGCGTGAGCGGTAGCTTGCGCCACGAAGAAGACGGTGCCTAACGTGAAATATATGCGCTAAGTCACAAGCCTTCATCACAGCCAGGGGCGCAGATTATGTCTTGAGCTACTGAGATCTGCCTCGGGCAGGGTTAGGGCACGCGCTATTCCGGCGCTGGCCTATCCCGGCAGTACGGTGGTAGCGGCAAATTTTTCCACCTGTTCCCAGCCAAGCCAAGGAGGTTGGCTGGGGGCCGATTTGCCGACGCGCCTCCCTCCCCTATTGAGCGGCTACGAAAGGTACCGCATCGGAGAGGTATCGCTCTGTCGCTACCGCACCGGAGGCCCGTTTTGCTTGGCCTCTCCTGGTGTAGCCGGTTCACTACGATTGACAGGGCCTTTGCAGCCTTGTGCACACTACGTTTTTCTCGACTTATTCAACACTGCTCCGGTGAATTTCACAAGGCACGCATTTATGTAGAAACTATCCTACATACGAGCATTGACACACACACCCTTACCCAAACCAGCTATGCTAACCAACGACAACGCGCAGAAAAGTTTTTCTGGCCATTTTCTCAGAATAGGACCTTGCTTTTTTTACCCAACACACAATTTCTATGAGAAAACCGCTTCTACTCTTTTTATTGTTGCTGGCCCAGTTGAGCGCACTTGCTCAAGCGAGCCTTTATACGTTTAACGGCGGAGGAACCAGTGGCAACTGGAACGACCCCGGTAGTTGGACCACCGACCCCACCGGCTCGACCAGCGTAAACGGCCGGGTGCCGGCGGCCGGCGAAACCGCGGTGATTACCAACAGCTTCGTGCTGAACCTGACGGCCGACGTGGCGACGACAGGGCTCACGGTAGTTATCCAGCGGGGCGGCTCGCTGGACTTGGGGGCCACGGCGGGCTTCACCAGCAACCTGACGCGGCTCTCGGGCCAGGGTACGCTGCGGATTGGCCGGGCGTACTTCCCCAACGTAAATAATAACGACTTCGACGATGCCAATACCGGCACCGTGGAGTACTACAACTGGGCTACCCCGGCGAGTGCGCTGCCCGCCGTGCAGTACAACAACCTGCGCCTGCTCAACACCTCGGGCGCGGACTACACCGCCCAGGTGAATGCCAATAATTTATCCGTCATGGGCAACCTGACGCTGGCACGCAGCACCGGCAGCGCCGCCGTCGCCCTGACGATGGGCCTGGCCGCCACCACCAACCGCGCCCTCACCGTGCGGGGCGACGTAACGGTAGGCGCCGGCACCACCCTCGGCGTAACGCCCGTCGACGGTGCCCACACCATCAACATCAACGGCAGCCTGATCAACAACGGCACCGTGAACCTGCGCAACGGCACCGATGCGCAGCGCTGCCTCCTCAAATTTACGGGCAACACCGACGCGACGCTGGCCTGCAACGGTCCTACCGACCTCAGCCAGCTGCAAATTGACAAGGGCACGGGCAACACCGCGACGCTGAGCGTGACCTCGACGCCAACTTCCCCGACGGGCGGCAACCTGCGCCTGAACATGAGCGCAGCCAACTTCTTGCTGATTATCACCAACGGCACGGCCAAGCTCGGGGCCAACATTGAGCTGCCACGCCTGAGCAACTCGACGGCCAACTACGACCTGGGCTCGTCCGCCAACAGCCCGGGGCTGTGGATTGCGGGAGCGACCGTGCGTAACAACAACACCGGGGCACTGGTCGTGTACGGCACGTTCCGCATCAGCGCCGGGCGCTTCGAGAGCCTGAATGCCGAGGGCGCGGTTATTCGGGAAGACGGGCAGATATCCATTGAGGGCGGTACGACGGTAGTGGAGAAATTCCGGCCGTCGAATACATCCAGCAGCCACCGTGGCTCCTTTGCCATCAGCGGGGGCGTGTTTGAATGCAGCGGCACGGGCTCGGACGGCAACTACGCCCGCTTCTCGCACCCGTACCGCACCCAGTCGTTCCGGATGACGGGCGGCACCATCCGGGTGCAGAACCCGCAGAACAGCAGCGGCCTGTTTCACATCGGGGTGAACCCGGACAACGCCACCGTCACCGGCGGCACCGTGGAGCTATTGCTGCCCGCCACAGCCACCAACGGCAAGATTCTGAGCACCGCACCCCTCTGGAACCTGATCCTCAGCAAGCCCGCGGCGGGCGGCAGCAGCAAGGCCGTGCTCGACGCCGTGGGCGTAACACCGGCCTACACCAGCGGGGCCACCACCACGGCCCAGCCGCTGACGGTGCTCAACAATCTCACCGTCGGCGGGGCTAACCCGACGACGTTCGACGCCAACTCGCAGGACGTGAACATTCAGGGCACGTTTACCATCGGCACGAGCTGCACCGACCTGCCCACCACCAACACCACGCGCTTCAGCGGCGGCCAGACTCAGCTGCTTACCAACAACGGCAGCATCGGCTCGGCGCTGAATACTTTTTACAACCTCACGGTGGATAAGTCGGCGGGTACGCTCTCGCTCGACGGCACGGCCACGACCTTCACCGTAACCAACACCCTGAGCCTGCTGAACGGCGTGCTGAACGACGGTAGCAAGACCGTTAACGTGCTGGGCAACGTGTTTAACTCGGCCTCGCACACCAGTGGCGGCGGCACCGGGGCCATCGTGCTGGCCGGCGCGGGCGGGCAAGTAATCGGCGGCAATGGCAACGGCGTATTCGGCAACCTGACCATCAACAGCACGGCGGCGGCCGGCGCGGTGGCTGCCACCCTCACGGCCAGCCAGAGCGTGGCCAGCGTGCTCACGCTGCAAAGCAACCACGTACTCAGCATCGGTAACAACCGCCTGTCGCTCACCAGCATCAGCCCCAACGCCCTGGTGGCCGGCTCGGGCGGCTTCTCCAGCCAGCGTATGGTGCAGACGTCGGGCAACCAGAGCGACCCCGGCCTGCGCAAAACCTACGGCGGCCCCGATGCCTTCACCTTCCCGGTGGGCGCGGGCTCGAAATACACCCCAGCCACCATCAGCCTCGGCGCCGCCCTGCCGCTTTACGGCAAGGTGAGCGTGAGCCCCACCAATACCCGCAACCCCTTCGTCACCAGCCCCAACTCACTGGCTTACTACTGGAAAGTGCGCAGCGTCGATTTCGGTCCCATCCCGGCCGGTAGCATCAGCGCCTCGTTTACCCTGCTCAACGCCGATGCCGCGGGCACGCTCACGAACTACGTGCCCGGCCGCTACCTACCCGTAACCTGGACCAGCAGCAACGACGTGAACCAGGTGGTGGAAGGCGCGAGCACCTCGGTAGCGCAGTTCACGGGCCTGAGCCAGTTCGACGGCGAGTTCACGGCCGGCGAGTCGGCCGCCTTCGGGCCGGTAACGGCTTACTACTCGACTCGCGACGGCAATTGGGAAGATGCCAACCCCGCTACCACGCCCTGGAGCACGACGGGCTTCACGGGTGCCGCGGCCTCGTCGGTACCCGGGCCAGGCAACCCCGTATTCATTGGCTCGGCCAGCGCTGGCCTGTACCACACCGTGACCGTGACGGCCAACAACGCCCGCTCGGGCTCGCTGGTTATCGACTTCGGCGCAACCCTGGACGTGCAGACGCTCACCGGCCACAACTTCGGTGCCCTGCCCGATGCCACGGCCAGCGGCGCAGGCCGCCTGCGCATCAGCTCGACCACGGCCACGGCCGAATTTCCAGGCGGTGACTTCGGGGCCTTTCTCCAACCCGGCGGCGGCACCGTGGAGTATTACACCACCGGCAGCCAGAATTTTACCCTGCCCGTTACGTCCTTCACCAGCCTGCCCCTTACGTCTTACAAAAACTTGTGGCTGAACGCGGGCACGGGCCAGCAAATAGCTTTGCCCGCCCAGGATTTGCGCGTGTATTCGCAGGTGAAAACGGGTACTACTGCTGCCTACGGCGGCGAAGTGCTACTCAGCGGTGGCGCGACCGGCAACCTGACCATCGATGAGCTGCTGGCCGTGCAGGCCGGCGCACTGCGCTACGCCAACGGCACGGCCCGCACCCTGACCGTGGGCGGCAACGTGACCGTGGCCGCGGGCGCGACCTTCGACGTGAACGGCCCCAACGCCAGCACGACCCTGCCCAACGCCCTATCCGTAGGCGGCTCGCTCACCAACGACGGCACGCTGGACTTCGGCGCGGCCAGCGCCCGACGGGCCAGCCTCACCTTTACGGGAAGCCCGAATGCCAGCCTGACTGGCACCACCGCCGGCGCCAGCACCACGCTCTTTGCCCTGACGCTGAACAAGGGCACTGACCAGACGCCCACGCTGACCGTGGACCTGGCGGGCACCCTCAACACGCCCACCAGCAACTGGCTCACCCTCAGCAGCGGCACCCTGCGCTACGCCAAGCCCGGCAGCACCCTCACCGTGCACGACGCGGCCAGCGCCTACGTCATCAATGAAAAGGCTGGCCTGACCGTGGACGCCCCCGGCGCAACCGTGACCGTGGCCACGGCCAACGACGCGGCCGCCGATTTACAGCTGGCTGGCCAGCTGCGGGTAGTGCAAGGCACGCTACGCGTGGGCTTGGCGGCCACCGGCGCGGGCAACGACCTGGAGTACGCCAGCGCCGGTGCCCCCACCGTGCGCGTGAGCGGCAGCGGCACCCTGTACGTGAACGGCCAAGTGCGCCGCCCCACGGCGAATACCAACGGGTCGCTACGCTACGACCAGAGCGGCGGCCTGACCGAGGTTGGCGGCTTTGGAGCCAGCGCGACCGGCAACAAGGAGCGCGGCATTTTTGAGGTGCAGGGGCCGGGCAGCATCTTCCGCCTCACGGGCGGGACGCTGGCCCTACGCCGCTCAAACCAGAACGCCGCGCTGATTGCGGACCTATTCCTACGCCCCGACTCGACGGTCGTAACGGCCGGCACGGTGGTGCTGGGCAACCAGGCCGCTGGCGCTGGCAGCGTGACCGTGACCGTGGACTCGTCGGTGCCGCTCTACGACCTGCGCGTGGAAGCCGGGGCCGACGGCTCGAATCAGAACACCGGCCAGCTGGCGGGCATCAACGCCTTGACCTTGAACGGCTCGCTGACCATCGGCAACGACAATGCCTTCTTCAATGCCAATGGCCTGGGCCTGAACATCGCCCAAAGCTTGGTGAACAACAACTCCTCGACCAGCACGACCCTGACGGCCGGCGGCTTCCGCCCCGGCACGACCACCCAGACGACCACCTTCACCGGTGGCGTGGCCGCGCAGGAGCTTACGGGCGTGGCCCTGGCCGCACCGAACCTGACCGTGTTCGGCCGCCTCGTGCTCAACAACGCCCAGCCCAACGGCACCCTGACGCTGCAAGCGAGCCGTAATGTGCGGGTAGCCGGCAACCTGGTACTCACCAAAGGCACCCTGGCCGACAACGGCTACACCATCACGACGCTCGGCGATGTGCTGAACTCGGCCACCCACGCCAGCGCGGCCGGCGGCAGCCTCGTGCTGGGCGGCTCGACCAACCAGAGCGTGGGTGGTAGCGGCGCGGGTCGCTTCGGCAACCTGACGCTGAGCAACGCCGCCGGGGCCACTACCACGGCCAACCAGGAAGTAACGGGCGTACTCACGCTCAGCAGCGGCGTGCTCAACATCGGCTCCAACTTACTGTGGCTGAGCAATCCGGCCGCGGCCGTGGCGGGTACGTTCAGCGCGACGCGCTGCATTCGCACCAACGGCATCGTGGCCGACTTGGGCGTACGCAAAAGCTACCCCGGCGCGGCTTCGGACTTTACCTTTCCCGTGGGCGTAATGGGCAAGTACACCCCGGTGCGCCTCAACGTGACGGCCAATACCGCCGCGGGCACGCTCACGGTGCGGCCCATCAACACAGCCCACCCCTCGACTACTGATCCGCTGGCCCGCGAGCTGAACTACTACTGGAAGCTGAGCAGCACCGGTTTCAGCGCTCCCACCGTCACCCACGTGTTTACCTACGTGGATGCCTCGGCGGGCAACGACGTGAACGGTACCGAGGCCAGCTACGTGCTAGGGCGCTTCCTAAATGGTAGCTGGACGCCGCTCAACGGCATTGCCGGCACCGTGGCCCCGGCCGCCAACACCCTGACGCTGGTCAGCGTGGGCTACTTCGACGGCGATTACACCGGCGGCGAAAGCAGCGAGTTTGGTACCGTCCCCACCTTCTACAGCCGCACGGCCACCGCTGGCCTGAGCGCGGGAGCCAACTGGAACGATCCCGCCGCCTGGACCTTTAACTCGGACGGCAGCGACTCAGCCACCATGCCCACCACTTTCCCCACCCTGGCCAACCCGGTGGTGATTCTGCCCAGTCACTCGATTAATTCCAACGGCCCCAGCCGGGGCGCGGCCAGCCTACAGTTGCAAGGTACCCTGGACCTGGGCAGCAACGGGGCTAACAACTTCAACACCGTGAACGGGACCGGCACGCTGCGCATCGGCTCGTCGCTGTTTCCGGCTGGCAACTACGCGGCCTTTACGGAGCCCACGGGCGGCACCGTGGATTACACCGCCGCCGTGCAGCTACCCGCCCGCGACACCTACAATAACCTGACCTTCTCGGGCGGCAACAGCAAGCAGTTGAGCAACCTCGACCTGACCATCAACGGCGCGCTGAACGTGGCCACCGGCACCACCGTGCTCAACCCCACCAGCCAGAACCTGAACCTGACCTCGGCTACCGGCGGAGCTACTCTCAACGGCACCCTCAATCTGAGCGAGGGCAGCCTCACGACCCAGGCCTTCCTCCTGAACTCGGGTCTGCTGACCTTGGGCAGCGGCGCGGTGAGCACGGGCGCGGCCTTCACCAACACCAGCACCGGCACCGTGACAAACGGCAGCGGCGCGGTGAGCGTGGGCACGACCTTCAGCAACGCGGGTACCTACAATGCCAGCGTCGGGCCGGGTGACCTCACGGTGGGCGCGGCTTTCACCAACAGCGGTACCTTCCTGGCCGGTGACGGCGACCTCGGCGTAACTAGTACCTTCACCAACGCCGCAGGTGGCAACTTCCAGGCAGCGGCCGGCGACCTGACGGTAGGCAGCGACTTTACCAACCAGGCCACCTTCACCGTGAATAATGCCAATACGCTGCGCATCGGCGGCAGCTTTGCCAACACTGGCGGTGGCGCGTTTGCGGCCGGGGCCAGCACTGTGCAGCTCGGCGGCAACTTCTCGAACGCGGGCGGCACCTTCGCGGGGGGCACCAGCACGGTGCGCTTCCTGGCCACGGCCAACCACACCGTTACCGGCGACCCCACCTTCTACAACCTCCAGAAGAGCGGTAGCGGCACTCTAACCCTGGCGGGCACTACCGACGTGACCGTTGGCAACCTGTTTACCCTGACCAATGGGCTCGTGGTAACGGGCACCACCAACACGGTGCGCCTCACCAACACCGCCACGCAGCCCATCGTGGGCACCAGCGCCACGGCCTACGTGAGCGGCCGCCTGGCTATGAGCCTGCCCAATGCCGCCGCCGCCAGCCGTGAGTTTCCGGTGGGTCGGGGGGACCGCTTCCGCCCCGTCACCATTCAGCCGCAAGCCGCCTCGACGAGCCCGGTGGTGCTGGTGGAAATTTTCAACGGCGCCCCCAGCGGCAGCACCGACGCGACCCTGTCGAATCTTTCGGCCAACCGCTATTACCGCATTCAGCTGCTCGGGGGCACCATCGGCCTACCCACTGTGCAGCTGAGCTTTAACACCGACGTGGTGGACGAGGCCGTGTACGTGCCCGGCAACCTGCGCGTGGCTCGCTCTACCGGCAACGCCGGCCCCTGGAGCAACGCCGGCGGGGCCGGGGTGTACTCGCCGGCC
>CAJYVK010000157.1 GCA_913778455.1 uncultured Hymenobacter sp. | reverse complement strand
AACTTCATCTCGCCTCGCAACGAACTGCTCCCCATTCCCCAAACCGAAATCGACATCGATAAAAACCTGAAGCAAAACCCCGGCTTCTAAGCCTCGCTCGCACCTACGGCCGCTCCAGCGCTCCCCGCCGGGGCGGCCGTTTTGTCTTTCCCACCCACCTCTTGCGCGGCTTTTCCTTGCGAAACTCTACTCTCTATTTCTTGGCGGCGCTGAGCTTGGCCGGTTGCGCACGGAAGGAAAGCGCCCCGGCCTACGTGCCGCCCGTGGTGCCCCCGGCGGCCACCACTACCTTCCAGAACCCGCTGCTGGCTTCCGGCCCCGACCCGTGGGTGTACCAGAAGGACGGCACGTATTATTACATGCACACGCTCAACGAGCGGCTGGCCATCTGGAAAACCGCCAAGATGTCGGACCTGCGCACCACGCCCAGCACTGTGGTGTGGACGCCGCCGCTGGGTGGCAACGCCTCGGGCAACCTCTGGGCTCCCGAGCTTTATTACTTCGATGGCAAGTGGTACATCTATTACTCGGCCGGGCCAGCGGGCACCAACCTGGGCCAGCAGCGCACCTGGGTACTGGAAAACAGCAGCGCTGACCCTACCCAAGGTACCTGGGTCGATAAGGGGCGCATTTTCTGCGCCAATGAAGACTACTGGGCCATCGATGGGACGGTGCTGGAACAGAACGGCAATCGCTATTTTATCTGGTCGGGGCACAACGGGATAGATGGCGTGCAGCGCCTCTACATTGCCCGCATGAGCAACCCCTGGACGCTCACCGGCCCACGGGTGGAGCTTTCGCACCCGGAGTACAGTTGGGAGAACGTGGGGCCGCCTTACGTCAACGAAGGCCCCGAAATTCTGAAGCACGGTACCAACACCTTCCTGGTGTACTCAGCCAGCTTCTGCGGTACCGACCAGTACGCGCTAGGTTTGCTCACGGCCAGCAGTACCGCCGACCCCATGCTGCCCGCCTCGTGGCAGAAGTCAACCCAGCCGGTGTTTGCGCAAAATCCGGCTAATCGCGCCTACGCTACCGGTCACAACGGCTTCTTTCGCTCTAAGGACGGGCAGGAGGATTGGCTTATCTACCACGCCAACTCCAACCCTGGCGAAGGCTGCGTGGAGAAGCGTAACCCGCGCATGCAAAAAGTCACCTGGAACGCCGACGGCTCGCCCAATTTCGGCGTGCCGGTGGCCAGCGGGGTTGATATCCCCAAGCCCGGCGGCGAGTAAGCCCGGTTACCTCACCTAGCCACTTCCTATCCCCACCCACTTATGTCAACTACTACTTTTTCGACCCGGCTGGCGGCGTGCCGCCCGGTTTTGCGCCGACTGGCCCTGACGCTGGCCCTGGTGGGCGGTGGCCTGGCCAGCCAGCCGGCCCAAGCCCAGAAGGGGGCCGTCGGTGCCCACGACCCCTCGACCATCGTCAAGGACGGCGATAAATACTGGACGTTTACCACTGGCCAGGGCATCACCAGCCTGTACTCGACCGACCTTGTGAACTGGACGGCCGGCCCGCGCCCGGTGTTTCGCAACAACATCTACCCGAGTTGGATAGATACGGCCGTGCCGGGCTTTCAGGGTAATTTCTGGGCTCCGGAGTGCATTTTCATGAACGGGAAGTACTACCTCTATTACTCGTGCTCCACGTTTGGCTCCAAGGTGTCGGCCATCGGGCTGGCCATCAACGCCACGCTTGATCCCAACAGCCCCAATTACAACTGGGTTGACCAGGGGCCGGTTATTACTACCAATAATAATAGCATCGTCAACGCCATCGACCCGGCCGTGTTTCGCGATACCAACGGCGACGTGTGGTTTACCTACGGCTCGTTTTTCGGCGGCCTGCGCCTGACCCAGCTCGATGCTGCGACCGGTAAAATCAAGGACCAGAACAACCAGGTAGCCGTGGCCAACGCCGACCCCGAAGCGGCCTGCCTCACCAAGAACGGCAATTATTATTACTTATTCATCAACCGGGGCGCGTGCTGCCGGGGCGTCAACAGCACCTATTATATCGTGGTGGGCCGCTCTACGTCGCCCACCGGGCCGTTTCTCGACAAGCAGGGGGTGAGTCTCAACAACGGCGGCGGCTCGGCCGTGCTCAGCGTAGCCGGCCGTTATAATGGCCCCGGCCACGCGGGCCTGCTCACCGAGGGCGGGGCCACGTACTTTTCGCACCACTTCTACGACGGCGACGACAACGGCGCCCCCAAACTGGGCCTGGCCAAGCTGACCTGGGAAGGGGAGTGGCCCGTGGTGAGCCGCGACTGGCTGGCCGATGGCCGCTACGAGGTCGCCCGCGGCGGCACTGCTCTGGTTTGGGACGCGGCCGGCTGCACCACGCCCGCCGGCACCGTGGGCGAGCCCATCACACAGGCCACCCGCACCGGCCTCGACTGCCAGAAGTGGCAATTCACGGCCTTGGGCAACGGCGACTACAAAATCACCAATGCCAGCGGCTTGGCCGCGACGGTGGCCGGCTGCGCTTCGACCGGTGGCGCGGCGCTTCAACTCGGCGCGTACAGCTTTATCAGCTGCAAACAGTTTCACATCGACCGCGCCAGCGACGGCCGCCTGGTGTTCTCCTCGCTCAACGGTGGGCGGGTAATAGACGTGCCCGGTGGCTCGACCACCGCCGGCCAGGCGCTGGCCCTGGCCGACTACAACGGCGGCCTGGGCCAGCGCTGGACGGTGGCTGGCACTACGCTGGCCGCCGCCGGGGCTACGAAATTAAGCGGCGTGACAATTTTCCCGGTGCCCGCGCCGGCGGGGCATTTTGCGGTGGACCTGGGCCGCCAGCCGGAAGTGGGTACGACTGAGGTAGAGGTATTCAACCTGCTGGGCCAGTCGGTGTACCGCCGCCAGTTTGCGGCGCGGCAAACCCGGCTAATGGTGGAGGCTACCCTAAAAACGGGCAGCTACGTGGTGCAGGTGCGCCGCGAAGGGGGCATATTTACGCAAAAAGTGAGCGTTTTTTAATCTTTCAGCTTTTTCCTCATGCCTATTTCTTCGCGCCTTGGCGTACTTGCCGCCGGTTTTAGCAGCGCCCTGCTGCTGGCCGCCTGCTCCTCTAATTCCACCACCAGCCAGGAAACGGCTGCTACCTCGACGGCTCCCGCCGACTCGGCCGCCACTGGCGCCAGCGCTTCTACCATGCCCACCTCCGCCTCGTTTGGCAAAACGGCCGACGGCCAAGAAATTCAGCTCTTCACCCTCACCAATGCCAAGGGGATGAAGGCCACCATCAGCACCTACGGCGGGACGCTCACCAGCCTGCTCGTGCCCGATAAAACGGGCAAAATCTCCGACGTGGTGCTGGGTTTCGACAAGGCCGAGGGCTACCTCAGCCCCGAGTTCCGCAAGTCAAACCCGTACTTCGGGGCGCTCATCGGCCGCTACGGCAACCGCATCGCCAAGGGTAAATTCACCATCGACGGTAAGGAATACCAGGTTGGGGTGAACAACAACGGCAACTCGCTGCACGGCGGCAAGCTGGGCTTCGACCAGAAAATCTGGACCGCCAAGCCCGGTACCTCGGCCGAGGGCCAGACGCTCACGCTCACCTACCTCAGCAAGGACGGCGAGGAAGGCTACCCCGGCAACCTCACCGTGACGGTGGTG
Organism: uncultured Hymenobacter sp.; assembly: GCA_913778455.1. Classification (GTDB taxonomy): domain Bacteria; phylum Bacteroidota; class Bacteroidia; order Cytophagales; family Hymenobacteraceae; genus Hymenobacter. Next base: position 12,226 of record CAJYVK010000157.1, on the reverse strand, counting down.
TACACCCTCACCGCCGATAACGCCCTCAAAATCGACTACACCGCCACCACCGATAAGGCGACGCCCGTCAACCTCACCAACCACGCCTACTTCAACCTGGCCCTGGGCCAGAGCAAGGACGTGCTGGCCCACGAGGTGACCATCCCGGCCGACCGATACACGGTGGTCAACGACCAGCTCATTCCGACCGGCGAGCTGAAGCCGGTGAAGGGCACGCCCTTCGACTTCACCACGCCCCACGCCATCGGCGAGCGCATCGCGCAAGTGCCCGGCGGCTACGACCACAACTGGGTGCTCAACCAGGCCAGCGGCCAGCACAGCGCCGCCACCGTGTACGAGCCCACCACCGGCCGTACGATGGAAGTTACCACCGACGAGCCCGGCGTACAGTTCTACACCGGCAACTTCTTGGATGGCAGCCTGAAAGGCAAGAACGGCGTGGTCTACGGCAAGCACGCCGGCTTCTGCCTCGAAACCCAGCACTTCCCCGACTCGCCCAACCAAGCCAAATTCCCCAGCACCATCCTCAAGCCGGGCGAAACCTACCACACCACCACCAGCTACACGTTTGGGGTGCGCAAGTAAGGGGGGAGTTATGAGTTAGAAATTATGAATTATGAATTGCGAAAGACCAACGGCCAGCAACAGGCCAGTCCCCTTGCGCAATTCATAATTTGTGGTTTTTAATTCATAATTCATAATTTCTAATTCATAATTAAAAAAACAACGTGCCAGAACAAACCGCCTCCCCGGCATACGTTATCGGCCTCGACTACGGCACCGACTCGGCCCGCGCTTTGCTCGTGGATGCCCGCACCGGCGCCGAAGTCGCGCAGGCCGTGCATTACTACCCGCGCTGGAAGCAGGGCCAGTATTGCAACCCCGCCAAAAACCGCTTCCGCCAGCACCCGCTCGACCACCTCGAAAGCCTGGAGGCGACGGTGAGTGAGGTAGCCAAGAAGGTACCCGCCGAGCAGATTCTCGGCCTCGCCATCGACACCACCGGCTCCACGCCCGGCCCCGTCAACGAGCAGGGCCAGCTGCTGGGTATGCTGCCCGAATTTGCCGAAAACCCCAACGCGCTGTTCGTGCTCTGGAAAGATCACACCGCGCTGGCCGAGGCCGCCGAAATCAACCACAAGGCCCGCACCTGGGGCGGCGAGGATTACACCAAGTACGAGGGCGGCATCTACTCCTCGGAGTGGTTTTGGGCCAAGATTATGCACATCACCCGTCAGGACGAGGCCGTGGCCAAGGCCGCCTATTCCTGGATGGAGCACTGCGACTGGCTCACGCTGACCCTCACCGGCCGGCCGCTGGCCGAGTTCAAGCGCAGCCGCTGCGCCGCTGGCCACAAGGCCATGTGGCACGAAAGCTGGGGCGGCCTGCCCCCCGAGGAGTTTCTGACCCACCTCGAACCTAAACTGGCTGGCTTACGCAATCGATTGTTCACGGAAACGTACACGGCCGATGAAGTAGCGGGCCACCTCTCGCCGGAGTGGGCTGCGCGCTTGGGCTTGACTACCAATACGGTAGTTGCTGTGGGCTCGTTCGACGCCCACGCGGGGGCCGTAGCCGGCGAGATAGAATCCTATTCGATGGTCAAGGTGATGGGTACCAGCACCTGCGATATCGTAGTCGCCCCGACCGCCGAAGTGGGCGGCCACCTCGTGGCCGGCATCTGCGGGCAGGTTGATGGCTCGGTTATCCCGGGCATGCTGGGGCTGGAGGCGGGGCAGTCGGCCTTCGGTGACCTGCTGGCCTGGTTCCGCAACATGCTGGAGTGGCCCTTGCAGGCCGTGGAGTCGAAGGTGCTGACGCCGGAGCAGCAGGCCGCTTACCGCCAGGAAGTGAGCGACAACCTCATCGTGCAGCTCACCAAAGCCGCCGCCGCCGTTGACCCCGCCGAAAGCCACGTGCTGGCCCTCGACTGGGTCAACGGCCGCCGCACCCCCGACGCCAACCAGGCGCTCAAGGGAGCGCTGACTGGCCTCACGATGGGCACCTCGGCCCCGCAGGTGTTCCGCGCCCTGGTCGAAGCCATCTGCTACGGCTCGAAACAGATTGTGGAGCGCTTCGAAAGTGAAGGTATTGCCATTAAGCAGGTTATCGGCATCGGCGGCGTGGCCAAGAAGTCGGCCTTCGTGATGCAGACCCTGGCCGACGTGCTCGACCGGCCCATCAAGATTGCCGTGTCGGAGCAGGCGCCGGCGCTGGGCGCGGCCATGTACGCCGCCGTAGCCGCTGGCATCTACCCCGACGTGCTGGCCTCGCAAAAGGCCCTGGGCAGCGGCTTTGCCGAAACCTACACCCCCAATCCCGCCAGCGTGGCCGACTACGCCGCCCGCTACGCGCAGTACCAGGCCCTGGGCAAATTCGTGGAAAGCACCACGGCGGCACACGCCGAGCCCGTTGCCGAACCCGAAATGCCCGCCCTCGCTTCCGCCTAAATGAGCCAGTACCAAGACCTAAAGCAGGCCTGCTACGAGGCCAACATGCAGCTGCCGGCCCTTGGGCTGGTGCTCTTCACCTTCGGCAACGCCAGCGTGGTCGACCGTGAGAAGAGCGTGTTCGCCATCAAGCCCAGCGGCGTGCCCTACGCCACGCTCAAGCCGGAGGACATCGTGATTGTGGACTTCGACAACAACATCGTCGAGGGCTCCAAGCGCCCCAGCAGCGACACCAAAACCCACGCGCTACTCTTCAAGCAGTGGACCAACATCGGCGGTATCGTGCACACGCACAGTACCTACGCCACGGCCTGGGCGCAGGCCCAGCTCGACATTCCCATCCTGGGCACCACCCACGCCGACCACCTCACCGTGGATATCCCGTGCGCGCCGCCCATGAGCGACGAGCTCATCGCCGGCGACTACGAGCACCAGACCGGCTGGCAAATCATCAATGAATTCGAGAAGCGTGGTTTATCGCCGGCCGAAGTCGAGATGATTCTCGTGGGCAACCACGCGCCCTTCACCTGGGGCAAAACCGTGGAGAAGGCCGTGTACCACAGCGCGGTACTAGAAGAGGTGGCCCGGCTGGCCTACCTCAGCTGCACACTCAAGCCGGGCGTGGCGCGGTTGAAGGATGCCCTGATTAAAAAACATTACGAGCGCACGCACGGCGCTAATTCTTACTACGGACAGTAGCGCGGACTCTGCGAGTCCGCGCCGCACCTGCGCCATCTACCTTACTTCTGTCTGCGGACTCACAGAGTCCGCGCTACTTTTATGATTGACATTTCAACTTACGAAGCCTGGTTTATTACCGGCTCGCAGCACCTCTACGGCCCCGAAACCCTCGAAGAAGTGGCCCGCCACTCGCAGGAAATCGCGAAGGAGCTCGGTACCAAGCTGCCCATCAACATCGTGTACAAGCCGGTGCTCACCGGCCCGACGGAGATTTTCAAGCTCATGCAGGAGGCCAACAATACGCCCAACTGCGTGGGGCTGATTGCCTGGATGCACACCTTCTCGCCGGCCAAGATGTGGATTAACGGCCTGAAAATCCTGCAAAAGCCGCTGGCCCACCTGCATACGCAGTACAACCGCGACATTCCGTGGGATGCCATCGACATGGACTTCATGAACACCAACCAATCGGCGCACGGCGACCGGGAGTTTGGGTTCATCGGCTCGCGCATGCGCCTGAGCCGCAAGGTAATCGTGGGCCACTGGCAGAGCGCCGACGTACAGGAGCGCCTCAGCATCTGGAGCCGCGTGGCCAGCGCCTGGGCCGACTGGCAGGGGGCGAAGTTCGTGCGCTTCGGCGACAACATGCGCTACGTGGCCGTGACCGAAGGAGATAAAGTAGAAGCCGAAATCAAGTTTGGCTACGAGGTGAACACCTACGGCATCGGCGACCTGGTGGCCGAGGTCAACGCCGTGACCGACGCGCAGATTGCCGAGCTAGTGGCGAGCTACGAAAAGGAGTACGAGCTGGCCGACAACCTCAAAGAAGGCGGCGAGAAGCGCGAGAGCCTGCGCGACGCGGCCCGCATCGAGCTGGGCATGCGCAAGTTCCTGACCGACCGCAACGCCAAGGGCTTCACCGACACTTTCGAAGACCTGCACGGCATGAAGCAGCTGCCCGGCATCGCCACTCAGCGCCTGATGGCCGACGGCTACGGCTTCGGCGGCGAGGGCGACTGGAAGACCTCGGCCCTGGTGCGCGCCATGAAAGTGATGGGGGCCGGCCTGCCCGGCGGCAACTCGTTCATGGAAGACTACACCTACCACTTCGCGCCCGGCAACGAGCAGGTCCTGGGCTCGCACATGCTCGAAATCTGCCCCAGCATCGCCGCGGGTAAGGTGCGGGCCGAGATTCACCCGCTGGGCATCGGCGGCAAGGAAGACCCGGTGCGCCTGGTGTTCAACTGCCCCGCCGGCCCGGCCCTAAACGCCACTCTCGTGGACATGGGCAACCGCTTCCGCATGGTGGTCAACACCGTAGAGGCCGTGGCCCCCGAGCAAGACCTGCCCAAGCTGCCCGTGGCCCGCGTGCTCTGGAAAGTGCATCCCGACATGAAAACCGGCCTCGCCGCCTGGATTCTGGCCGGCGGTGCCCACCACACCGGCTACAGCCAGAACCTGACCCCTGAGTACCTGGAAGACTTTGCCGAGATGGCGGGCATCGAGTACCTGGTGATCGACGAGGATACCAAGCTGCGCACGTTCAAGAACGAGCTGCGCTACAATGAGGTAGCTTTTAAGGGTTAAGTAAAAGCACGTTACGCTGCGCTGGCTTGCGTTTATGCCAGCCGTATTGGCCGATCCTGGTCCGGTCCTGGCGGTACTGGTGCGAGTTTAGCGCAGCGTAACTCGTGCCTGCTCATAACGTGGAGGCTGCGCCTCCACTGCCGCGTTAGCGGCAAATTACGTGAGTTGGCACGCTATTCAATTTAATTCTGCCCGGACGCGGGCTTGCCGCGTTGCGGCAGTGGAGGCACAGCCTCCACCTCATGGCCAGGCACGAGTTACGCTGCGCTAAACTCGCGCCAGTACCGGACTAGTACCGGCCAAACAGCCAGCGCGCCAACCGCGCCAACTCCTTTTTCCACCCACCATGCAAAACGCCTTTAACACCCTCGACCTCGGGGTGTTCCTGTTCTATATTCTCGGCGTGGCGGCTTACGGGTACTACGTGTACCGCAGTAAGCAGCAGGCGCAGCTGAGTACCAAGGACTACTTCCTGGCCGAGGGCTCGCTGACGTGGTGGGCCATCGGGGCGAGCATGATTGCGAGCAACATCTCGGCCGAGCAGTTCATCGGCATGAGCGGCAACGGCTTCCAGGTGGGCGTGGCGGTGGCCGCTTACGAATGGGTGGCGGCCATCGTGCTCATCATCGTGGCCGTGTTCTTCATGCCCATCTACTTGAAGCAGAAGATCTACACCATGCCCCAGTTTCTGGAGCAGCGGTACAACGCCACGCTGAGCTTGATCATGAGCATCTTCTGGCTATTTCTGTACGTGCTGGTCAACCTGACCTCGATTCTCTACCTCGGGGCGCTGGCCATCAGCAGTCTGGTGGGTGGGGGCGAGGCGTTTCACCTCATTATGGTGGCGCTGGCGGTGTTTGCGCTGCTCATTACGCTGGGCGGCATGAAGGTGGTGGGCTACACCGACGTCATTCAGGTGACGGTGCTCATCATCGGCGGGCTGGCCACTACCTACCTGGCGCTCACGCTGGTCAGCGAGAAGTTTGGGCTGGGCCGCGACGCCTTCGCCGGCTTCAACGCCATGCTGCGCGACGCAGGCGACCATTTCCACCTGATATTCCCCAAGCCCACGGCCGCCGCGCCGCAGGTCGAGATCAACAAGTACCTCATGGTGCCGGGCCTTGCCATGTACGCGGCCGGGCAGTGGATCGTCAACCTCAACTACTGGGGCTGCAATCAATACATTACCCAGCGGGCGCTGGGGGCCGACCTCAAAACGGCCCGCACCGGCATCCTCTTCGCCGGCATCCTCAAGCTACTCATGCCCGTACTCGTGATGCTGCCCGGCATCGCGGCCTACGTGCTGCACAAAAACGGCAGCTTGCGCCCCCAGATGTCCCCCGGCGGCGTGTTCAACGCCGACAATGCCTACTCGGCCATCCTTACCTTTTTGCCCAACGGCCTGAAGGGCTTATCGCTGGCCGCGCTTACGGCTGCCATCGTGGCCTCGCTGGCCGGCAAGGCCAACTCGATTTCGACCATCTTCACCCTCGACATTTACAAACGCTACCTGCGGCCCGCGAGCGACGAGCGCCAGCTGGTGTGGGTGGGCCGCCTCACGGTGATGGCCGCTATGCTGCTGGCCATTTTGCTCACCTGGCAAGACCTGCTGGGCATTGGCGGCGAGGGCGGGTTCACCTACATTCAGAAGTACACCGGCTTTATCTCGCCCGGCATCGTGGCGGTGTTCCTGCTGGGCTTGTTTTGGAAGCGTACCACGGCCCCGGCGGCCATCGCGGGCATTCTGGCGGGCTTTGGCCTGTCGGTCTTCTTCAACAACTACGCGCCCACCGTGCTGGGGCCGGAAACGTTGCTCTACACCGCCTTCCCCAACGGGCACGGCGGCTACGAAATCCCGTTTCTCATCTGCATGGGCCTCTCGTTTGCCTTCACCTTCGCCCTGATGGTACTGCTGAGCCTGGCCGGCCCGGCCATCAACCCCCGGGCCATTCCGCTGGAGCCGGGGCAGTTCAGGATCGCACCCGGCACGCTGGCCCTCATCGTGGCGACGCTGCTGCTGATTACGGCGCTCTACGTCAAGTTCTGGTAATATTTCTCGTGCGTTTTCGTCGGCTTCGTATGCGTATTAGTCCTTGCTTTTCGGCCCTGGCTACCGGGCTGCTGCTGAGCGCTCTAGGCGCTGAGGCACAATCTTATACCTGGACCATCAGCACGGAAGGCCACCCGTGGCAGCGGGCGAAAGTAAGCCTGCAAAAGGCAGCCCTCGGCTCGCCCTTGCTCGCGGTGCGGGGCGACGAGGCTATTACCACGTTTAAGAGCTGGGGCACCTGCTTCAATGAGTTGGGGTGGGAGGCGTTGCAGCTGCTGCCAGCGGCTCAGCAGGAAACCGTATTAAGTCAGCTGTTCAAGCCCGGCGGCGAGTTGCGCTTCTCCCGGGGGCGCTTCCCGATGAACGCCAACGACTACGCCCGCGGCTGGTACAGCTGCGATGAGGTAGCCGGCGATTTTCAGCTTCGGCACTTCTCCATCGACCACGATAAGACGACGCTGATTCCGTACATCAAGGCCGCGCAGCGGCACAATCCCCGGCTGACGTTCTGGATTTCGCCCTGGTCGCCGCCGTCGTGGATGAAAATCAACGACAACTATGCGGTGCGGAGCGATGCTAAATACAATCAGCTCGCCCCCGCCGCCGACGTAGCCCTGTACGAGGACGCGACCGCCAAAGACGGCAAGGTATTCCCGGCCCGGCTGGCGGTCAACGACTACCTGGTGCAAGACCCGCGCTACTTGCAGGCCTACGCCAATTACTTCTGCAAATTCATTGCCGCCTACAAGGAGCAGGGCATTCCCATCACGATGGCGATGTTTCAGAATGAGGCCTGGAGCTACACGCCCTACCCGGGCTGCGCCTGGACGGCACCGGGTATCATTCGCTTTAATACCGAATACCTGGCCCCCGCCCTGCGTGCCCAGCACCCCGAGGTGGACCTTTACCTGGGTACCATTAACACCAACCGCTACGAGGTTATCGACCAGGTACTTGCCGATGCCCGGATGCCGCAGACCATCAAGGGCCTGGGCTTGCAGTGGGAGGGCGGGCAGCTGTTACCCCAGCTGCGGGCTAAGTACCCGCAGTACCGCTACATGCAGTCGGAAAGCGAGTGCGGCTGGGGCTCGTTCGACTGGAAAGCCGCCGAGCACACGTTTAGCCTGATGACCAGCTACCTGGGCAACGGCTGCGAGGAATATACCTTCTGGAATGCCATCCTGGCCGACGAGGGCGTGAGCCCCTGGGGCTGGAAGCAGAACGCCCTGCTGCGGGTCGATTCGAAGACCAAAACCGTGACGTACACGCCTGAGTATTACGCCGCCAAGCACTTCAGCCACTTCATCGGGGCGGGAACGACCATCGTGGCGTACCGGGCGGGCCAGGAAGATAAGCTGCCGGTGCTGGTGGCCGCCCCGGCCCCGGGCCGCTACCTCGTGCTGGCGGGCAATTTCGGTGAAACGCCCAAAACCGTGACCGTGCAACTCGGCGGTCGTTCCCTGACCGCGACGCTGCCCGCCCACTCCTTCAACACCTTCTCAGATTCTAAAACCGACAAGTAATTGCCCCCCGCAAGCGCCCCGCGGGCGCCGGGCACCCACGCCGTTTTCCCACCCAGTTAGCTACTTTCCTATGCTCACTATTCCTCGTTTCCCCGCTCTGGCTACCGGTCTAGCGCTGCTCGGCCCGCTGGCCGCCGGCGCCCAGTCGGCCGCCCCGGCCACGCTCACCGTGCAAGTCAACAAGCCCGGCGCGGCCGTCAACAAGAACATGTACGGCCTGTTTTTCGAAGACATCAACTTCGCGGCCGACGGGGGCCTGTACCCCGAGCTAGTCAAGAACAAGTCGTTTGAAATCAACCCCGGCCTCATCGGCTGGAAGGCCCTGCAAGGCGGCGCTAACCTCGACGCCTACGCCGTGCGCAACGAGCAGGGCATCAGTCCGGCCAACAGCCACTACCTGCGCCTGACCACCCGCGCCAGCGCCGGTGGCGAGGCTGGTATCCAGAACGAAGGCTTCCGCGGCATGGGCGTGAAGGCCGGCGCGAGCTACAACCTCTCGCTCTACGCCCGGCGCGGGCCGGGCAGCATTGCCGGCCTCACGGCGGTGCTGGTGGGGGAGAAGGGGGAAGTGCTAGCCCAGGCCCCGGTTACGGGCTTCGACGAGGGCTGGCAGAAGTACACCGCCGTGCTCACGCCCAACGCCACCCAGCATAAGGCGCACCTCAAGCTGGTGGTGAACGGCCAGGGCACGGTAGACCTCGACGTGATTTCGCTCTTCCCGCAGGATACCTGGAACAAGCGCCCCAACGGCCTGCGCACCGACCTCGTGCAGCTGCTCAAGGACATGAAGCCGGGTTTCCTGCGCTTCCCCGGCGGCTGCATCGTGGAGGGCCGCACCCTCTCGGAGCGCTACCAGTGGAAGGAAACCATCGGCGACGTGGCCAGCCGCCAGCCGCTTATCAACCGCTGGAATATGGAGTTCGGGCATCGCTCCACGCCCGACTACTACCAGTCGTTTGGGCTGGGCTTCTTTGAGTATTTCCAGCTTGCCGAAGACATCGGGGCCGAGCCGCTGCCCATTCTCAACGTGGGCATGGCCTGCCAGTTCAACTCGGGCGAACTGGCCCCGATGGGCAGCGCCAGCACAAAGGGCGGCCCCACCGCACCGGCCGCGCCCGGCACCGGCGACCCGTCGCTCGACATCTTTATTCAGGATGCGCTCGACCTCATCGAGTTTGCCAACGGCCCGGCTACTTCGCCCTGGGGGGCCAAGCGCGTGGCAATGGGCCACCCCGCGCCCTTCAACCTCAAGATGATCGGCGTAGGCAATGAGCAGTGGGGTCCGCAGTACCTGGAGCGTTACGAGCCCTTCGCCAAGGCCGTGAAAGCCAAGTACCCCAGCATCGACCTCGTGAGCAGCGCTGGCCCCAGCCCCGATGGCGAGCTCTTCGACAAGGCCAGCAAGCGCCTCGGCGAGCTCAAGGCTGAGTACGTGGACGAGCACTACTATGCCAAGCCCGAGTGGTTCCGCCAGAACGTGGGCCGCTACGACAAGTACGCCCGCACCGGCCCCAAAATCTTCGCCGGCGAGTACGCCGCCCAGAGCGTGGCCATCGCCAGCCCCACCAACAAGAACACCTGGGACTGCGCCATCTCCGAAGCAGCCTTCATGACCGGCCTGGAGCGCAACGCCGACGTGGTGGGCATGGCCAGCTACGCCCCGCTCTTCGCCCACGTCGATGCCTGGCAGTGGACGCCCGACATGATTTGGTTTGACAACCTCAACTCCTACGGCTCGCCCAGCTACTACGTGCAGAAAATGTACGCGCTGAACAAAGGCACCAACGTACTGCCCGTAACCATGCCCGCCGGCGCCACCAACGGCACCGACAACCTCTTCGCCAGTGCCGTGGCCGACGCACCCACCGGTGAGGTAGTGGTAAAGCTGGTTAACTACTCCAGCAGCCCCCGCCCCGTGAGCATCAACCTGGCCGGAGCCAAGGGCCTGGGCAAAACCGGCCGCGCCCAAACCATGGCCAGCGCCGACCTGCAAACCCAGAACAGCCTGCAAGAGCCCCAGAAGCTCGCCCCCCAGGAATCGACCTTTGCCGTGAAAGGCAGTACGCTGACGTACACGCTGGCCCCCAATTCCTTCACGGTGCTGCGGGTAGCGGCGAAAAAATAAATCAGGTAGGCGTCTGCCCATCAGAAGGCCGTCGTGCGGAGTGCCGCACGACGGCCTTTTTCGTTGGTAATTGGGTGAGTCGGGCTACTTTACTAGTTGTACTGGCGTCGGTATTGGTTGGTACTGGTTAATACTGTAGTACTGGCGCGAGTTTAGCGCAGCGTAACTCGTGCCTACAAGTGGGGTGGAGCTTCCAAACTCCACTGCCGCCAAGCGGCAAGCTAACGCCTGGGTAGAATTAAAAATAGATGGTGCACAATCGTAGCCTTGCCGCACTGCGGCAGTGGAGGCACAGCCTCCACGTCATAGCTAGGCACGAGTTACGCTGCGCTAAACTCGCGCCAGTGCCAGCTAGCCCAGGTAAGTAAAAATGATATGCACAGCCAGTTGCGCAGCTGAATGTCTTCGGGTTGAAGGGGGGAAGGGGCCGGAACTGGCCTGCCTCGACTTACCCCCGGCGGCTAAGCGGAGTTATGGTAGTGAGTAGGTATTGAATTTTGTGAAAAGTGTATTGCTGACAATCAATTTTTTGCGGCTTAGTGTGCTGTGCTGGCCGGCCAGCTTACCAGCACGGCAATACCAACGTCCGCCCGCGTGAAGTCAGGGTTTTTCGTCGCCGCTGACCCAATTGCTCCGTAGTGCGCCGCCGGGCCAGCGGTAGCAATCCGAAAAAGCCGCAGTCCCAAAATCCGTATTTCCCGGCTCATCGCCGCGCCGGGCTTGCCGTTAAGGAAGCCGAGCGCCTCGCTACTGTCACCGCAGGGGGTAGCGAGGGGGCGCCCGGCCGCTGCTGGCAGCGGCTCCGGCCCGCCCAGGCTGCCGGCCCAGGTATTTGCTCGCGAATAATCTGGGTCGGCTACTGCCTGATCTGACTACCCGTCCGATTTAGTTTCTTATCTAGCACATGCCCCAGTCTCCCCGCCCCAAGGGCCGCCTGCTCGCCATCGGTGGCCACGAACAACGCCAGGTTGCGGATGGCCACGAAAAATCGGCCGATTTCATTTTGCAGCGCTTTGTCGAAGAGCTGCCCGGCCAGCGCACGGTCGTCGTCATTCCTACCGCTTCCGAAGAGCCCGACGAAGCTGCCCAGGACTACCTTGACGTCTTCGCCGCCCTGGGCGTGGAGCAGGTGGATGTACTTAATGTGCAGAGCCGCGAGCAGGCCAACAGCGACGAAACGCAGGCCCTTATCGACCGGGCCGACGGGGTGCTGTTCACCGGCGGTGATCAGTTGCGGCTGACGGCCCTCGTCGGCGGGACCCGGCTGCTGGGGCGCCTCACCGAGCGCTACGTGCACGAGCCCATTATCATCGCCGGTACCAGCGCCGGGGCCACTGCCATGAGCACGCCCATGATCTACCAGGGCCGCAACGACGCGGGCTTTCTCAAAGATGAGATTCACATTACCACCGGCTTGCAGCTGCTGCGCGACGTGGCCATCGACACCCACTTCGTCCGGCGCGGCCGCATTGTGCGCATGGCCCAGATTATCGCCACCAACCCCGGCTGCGTGGGCCTGGGCCTCGAAGAAGACACGGCCGTACTCATCACCAAGGGCCGCGAGCTGGAGGTAATCGGCAACGGCATCGTGGTGCTGCTCGACGGCCACCACTGCACCGGTAATACTATTTACGAAATCGCGCCCGGCGAAGGCTTTTCCATCCGCGACCTGCGCCTGCACCTGCTGGCCCGGGGCCAGCGCTACACGCTGCCGGGGTTTTACAGCGCCGACTAGCCCCGGCCCGGCTAGCGCGTGATTTTACCCTGATTGTCCCAGTGGCTCGACTTTACTTCCGGGCTGCCCGGCTGC
>CAJYVK010000156.1 GCA_913778455.1 uncultured Hymenobacter sp. | reverse complement strand
TTTGGCCTGGATAGCGACGCCATCCATTCGCCCAACGAGCATTTCGGCGTTTTTAACTTCCTGAAGGGTATCGAAACCATTCCCGAGTTTTACCGCGAATACGCGGCGGCCCGCTAGCCCATCACGCCTATGTAACAACAAAAACCCAGCGTCTGGAAGGGCGCTGGGTTTTTGTTGTTATGCAGTCAGCCTTAATTAAACGAGTAAGTAGCGTAGAGCTGAAGCGCACTGTTGCGTGCTCGGCCTTGCACCGTCACGTTGCCGATGGTAGTTGATTCGGGAAAATTAACAAAAGCGCCGTTGTAGCGCAGCCCTACGCCCAACCCATGTTTGAGCTGATAGCCGAGGCCGGCCAAGTAGCCGAAGTCAACAGTTTTGTAGTTTTTGATATCAACGGAGGTACTACCAAACTCGCTCTTGGCAGCTAGCAGAAAGCCCACTTGCGGCCCTGCTTCAAAGAAGAAGCCATCCGTATTAACGTGGAAAGCTAGTGGCACGTCGATGTAGTGCATCCGCACGCCAGCGTCCGCATCCTTCACTTTCACACCTTTTTGCGAGTAAAGAAGCTCGGGTTGGAAGGCGAACAGCTTAGCAAAGCCTATGTTGGCGAAGACACCCGCGTGGAAACCGAAGCGGTTTTGATAGTCGCGGCCTAAGCCGTCTTTCGCGTCGGCCCCTACGAAATTGGTGAGCGAGGCTCCCGCCTTAATTCCCAGCGATACGTTGCCCCCGCGCCCCCGGTACTGCGCCTGCGCGGCCGTGCTCACGCCCAGCCCCAAGGCTAGCAGGAAGATACTTTTCTTCATAAATCCAAGTTTTTGGAATGGTTTACCAGGTAAAGCTACACCTAACAGCGAGGGCAGAAGCCATAAAAAAGCCGGCCCCTTCGCAAGGGCCGGCTTTAAAAAGCAGAAAGCTAGTAGCTTATTTGCCGCCGAACAGGAAGCCCACGTAGAGTTGGAAGGCGCTGTTGCGAGCCTTAGCGTTAGAGTCTTTGTCGACGCTGGTGAAGCCGCCATTGTAGCGCAGGCCCACCATGGGACCGCTTTCAGCTTGGAAGCCGAGGCCGGCAGCATAGCCGAAATCTACGCTCTTGTAGCCGTCTTTCACATCCAGCGAATTCGAGTCGTCTTTCAGCTTGGCAGAAGCCAAGAAACCAACTTGCGGCCCTAGTTCGAAGAACAGGCCGGTTGCGCCGGTCGATACTTTTGCCAGTACCGGAACGTCGATGTAGTTGGTAGCCAAGCGCACGTCACCACCATTCTCAAATTTGTTGCCTTTGTTCGAGTACAGTACTTCGGGCTGAATCGAGAACATGTCGTTCAGCGCAAAGTTTGCCATTACGCCACCGTTGAAGCCGAATTTGCTTTTAACGCCAGTAACATCGCTACCGGTAAGAGTAGTGAGCGAAGCGCCAGCTTTTACACCGAAACGAGCACTTTGAGCTTGGGCAGCACCGGCTACACCGAGGGTAAGCGCGAGGGCTAGGAAAGTTTTTTTCATGAGTGAAAGAAAACAGAAAATTGGTGAATTGTGGGACAAAGCTACTGCAGCAATCGAATAGATGATTCTTTCGCTCCAAAATAACTTTAAATAAAAAATCCAGCCCCCACTAGGGAGCTGGATTTAACCTCTACAAGAATAGTTCCAACTTTGGACTACTTGCCGCCGAAAGCGTAACCAACTTGGAATTGGAATACTGAGTTGTGTACGTTAAGTGCGCCGTTGTTTTGGTCTTGCTTGTATACTTGCGAGAAATCACCGCTATAACGCAAGCCTAGTTGCAAACCGCTGGTAATTTGATAACCCAAGCCACCTACGTAGCCGATGACTGCTTTATTAAAGGCATCGGTGCTAGTCTGACGCGAACCGGAAATCTCTCTGCCACCACCATCTTCTTCAAAATAACGCTGGTGTAGCAGGAAGCTGCCTTGGGGACCAGCTTCAATGAAGAAGCCTTTGCCATCTTCACCGATATTGTAGCGGAACATGATGGGAATGTCGAGGTAGCCCAGCGTCTGCTTAACAGTGCCGTCTGTTTTCAGAACACCACCCGAGAAATAAGGTTGGTTATCAACCGAAGCGCCTTTCTGCGAGTACAGGAACTCAGGCTGAATCGAGAAGTTATCCGACAAGCCGAAGTTCAGGAAAGCACCGGCGGCGAAGCCAGCCTTGTACTCCGAGCCTTTCGAGTCAGCACCCGAGAAAGTCGAGCCGTTGAAGCCGCCTTTCAGGCCGTACTTCACACCGGTTTGAGCATTAGCAACGCCAGCAGCGCCAGCGAGAAGAGCGAGAGAAAGAATTGCTTTTTTCATGTCAGAAAAATGGTTTAATAGTCCAGACCGCTGCGGATAGAATAAGGGAAAGGCGAGATGGCCGGGAATGCGCCTTATACTTGCCGGTAGCGGGCAGGGGTTACATTCTGACTGAATTTTGATTTTTTATTAATGACCAGAGGGCTGGATGAGCGGGGGGTGTAGTTTTAAAAATAGCCTGTTTGTTTCATCATGCGCTTGATTGGAAATAAGACGCAGTGCCTTAAATATTATATACTTAGCAGCGTAATGCTGGGTGGGGGTAGTGGTATTTTCACGGGGCGGGCGCAGACGCTGCCCAGCCTCGATACCCTTAAAACAACTGCTCCGGCGTGCCCATTTATTTTTGGTGCGTACGCCCAAAGTGCCTTCATCATCACCCACGACCCTGCCTTGAAGCCCCTGGCTGGCCTGCGGCCAACGGGCATCGAGCTGAACGTGCAGCGCCAAACGACCGGCTCTGCGCCCTGGCATAGCTGGTACAAATACCCAAAGGTGGGTTTGGCGCTGGTGTATTATGACTACCACAGCCCCGTGCTGGGCCGCAGCTACGCGGCCACGGTATACCTGAGCAAGGCGCTGCTGCGCACTACTCGCCACGACCTGAGCCTGCGGCTGGGCACCGGGCTAGCTTATTTCACGAAGCATTATGACCCGGACAGCAATCCTACGAATGTAGCCATCAGCTCGCCGGTCAGCGCCACGCTGCAAACGCGGCTGGAGTACGACGTAGCCATGAGCCAGCAGTGGGCGGTGCTGCTGGCGCTGGCCCTCAATCACTACTCCAATGGTGCTACGACGTACCCCAATTTTGGTCTCAATCTACCCACGCTGGTGCTGGGCGTCAATTACCATCAATCACGGACGGTACCCCCGATAGTTGCCGACCCGCTGCCCGCCGACGTAGGCCGGACGTTTTTCAACCTCAGCACGAGCCTGGGCTTTAGGCAACGTAGCAACGGCGACCCCACCCGGTACCTGGTAAACTCCGTCACGCTGGCCGCCGGCTGGCGCCTCAGCCGCAAAAGCAACGTGCTGGTGGGGGTAGAGGGCTTTTACGACCGGGCGCGGCTGGCCGACGCACGTGAGGCAGTTGGTGCGGCCAGCAGCCCACCCGACGTCAGGAGAGCCAGCGGCTTTGCCGGGCACGAACTATTATTCGGGCAGTTAGCGCTGGTTACGCACCTGGGGCTGTACTTCTACAATCCGTATAAATCGGGTCAGGCCTATTACGAGCGGGTAGGGCTCAAATACCAGTTCACAAAGCTGTTATTCGGTGATATCGACCTGAAGGCGCACGGAGCAGTCGCCGACGTAGTCGAGTTTAAAGCCGGGGTAAAGCTGTGAGTTTACGCTTCGGTAGTGAACCATGACATTTTGGCCCGACCCTTTTACGCTTCGGCGACTTAGCTAAAAAAACTACGCCTGGCCGCGCCACTTTTGAGCCACGTCGCCCACAGACATACCGGGCGGCGGCCTTCGCTATGCTCGCTACCTTGCTTCAGTACACTCGCTACCTGCACATTGCGGCGGGCTTCCTTGGTTTTTTCGTAGCGCCGGTAGCCTTGGCCGTGCGCAAGGGCGGCACTGCCCATCGGCGCTGGGGCCTGGTTTTCTTCTGGGCAATGATGGTAGCGGGACTTACGTCGATAGTCGTAGCTGGTGGGCAGCTGTTGGGCGGCCAGGTAGCCCCGGGCCGAGCAGTAATTCTACTCTTCTTGCTGATTACCGGTGTATTCAGTTTGTATCTGGCCTTATTCGGCTACCGAGCCTTAGCCCTGAAAAAGCTAGGTCAGGGCCAGCGGCCCGCCCTGATAGACTGGCTGATGGCCGGCCTGGGGCTGCCGATATTCAGCTTTTTTGGCTGGTACGGCTGGCAGCACGGTATCGTGCCAGCGATGGTATTTGGGCTGGCGGGAGTAGTGCGGGCGGGGAGCCAGCTGTGGAGCTATCGCCCCCAGGCGCCGATTCGGCCAGAGCAATGGCTGCGCAACCACATCTCGGGGTTTGTCGGGGCGTACATCGCCGCCGTATCGGCTTTTTCAGCTACGAGCCTACATTTCATTCCCTGGCCCTGGAATTTCCTCTGGCCTACCCTGTTGGGGGTGCCTTACCTGCTGTGGTGCCAGCGTCACTACCTGGGCCGGGGGCGGTCGGCGGTGAGTACCCCGGCCCTGGCAGGGGACTAGGTTAGTGCCTGGTTTATTTGCTTGATCAGCGCTGGCCCCTCGTACACAAAACCCGTGTAGAGCTGCACCAGCGTGGCCCCGGCGGCGAGCTTTTCGAGCGCATCGGCGGCCGAATGAATACCGCCTGCGCCGATAATGGGCAACGCGCCCTGGCTGCGCCGGTGCAGATAAGCGATGACCTCGGTGGCCCGCGCCCGCAGGGGTCGCCCGCTGAGGCCGCCCGCCCCGTAGCTGGCTACCTGGCCAGCGGGCGTAGCCAGTCCGGCCCGGCTGATGGTCGTATTGGTCGCCACGAGGCCGCTGAGCTGGGTTTCGCGGGCTATTTCCAGGATGTCGTCGAGCTGAGCGTCGGTGAGGTCGGGCGCAATCTTGAGCAGCAGCGGGCGGGGCTGGTTGCGGGCCTGGTTGCGGGCCTGCACTTGCTGCAAGAGGCTGATGAGCGGCTTCTTATCTTGTAGCTCGCGCAGGCCCGGCGTGTTGGGTGAGCTCACGTTCACTACGAAGTAATCGACCACCTCAGCCAGCGCCTCAAAGGCGGCTACGTAGTCGTCGCCGGCCTGCTCATTGGGCGTATCCTTATTCTTGCCAATGTTGCCGCCGATGATGAGCTGCCGGTTGTGGCGTGCCCGCAGGCGAGCGGCTACGGCCGCCGCCCCGTCGTTGTTGAAGCCCATGCGGTTGAGCAGCGCCTCGTCTTGCGGCAGGCGGAACAGACGCGGGGCCGGGTTGCCGGGCTGGGGGCGGGGCGTCACCGTCCCGATTTCGACGAAGCCAAAGCCCAGGCTGGCTAGTTCGTCGGTCAGCACGGCGTTCTTGTCCAGGCCGGCCGCTAGCCCCACGGGATTGCGAAACTTAAGCCCGAATACTTCCCGCTCCAGGCTGGGGTGCTGGTAGTCGTAGAGGCCACGTAGCGTGGCGGCCGCGCCCGGCACGCGGGCCGCCCGCTTCAGGTTGTCGAAAACAAAGTGGTGCGCACGCTCGGCATCGAGCTTAAACAGCAGGGGCTTAACAACGGACTTGTACATCGGGAAAGCTCGGCAATACCGCGAGCGTGGGGCAAAGTTACCCCGCCCCACCCACCCGGTCCAGGCTGCGGTACTGAATTGCTTCGGCCAGGTGCTGAATCTGGATGTCGTCGGTGCCCGCAAGGTCGGCGATGGTGCGGGCGACTTTCAGAATGCGGTCGTAGGCCCGGGCGCTGAGGCCGAGGCGCTCCATCGCAGTTTTGAGCAAGGTGCGGCCCGCCGGGCTTATCTGACAAATATCCTTTACCATCTGCGAAGGCATCATGGCGTTGGAGTGAATATCGGGCTGCTGCGCAAAGCGCTCGCCCTGGATGGCCCGCGCCTTTTGCACGCGCTGCTGAATGTCGTGGCTGGTCTCGGCCTTGCGCGTTTCGGTCATCTGGTCGAAGGTGACGGGCGTCACCTCCACGTGCAGGTCGATGCGGTCGAGCAGCGGTCCTGATACTTTGTTGAGGTATTTTTGCACTACGCCGGGGCCGCACACGCATTCTTTTTCGGGATGATTGTAATAGCCACACGGACAAGGGTTCATGCTGGCGATGAGCATAAAGTTGGCCGGGAAGTCGATGCTCACCTTGGCCCGCGAAATCGTAACGCGGCGCTCTTCCAGCGGCTGGCGCATGACTTCCAACACGGTGCGCTTGAACTCGGGCAGCTCGTCGAGAAACAGCACGCCGTGGTGCGAGAGCGAAATTTCGCCCGGCTGCGGATTGCTCCCGCCGCCCACCAGGGCCACGTCCGAAATCGTGTGGTGCGGGGCCCGGAAAGGCCGCTGGCTCAGTAGCCCCTGACCGGTGCCGAGCTTGCCAGCCACCGAATGAATCTTGGTGGTTTCGAGCGCTTCCTGCATGCTCAGGGGCGGTAGGATGGTAGGCAGGCGCTTGGCCAGCATCGTCTTGCCCGCACCGGGTGGCCCGATCATGATGACGTTGTGACCGCCGGCGGCGGCTATCTCCAGCGCCCGCTTGATGTTTTCCTGGCCCTGCACATCGGCAAAGTCGGCGGCGTATTGATTGGCTGAGTGCTGGAAGATGTCGCGGGTATCGATACGGACTGGCTCAATTACGGCGCGGCCCTCGAAGAAGTCGATGGCCTGCTGCATGGTTTCTGCCGGAATGACGTTCAGGTTGTTCACGATGGCCGCTTCCTGCGCGTTCTCCTTGGGCAAAATAATGCCCTTGAAGCCTTCTTTGCGGGCTTGAATAGCAATGGGTAGCACTCCCCGAATGGGTCGCAGGGCCCCGTCCAGCGATAATTCGCCCATAATAATATAATCGCCCAAGCGGTCGGTGCTGAGCTGCTGCGAGGCGTGCAGAATGCCCAGCGCAATGGGGAGGTCGTAGGCCGCGCCTTCCTTACGAATGTCGGCGGGGGCCATGTTTACTACCACTTTGGTGCGCGGCATGCGGTAGCCCCGCAGCTTCAGCGCCGACTCAATGCGCTGCTGGCTTTCCTTGATGGCACTGTCGGCCAGACCGACGACGTAAAACAAGGTGCCCGCGGTTACAACTACTTCAATGGTAATGGTATAAGCATTAACACCCTGCACGGCCGAGCCGTAAGTTTTAGTCAACATATGTCGCGGTATACTAAATTATTCCAGCAAAGAAACGCCAGCCTGGCCACAAAAAGAACGTCACGCTGTTCTAGCCGAAAAACCTTGCATGCCTCATTGAAACGGCAATTCCAACGGGGCAAACAAGGTTTTTCGGCTAGAACAGCGTGACGCTTAAGAAGCAGTTAGCACACCTTTAGGCAGCCACCAGCTTCTCAATCAGCATAATCATTATGTGAATGGCTTTGATGTGCACCTCTTGAATGCGGTCGGCGAAGCCGAAATGGGGCACCCGAATTTCTACATCGCAATGGTGGGCCAGCTGGCCGCCATCCTTGCCGGTGAGGGCGACTATTTTCAGGCCGGCGACGCGGGCAGCCTCGGCGGCCCGTAGAATGTTGGGCGAGTTGCCGCTGGTGCTGATGGCCAGCAGTACATCGCCGGGCCGGCCGAGCGCCTCGACAAAGCGGCTGAACACGTACTCAAAGCCGAAATCGTTGGCCACGCAGGTCATGTGCGAGGCTTCGGTGAGCGCAATAGCAGCCAGGGCGCGGCGGTCTTGCCGGTAGCGTCCGCTGAGCTCCTCGGCGAAATGTTGGGCATCGCACAGGCTGCCACCGTTGCCGCAGGTCAGGACTTTCCCGCCGTTGTTGAGGCTAGCGGCCACTAGCTCGGCGGCCTGGGCAATGCGGGCGAGGTTGGTATCGTCGGCCAAAAACTGGTCGAGGACGGAGCGGGCTTCGGTCAGCTCGGCGCGGATGAGGTCGGGAAGGTGCAAGCGAAAATATTAGTAGGTGGGAGGGGTAGCCGGCGGCCCGGCGGCGCGGTGCGCCTCGGCGGCGGTGGGGTACGCTACGGCAGCCTCATCGGTCGTGGCGGCAACGGGCCGGCCTACGGGCTGCTGTACGTCGTATAGCTTGGCTTTCAGTTCGTTGATGCGGTTGTCTTGCTGGGTGGCAGTGCGGCGCAGCAGCGCACTATCCAGGTTTTCGGTAACGAGGTGCAAACCTAGCACCACGACGCCCACCCAGCAGAGCGCCATAAAAAAGTCGCGCTCCTGGTAGGGGCCAGGTGCCCCGTTGCCAGCCATGCCGGAAATGGAAACACGAAGCGCCGGAAACAGCAGAAACAGGAGGGCGATGAGCAAGTAAACCATCACAACGACGGTGACGATGCGTTTGAGAGCGAGCATGGTACAGATAAGGTGTAAGGCGAAAGAGCGGCGGGCCACCCGGCCCCCTGCCTCCCTTACGTTCAGACCCGCGCCGCGTTGGTTTGCGACCAACCCAGGCACCGGTGCGGGCTGGCACCCCGACTACTTACAGGCAAGCTCTGCAAAAACAACAGTGACCATAATCAACCAAACAGCCGTCCGCCGCAGGCCAGCGGGCGCATCCCCGAAATCCGTTAAATCCGCGGTCTAGAACTCGTGCAGGCGCTGGGCGATGTTCCAGCGCAGGGCCAGCGAGCCGTAAACCTCGGTGCCCGACACCGTCCCATAATAAGTAGGCTGGTCCAGATTCTGGTGGCGGGCAATGAGCGAGGCATCAATAAAGAAATTGAGGCGCGGCTGGTAGGTGCCCGTGAGGTCGAGATGAAACAAGCGGTTTTTGTCGCCGTTGCCCACGCGGTAGCCGTGGTCGGCGTCGATGCCGCCCGAGGTCGAGGGGGCACGGCGGTTGTAGGAAAGCAGGACGTTGCCCCCGTTGTTGTTGAAGGCCGTAGCGGTGGTGGGTAGCGCATCGAGGCCCTGTACCGAATAAAAAGCTTTGCCCACCACGCTCAGGCGAGGCAGCGGCTGGTAGCTCAGGATGCCGATGATTTCCGACACGTTGGCCCCCATGGGGTGGGCGAGGGGCTGCTGGTAGTGCTGATAATCGGTGAAAGAGCTCTCGTGCTGGTAAGTGAAGGGGCGGATGTAGTTGTATTCTACCTGCAAGTCGAGGTTGCGTACGCCGGCTACGTCCAGGTACTTACCGCCCAGCTGAATGGCCTGCTTATTGGCCCACCAGCCGTTGCCCGAGCGGATCTCGCTCAACCGGAACTCGTCGAGTACCAACTGGCCGTAGAGCTGGGCGCGGTGCTTGATATTCCACTTAAAGTCCAGGCCCAGCAAGGCATTATCTTCCGAGCCAAGCTGCTGCTCGATGGCGCGGTAGAAAATGACGGGGTTCAGGTATTGCAGCTCCAGGCCCGTGCCCCGGCGTCCGGCCACTTCCGACTCGAATACGCCGATGTTGAAGTTGTTCGTAACGTCGAAGCTCAGGTGGTGCAGCGCCAGGTACTTCTTGCTGTACAGCGTGTCGCGGTTGGTGCGGTTGGCAGTAAGCTCGGCGAAGAGATTCTGGTAGTTGAATTTCCAGACGCGGGTATTGAGCTTCAGAAAGAAATACGGCGTACTGTAGTCGCTGAGAATGAGCGAGCGGTAGCCATTGCCGATAAAGTTCCGGTCGTGGGCCAGCTGCACGTTGATGTGCTTGGTCGCCGCGTAGGTAATGCCGCCCCGCGCCGTGAAAAAGTCGTAAGCGCTGCCGCCCTGGGTCTTGAAAAACTTGGTGTAGCCCTCGTGCGGGGCTACCGGCGCGCCCGACTCGCTGTCGCGCACGATGCGTTGCTGCACCCAGCCCGGTACCGCCTCCTGGTTATCCGTAAAAAAGCCGTAGAAACCTAGCCGCTGGTCGATGAGCCCTTCGAAAGTCGCCCCGCGGGTATTCACGTAGCGCAGGCCGCTCAGGCTGTTCTCGCCGCCATCCTTGCCGGCTTGCAGCAGCAGCACGGGGTTGATGCGAAACGAAAAGTCCTTGGTTTGAACGTGGTAAAGGTCGGTCTGGTCGCGGTAGAAATACTTGAGAAACGGTCGCTGGCTCTGGTTGAGGCTATCGCCGAGCGTGGAGAACATCCAGTTGTCCTTGGCCAGGTACTGCGCGTTGAACTGGTCGGCCGCCGAGAAGCCGGCTGGGTTGTCGAGCATCCGCTCGCCCAGGTGCGCCGCTGCCGAGCGGGTGTAGGGCCGCGTGCTGGTGTGCGGGTCTTGCAGCGAGTCGGGGCCGTACTTGATGGCGTAGCGGTCGAGCAGCCGGTAGGTGTTGGGGTCGAGCGGGACGTAGAGCGGGCCTTGGTAGGGCGCGGTGGCCCGGCGACCGGGGCGCGGTGCTACCGGCTGAGCGCTGGCCGCCGGCCGGGGCGGATCCGCTGAGATGGGGCGGTCTTGTTTGAGCGGCCGGGCACCTTTGTCTTCGGGCTTGTCAGCCTGCGAATTTTCGGGCAGGGGCTGATTGAAGATGTACCAGTTGGCGCCCGGCGACGGGGGCGAGGCGGGCGGCGTGGTTTGGGCCGCGAGTGGGCCGCCCAGCACCAGAAACAGCGAAGACAGGTAGTATTTCATCAACCAAAAAACTACCCGATAGGGGGCAGGCAGGGCAAATTTACGTCGGCCGCTGCGGCCCCGCCTTTTCACCCCGACCTTTGGCTCCGGCCCGCCCATCCGGCCCCCTCGCCCGCCGTGCTTCGCCTGCTCCGCTTTACCGACCTCGACCTTGCCCGCTGGGCGGCCTGCGTGGCGGCCAGCCCCGGCGCGTTACCCTACGTGGCGGCGTGGTGGCTGGCCGCTACGGCCCGTCGCTGGGATGCCGTCGTGGAGCTGGGGCCGGGCGGCGAATACCGCTCACTGTTGCCGCTGCCGACCAAGCGGCGGCTCTGGGGGCGCGTAGCTTATCAGCCGCTCTTTACCCAGCAGCTCGGGCTGGTGCTTACGCCGGCCAGCCAGCATCGGCAGCTGGCCGACTACTTGGCCGTGGCACAAAGCCACGTAAGCCGCCTGTACCAGCAAGTAGCTCCCGGTGCGGCCGCCGCTTTGCCGCCTGGCTTTGTACTCGGCGAGCGCCGGACTTATCTACTCGACCTGACGTCGCCCGCCGCCGCGCTGCGTCAGGCTTACGCCGCCGACTACCGCCGCCGCCTGCGCAAAAACGACGCCCTGCCCCAGCCGCTACGCGTGAGCGAGGGTGCGAGCCTGGACGAGCTCATCCGGCTTTTTCTAACGTACAGAGGCAGTGCCTACACCGGCCTGCGCCCTGGCCAGTATGCCCCTCTGCGCCGGCTGTACGCCGCCGCCCAGGCGCAGGGCGTGGCCGAGCTGCGGCAGGTGCGCCACCCCGTCAC
Source organism: uncultured Hymenobacter sp. (assembly GCA_913778455.1). GTDB lineage: Bacteria > Bacteroidota > Bacteroidia > Cytophagales > Hymenobacteraceae > Hymenobacter. Next base: position 41,428 of record CAJYVK010000156.1, on the reverse strand, counting down.
TGGCGAGCTACTGGCAGGAGCGTTGTTTATTCGGCACGCGGGCGGGCTGATTTACTTATTTGCGGCTGCCTCGGCGGCGGGGCGGGCCGCCGGGGCCCCCCTGCTGCTGCTCGACGATACCGTGCGTCGCCACGCCGGGCAGCCGGGGCAGCTACTGGATTTTGAAGGTGGTAACCTGCCCGGTATTGGGCGTTTCTTCGCGAACTTCGGGGCGCGACCTGTCACCTATCTGACGCTGGCTTTTACCCGAAAAACTTGGTTTTCATTATGGATGCGCCTCTGAATACCCCCGACTCCACGGCCACAACCCCCGCCGCCCCGCCCGAGCGCTTGCACGTGGTCTGCGCCGAACCCAGCATTGCCAACCATTTTTTGGCCGAGCTGCGCGACGTCGATATTCAGAAGGACAGCCTGCGGTTTCGGCGCAACTTGCAGCGTCTGGGCGAGATTATCGTCGTTCGCATCAGCGCCCAGCTTAGCTACACCACGCAGGCCGTGCGCACGCCGCTGGGCGAGGCGCCCAGCCAACTGCTGCGCGACTTCCCGGTGCTGGCTACCGTGCTGCGGGCCGGCCTGCCGTTTCACCAGGGCTTCCTCAATTATTTCGACCAAAGCCCCAGCGCTTTCGCCGCCGCTTACCGCATCGAGGGCACGGCCCAGGTGCAGGTGCAGCTCGACTACCTGAGCGCCCCGCGCCTCGACGAGCGGGTACTCATCCTCGCCGACCCCATGCTGGCCACCGGCAAGAGCCTCGTGCAAACTTACCGCGCCATGCTGCGCTTCGGTACCCCGCGCCAAGTGCACATCGCGGCCGTCATTGCCTCGCCCGAGGGCGTAGATTACGTGATGCGCGAAATTCCCGAGGCTTCGCTCTGGGTGGCGGCTATTGATGAAAAGCTCAATGCCCAGGCCTACATCGTCCCCGGTCTCGGCGACGCTGGTGACTTGGCTTTCGGCAGCAAAATATAGCCGCCCGCCCGTCGTTGAAGCAGTAAGCCGCAGGCTGTCGGCCAGGCTCCGTCGCCGCCCGCTACCGGCGAGCGGCTGAACCTCCTTGACCGAAACGGGGTATGTTTGCTAGGTCATTCGCCGCAAGCGTAGCGCGTTTGCGACCTAATTTCACTTTTCCTGCGCTGGTGTTACACTTTGCCATGAAGCTTGCTTCAGTCTTCCTGTTTAGTACCGTCAAGTTTTTGGCCGGTCCGCTGGCTGGCAACGCGATGGGGCTAGGTTTCTGGCCCACGCTGGGCCTCACCGTGGCGGGCATGATGACGAGCGTATTCATCATCTCCGGCGTGGGCCGGATATGGGTGCGCCACCGGCAGATGCAGCGGCGGCTGCGCCGCGCTCCCGTCTTTTCCAAGCGCTCGCGCAACATCATCAAAGTGTTCAAGCGCTTCGGCATGGGCGGCATCGCGTTTCTGACGCCCGTGCTGCTGTCGCCCATTGGCGGCACCGTCATCGCTACGCTGCTGGGCGTGCCGCGCCAGCGCATCATGCTGCACATGCTCTGGAGCGCCGTGCTCTGGGGCGGCGTACTCACGCTGGCCAGCGCCCGTATCGGGCATCTGCTGCATCATTAAGTCGTCGGAAATTGACGCGGTAAAAAGCACTAAATCAACGCGGGAATTCGTCCGTTTAAGTGTGGTTTCGTATAAGCCCCGCAGTTCCCCGCTGTTCAGCAGCAGGAACACTGCGGGGCTTCTTCCTTTTCCACCCTGTATGAGTACTATTTCTCCTCTTTTACCCGTAGAGCCGGCCCCCGTGCAGGCCAGCGTGGCGCGCCGGCTGGCCGTCGAGTTTATTGGTACCTTCTGGCTCGTGCTGGGTGGCTGCGGCAGCGCCGTGCTGGCGGCGGGTTTTCCCAAGGTGGGCATTGGCTTGCTGGGGGTATCGTTGGCCTTTGGCCTCACGGTGCTCACGATGGCGTTTGCGTTCGGCCACATTTCGGGCGGTCACTTCAACCCCGCCGTAAGCCTGGGCTTGTGGCTGAGCGGGCGCTTTTCAGGGCGCAATCTGCTGCCCTACTGGGTGGCGCAAGTGCTGGGTGGCCTGGCCGGAGCCGGGCTGCTCTACGCTATCGCCTCTGGCTCGCCAGCTTACAGCATTGCTACTAATGGCTTGGCTTCCAACGGCTACGGCGTGGCCTCGCCCGGCGGCTACTCACTGCTAGCTTGTTTTCTCACTGAGGTAGTGCTCACGATGCTGTTTCTCTACATCATCCTCGGCGCTACCGATACCCGGGCAGCCAAAGGCTTCGGCCCCATTGCCATTGGGCTGGGCCTTACCCTGATTCACTTGCTCAGCATCCCGGTCACCAATACCTCCGTCAACCCCGCCCGCTCGCTGGGACCGGCGCTTATCTTGGGCGGCACAGCGTTGCAGCAGGTGTGGCTGTTTTGGGTGGCCCCGCTCCTGGGGGCAGCCCTGGCGGGCGTGTCGTACCAGTGGCTCACGGGTAGCGCGGGTACCGAGGCTGTCGCTAGCTCGGCGCAGGCCATCAGCCGGGCTACTACCACTATCGGTGAGGTTACGGCCAACAGTCCCGCGCCGCCGCTGTAGCGCGACTAATCCGGCAGCGCCTACACGAAAACCCACCCATCGTGCCGCACAAAGTGAGGTACAACGGGTGGGTTTCCGTTTTTGTAGGATAATTAAGCCTAACTGCTGCGCCGACGGGGCCGGGCCTTGATGGCTTTCATACCGGGGGCCGAAGCGCCTTTCTTGCCGGGGTTTTTCTTAGCGCCCTTCTGGCTCTTTTTACGGCCTTCCTCGAAAGGCTTACCCGTGCGCTTGTCGATGGTCACGCCCGGTTTAATCCACTCCTTTTTCTCGTGGAAAGCCCCGGCGAAGGTGGGGTCTTCGCGGCGGCGCTGCTCGTCGAGCACGCGGGCGTGCTGCTGGCCCTCGGCAAAGGGGGTATTGGTAATCTGCACTTCCTCAGGAATGGGCAGCAGCGGAATTTCCTGCTTGGTCAGCGCCTGAATGCGCTCGATGTGCTGGCGCTCGGCCGGGTTGGCAAACGTGATGGCCGCGCCCGTGTGCCGCGCCCGGCCGGTGCGGCCGATGCGGTGCACGTAGTCGTCGTAAATCAGCGGCACGTCGAAGTTGATAACGTGGCTTACCTGCGGCACGTCGATGCCGCGGGCGGCTACGTCGGTAGCCACCAGGTAGCGCACCTCGCCGGCCTTGAAGGCGTCCATACTGTTGAGGCGGGCGTTCTGGCCCTTGTTGCCGTGGATGACGCGCACCTCGCCCACGGGCGCCTTGCGCTGGAGGAAGCGGGCCACCTCATCGGCATTCTCCTTAGTGCGGGCAAACAGCATCACCCGGGTCATTTCCTGGGCGTCGCGGTGCAGCAGGTGTTCGAGCAGGTTGATTTTGGTGGCTAAGTTGGGCACTTCGTACAGGCTCTGCGTCACGGTCTGCGCCGGCTGGGCCGGCGGCGTTACCTCCACCCGCATTGGAAACTCCAGAAACTCCTCGCTCAGGGTCGTTACCCGCTCGGGCATGGTGGCCGAGAACAACACGTTCTGGCGCTTGCGCGGAATGATTTCCAAGATGCGCCGAATCTGGGGCATGAAGCCCATATCCATCATCTTGTCGGCCTCATCGAGCACCAGCGTGGTCAGGTTTTTCAGTATCAGATCGCCTTTGAGGTAGATCTCCATGAGGCGGCCTGGGGTGGCAATGAGAATGTCGAGCCCTGCCTTAATGGTCTCAATCTGCGTTTTCGGACCCAGCCCGCCGTAGATGGCGAAAATGCGCAAGTCGGTGTAAGTGGCCAGCGCCTTGAGATGCTTTTCGAGTTGGATGGCCAGCTCGCGGGTTGGGGCCAGGATGAGTGCCCGCGGGTGCTCGCCCTGTGCATACTTCACCTTCATGAGCAGCGGCAGGCCGAAGGCGGCCGTTTTGCCGGTGCCGGTTTGGGCAATGCCCAGCACGTCGTGCCCGGCCAGCAGCAGCGGAATGGTCTGGCTCTGCACCGGCGTGGGCTCGGTAAAGCCAGCCTCGGCTACGGCAGTGAGTAATTGCTTGTTAAGCTTAAAGTCGGCGAACGTGGCGGGGGTATCCATACCGCAAAGGTCGGGCAATTTTGCTGCGTGGGACGCAAACTCCAGTCCTGGCCTCTCTCGCGCAGGGGAGGGGCCGGGGAGCGGGTTACGCGGCCGGGTGCAATATTTTTTTGCCAAAACCTTGCGCGGAAGCATTCGACTTGTATCTTTGCACCCACAAATCACCACACGGTAGATATAGCTCAGCTGGTTAGAGCGTCGGATTGTGATTCCGAAGGTCGTGGGTTCGAGCCCCATTATTTACCCGCAGCAAAGTCCCCGGATGCAAATCCGGGGACTTTTTTTGTTATTTGCATAGTTGCACACCCAGCCTAGTAGCTTTTTTTCTTTTTACCCAAACTACCCGCAATGAGTCTGCTCGTTATCGGCTCCGTGGCCTTCGACGCCCTGGAAACTCCCTTCGGCAAAACCGATAAGATTATCGGTGGCGCGGCTACCTACATCAGCCTTTCGGCTTCGTATTCAACCAAGCCGGTGAATCTGGTGGCCGTGGTGGGCGGCGACTTTCCGCAGGCCGATATCCTGACTCTAGAAGAGCACGGCGTTGATACCAAAGGCTTGCAGATCAAGGCCGAGGAGAAGTCGTTTTTCTGGTCGGGGAAGTATAACAAGGACCTCAACTCGCGCGAGACCATCACCACCGAGCTCAACGTGCTCGGCTCGTTTGACCCCATTATCCCCGACGCTTACCAGGATTGCAAGTACCTGATGCTCGGCAACCTGGCCCCCCAGGTGCAGCGTCTTGTCATTCAGCGCCTCGTCAATCGCCCCAAGCTCATCGTGCTCGACACCATGAATTTCTGGATGGACTCGGCTCCCGATGAGTTGCTGGCTACCATTGAAATGGTAGACGTGCTCAGCATCAACGACGAGGAAGCCCGGCAGCTTTCCGGCGAGTACTCGCTGGTAAAGGCAGCCCGTAAAATCCTGGCTTTTGGCCCCAAGTTCTTGATTATCAAGAAGGGTGAGCACGGTGCCCTGCTCTTTCACAAAAATAAGGTGTTCTACGCCCCGGCCCTGCCGCTGGAAGAGGTATTCGACCCCACCGGCGCGGGCGACACCTTCGCGGGCGGCCTCATCGGCCACATCGCGGCGACCGACGACTGCTCGTTCGAGAACATGAAGCGGGCCGTCATCCACGGCTCGGCGATGGCCTCGTTCTGCGTGGAGAAATTCGGCACCGAGCGTCTGCTTAACCTCACCCAGGAAGAAATCGAAGCCCGCGAAGCTCAATTTGAAGAGCTGGTGCGCGTGCAGCCAGCCGGCGTCGTAGCGTAAGTATCTAGACAAAAGAGTATAGAACCGTCATGCTGAGCTTGCCGCAGCATGACGGTTTTTTATTTTACTTAACGAATCTGTTAATCTATGCCAAGCTGGCTGCGAAAAAACCGTGGTGAAATCTTATTTCTGAGTGCCTTCGCGTTGGTGATGGGTACCGATCTACGCCTCCCGGTAGTGAGTTCCTTGCAGCGCGGGCTGCTGGCTACCGGCCTGTGGCACGCTACGCCTCCCACGCTCCCAGCTAGCATAGCCGCGCAGCCGGTCAGTCTGCGTACTGATTACCCGCATCCGCTACCCTTGCTCACGCTCGACGGTCGCCCGGCCAATTTGCGTCAATTCAAAGGGAAAGTAGTGCTGGTGAACCTGTGGGCCAGTTGGTGCCCTCCCTGCCTGGCCGAAATGCCGGGCTTGCAGGCGCTGTATCAAAAAACGGATACGAGTAAGGTGGCTTTCGTGCTCATCTCGCTCGATGCCAACCCCAACAAGGCGCGCGCCCTGCTCAAGCGTAAAGGCTACACAATGCCGGTGTTTTTTCCGGCCGCGGCGCTGCCCGCGCCCTTCGATTCGCCGTCTATCCCGTCCACCGTCATCCTCACGCCCAGCGGCCGGGTGGCCGACCGCCACGATGGCATGGCCGACTACGATACGCCGGAGTTTCGGGCCGCGCTCGAAAAGCTGGCGGCTCACTAGAAGCCTATCAGGCCAGCCGTAACCCCAGCGAGCGGAAGCGGGTAAAAGGAAGAGCAATAACGCTCCACTCTTTTCCTTTCCCGCCATGTCACTCGCCAAAAAAGAAACCGACCTCACCAACGATAAAACGTCCGTAAATCCGGCTGCTAATACCAAGCGTAAAAGCACCCAGGTGCAGAGCCCGAATACCATGGACGTATCGGCCCACGGCAACACCACCGACGGGAATAGCGCCGGCCACGGTGTGAATAACATTCGCAACAACCCGCAGGGTAACCACCCCATGTCGGTAGCTGGCGGTAAAGTTGGCAAAGGCGGTGACGCCAAGCACTAAACCTAGACCGCAGATTTAACGGATTAAACGGATTTCGGGGATATGCCCGCCAGTTTGCGGCGGGCTGACTGGCCCGCACTACCTTTATAATTCGCTTTGAGAAGAAAAAAAGCTACCCTCGTGGGTAGCTTTTTTTCTTTCGTTGTTTTTCTATCCGCAGGGCAACAACCCGATGTTGATAGGTACCAATAGCCCCTCTAAAGGCCCGGGTAGCCACACCGATCTTAATGCGTGACGGTAACTGAAAAGAGGCGCTGCCAGATTCGTTTGGTAGTGCCTCTTTCAGTTACTGTAAATTCAGCCGCATATAACGGCCCGCGGTAATAAAGTCCTCGTAGAAAAGCAAGGTATTCGGGTCTTGCCAGCGGGGCGAACACGCTGCTAGGCCAGGCTGAATGGCATTACTGAGACGTTGCCATACTAATCGAGGGGGGTTACCAGCCGGCTTTTGCCACACTTGCAGGCCATTCAGCGAATAACCCGTGGGGTCGGAGTTAGCACAAGCGAAGCGCCGGCGGTCGGGGGAGAGCACGGGGTAGCTGATGAGCCTGGTGCGCTGGCCGGTTTGCTGATCGATGAGCAGGTAGTGCCGACCTTCCCACTGCCCGACTTCAAGCAGCCATTGCCGAATTTCGGGTAGCGTAGCGAGGAAGCGGTACTGCTCGTAGCTATCGTCGGCATCCTGATAAGTTGGCCCGTCGTGCAGCCAGCTAGTGTGACCATTACTCGTGCGGAAAAACAGCGTATCGGCTTTACGCCACACCTGGCCTTGGGCCATTTGCAGAAAGGTCGATTCGGCTACCAGAGCGGCCGCAGAATCGGCCGGCAACGCGTGCTCTCGGCTCGGAGGGCCAACGGCCTCATAGTGCGCCTCCGAACTTTTTTCCATGTGAAATACCCGCCCGTTGCTGGCCCGAAAGGTATCCGAAGCCCCGGCCAGGACGGCAAGGCTATCCTTTATTTCTCGTAGGCGCGTCGTATCAAGCACTACCCTGCGCTCAATCCTCCGGGTTGGCACGGGTACGCTGACGCTCGCGGGCGGGTCGGCGTGGCAACTAGCCAGTAGCCCGGCTATACCAGCCAGTATCGCTGAACCCTGCAAGATTCGTTTCATTCGTCAGGTCGGCGTTTTAAAACTCCCAGCTCAGCCACTTCCGGAAGCCGGTCTTCTGAGCTTCGTCGGCCTCGGCGAGCTTCTCCACGGCGTACCGGACGCCGAACGTAGCAGCGGGTAGCGCTGCCAGTTCTACGACGAGCAGCCGGCTCTGGCGGAAGACGGCCAGCTCGTAATGCGGTGCGCCGGTGCTGAGTAGACTTTGCAGATTTGCTTCAACGCGGCGGCCGTTGACGGCTATAATTTCATCATCGACGGTGAGGGCGGTAGCGGCCGGCGAGCCCGGCCAGATGTACGTTACCTCCGTGCGCTCGTTTTTCAGTACCGTGCGGAAGCCGAAGATACCCTCCGAGGCCGAGGCGTTTTCGTAAGCTACCAGCTGGCAGCCGACTGTGCGCAGGGCTTTGTCGAGCGGCTCCTGCAAGGGGGCCGTGCCGTTGATAAACTTGTCGAAGTACACCTGCATTTTGCGGCCGGCTACCTCGCCCACGATGCGGGCATAGTCGTCTTCGGTGTAGCCGATGCCGGTTTTACCAAAGTCCTCGTAGAGGCGGCGCATCACATCGTCGAGGCTACGGGCGTGGCCGTGCAGCTGCCGGATGGTGAGGTCAAGCAGGAGTGCTGTGAGGGCGCCCTTGTGGTAGACGCTCACCTTGCGGTCGGGCACCCCGGGCTTGTAGCCGTCGAGCCAAAGGTCCATGCTGGCATCGGCCAGCGAGAGGTTCTGGCCGCCCGCGTCGTCGTAGTGCTTGCGCAGCACGATGTTCAGCTCCTCAAAATACTGGGCGGGCGTGCGCACCTTGCTGCGAGCCAGCAGGTACTCCCCGTAGTAAGTCGTGACACCCTCGGCGAGGTAGCAGGTGCGGAAATAATTTTCGCGGGCGTAGTCGTAGGGCTGCATCTCGGCCGGCCGGATGGCCTTGATGTTCCAAGTATGGAACAGCTCATGGCAGCTTATGCCCAGCAGTTCCTTGTACAGTACCTCGTGCATCAGCAGCTCGGCTGGCCCCAGCGTGATGACCGTCGAGTTGTGATGCTCCACGCCGTGGTAGTGCTTGTAGGGCAGAAATTGGTTGAGGAAGTGGTAATCCTGCACCGGGAAGCCGCCGAACAGCGTTAGCTGCTCCTCCGAAAATGCCTTGAAGTTGGCCAGTAGCCGGGGCCAATCTAGGACGGCCTCCTCGCCCTGCGCCCACACATGGAAAGGCAAGCCGCCCGCCTCGTACTGTTGGTGCTGAATGGTGGGGCTGGCAATGAGCGGCGCATCGGCCAATTGGTCGAAATTGCTGGCTTGTAAGGTATTGGGGAGCGTCTGGGGCAGGCCGCAGGCCAGCCGCCAGCCTACGGGCAGGTCAAGCGTTAGCTGGCACGGCGCGTCCTGCTGGCCTTCGGCGTACATAAGTGCCTGCACCGGGTTGAGGTACAGCTGGGTAGCATCGAGCCATGAGCCGCCAGCATCCATCTGGTGCGCATAAAAGTTGTAGCGCACGCGTACGCTGCGGCCCGCCGCCCCGGGCACTTCCCAGCGGTCCTTGGTGGTCTTGCGGTAGGGCAGGGGCTCGTCGGTTTCGGCGTCGCTGACTTCTACGCGCTGAATCTTTTGCCCGAAGTTTTGCAGCTCGTAGCGGCCGGGGCGCCAGGCGGGCAGCTGCAAGGCCAGCGGGGCGTCAGCCTCGGCGGGCACCTCCACCATGAGCTGCACTTGCAGGTAAAACGTAAGCGGGTTCTCGAAGGAAATGTGGTAGTAGGTCATGCGGGGGCAAGGAGAAAGCGACCGGCAATGTAAAGCGCGGGGGTGCTTCTTGTGACTGATCGGGAGGCTTTTTACGCAGCCTCGCCAATTGGGACAATACCCCGGGCACCCAGTTGGCAGAATACCGCCCCGTTTCGCCCGCCCCTTGCTATTGTAAAAGGAAACCCGTACCTTTGCCGGCCCAACTCGCAATTTGACCAGACATGAAACGTACCTATCAACCCTCGCAGCGCAAGCGCCGCAACAAGCACGGTTTCCGCAACCGTATGGAAACCGCTAACGGCCGCAACGTACTGGCCCGTCGTCGCGCCAAAGGCCGCAAGCGCCTCACCGTATCGGACGAAGGCCGTCACAAGCGCTAGTATCTTAAGCTGTTAGCACATAGCTGATGGCGGGGGGCGTAAGTGGCCCTCAGCTAGAAGGTAGCCGCATTGTCGGGGCAGGTTGTTTTCTGGTATTGCCAGGAGCTGCTGCCGCTACAATGCGGCTTCGCTATTTTAATTAGTCATAACCGTGGACGAGCCCACCGTGCCCAGCCAGCCACTGCCGGCCAGCCGGCGCTACACGTTTCCCAAGGAGGAACACCTGTGCAGCAAAAAGCGCATTGAGCAGCTTTTCAACCGGCAAAATCCTTCGCTGGGGGTATATCCGCTGCGCCTTACTTGGGTGGTGGCCCCGGCGCGTACCACCGCCCCGCCGCAGGTACTCATTACGGTGCCCAAGCGAGCTTTTAAGCGGGCCGTGGACCGCAACCGGCTCAAGCGCCTGCTGCGCGAGGCGTACCGTCTCAATAAGCACCGCCTGACGGAGGCCGAAAATGGCCATTCGGTGGAACTGTTGGGGCTACTTTACACGGGTAAGGAAAAAAGTGAGCTGGCGCTGATAGAAAAAAAATTAATTTCCGGGTTGAATCGTTTGCTGGCAGAATCTGCTGTGCAACGCGCAGCGTAGTTGTCCTTATCTTCACGCTAGCGTACAAGCCGCGGAACGCGGGCACTGCCAGTACCTAGAGCGTAATTCTGCGTACTGACAAGCCGTTTCCCGTCCAGCTATTCCCCAGCCCGATGACTACCCGTAAAAAACTACTCGTTACCCTTGGCCTCGGCGCACTCGGCCTCGTGAGCTTTCGGGCGGCCTCCGATAGCGACCGCTACTTCGAGATTGCTAAAAATCTCGACATTTTCGCCACGCTCTTCAAGGAGGTCAATACGTACTACGTGGACGAGATTACGCCGGGCAAGCTGGTTAAGACCGGTATCGACGGCATGCTCAAGTCGCTGGACCCTTATACCAACTATATCCCGGAAGACGACATTGAGGACTTCCGTACGCTCACGACGGGGCAGTACGGCGGCATTGGGATTGAGGTAGCCAAGCGCAACGGCAAGTTTGTGGTGCAAAGCGCTTACGAAGGCTATCCCGCCCAAAAGGCTGGCCTGTTGCCCGGCGATGAGATATTGACTATCAACACGATCAACGTCGATAAAAAGAGCAGCGCGGACATCAATAAGCTGCTGCGGGGCCAGGCCAACTCGATTGTGAAGCTGCTGGTGACGCGCTACGGCCAGGACAAGCCGGTGGAGATAGAGGTAACCCGCGACCGGATCCAGGTGGATAACGTGCGCTACTACGGTATGCTCACCAACGACATTGGCTATTTCCAACTTGGTGGCTTCACGATGGATGCGGGCCGGGAGGTGCGCAACGCCGTGGTAAAGCTGAAGGAGAAGGGCGCGAAGAAAATCGTGTTTGACATCCGCGATAACCCCGGCGGTTTGCTCAACGAAGCCGTCAATATCTCTAACCTATTCGTAGATAAGGGATTGGATGTGGTGAGTACCCGGGGTAAGGTGACGGAGTGGAACAAGACCTACAAGGCGCTTGACGTACCGCTCGACACCCAGATGCCGATGGCCGTTATTACGAGTAATCGCTCGGCTTCGGCCTCGGAAATTGTATCGGGCGTGTTGCAGGACTACGACCGCGCCGTGCTGGTGGGCGAGCGTACGTTCGGCAAGGGGCTCGTGCAGGCCACCCGGCCGCTGAGCTACAATTCGCAGCTCAAGGTGACTACCGCTAAGTACTACATTCCCAGCGGGCGCTGCATTCAGGAGATTGACTACTCGCACCGGGCCGAGGACGGGGCGCTAAGCAAGTTTCCTGACTCGCTACGCACGGCCTTCAAAACGCAGGCCGGCCGCACGGTGTACGACGGCGGCGGCGTGGCCCCCGACATCGACGTGCAGGACCGCGAAATTGCCGACATCACCCGCGTGCTGCTGCAAAAAGGCTACCTTTTCGACTACGCTACGCGCTACCGGGTTGAGCATGCCACTATTGCCCCGGCTCGGGATTTCAGGCTGTCGGACGCTGATTACCAGAGATTTATAACTTATCTGCAAGGTAAAAACATCAACTACAGCACCGATGCTGAACGCTCGTTGACCGACCTCACCAAGAAGGTGAAAGAAGACAAGCACTACGACGACGTCAAGCCTGAGCTCGATGCCATCAAACGCAAGGTAGCGGCGAATAAAACCAACGACTTGCAGCGCTTTAAGCCCGAAATTCGGGAGCTGCTGGAAGAAGAAATCGCCTCGCGCTACTACTACGAGAAGGGCCGCACCGAAGCCGGCTTCAACGACGACCCAAACATCCAGGCCGCCGTGGCCGTGCTCAACGACCCCAACCGCTACGCCGCGCTGCTGAAGCCGGGCGGGCAGGCCGCAAGCGCCCGCAAGGCGGCGGGAACTTCAAAATAAAAAGAGGCGTCCATCACGGACGCCTCTTTTTATTTGGGAGATACTATTAGCTTGCACTGGCGCGAATTACGGCTGCGCCTAAACTCGCGCCAGTGCAATGGCCAGCGTAAGGCTGAAATAGAGCAACAGCACCCGCACTAGTAGTAGGCATTCGGTACTAAGTAGCCTTGCACGTAGTCCCGAATACCCTCCTCCAGCGTGGCGAATGGCCGGTCGTAGCCGATGCTGCGGAGCTTGTGCATGTCGGCCTCGGTGAAGTACTGGTAGGTGTCGCGGATATCCTCAGGAGTATCGCGGAAACGAATGTCGGCCGGCTGGTCCAGGGCGGCGAAGGTGTTGAGCGCAAGGTCCATGAAGGTGCGAGCCTGGCCGGTGCCAAGGTTGTAGAGGCCCGATTGGGTGCGGTGGTGCAGCAGGAAGTAGCACACTTCCACCACATCCTTCACGTACACAAAATCACGCATCTGGCCGCCGTCTACGTACTCGGGGTTGTGCGAGCGGAAGAGCTGCATACTACCGTTTTCCCGGATCTGACGGAAGGCGTGCAGGATGACCGATGCCATGCGGCCCTTGTGGTACTCATTGGGGCCGTAGACGTTAAAGAACTTGAGCCCAGCCCAGAAGTACGGCTTTTCTTCCTGGGCCAAGGCCCACTTGTCGAAGTCGTTTTTCGAATCGCCGTAGGGATTGAGCGGACGCAGCTGGTAGGGGAGGGCATCGTCTTGGTCGGAATAGCCGAGGCGGCCGTCGCCGTAGGTGGCCCCGCTGCTGGCGTACACCAGCGGTAGGTTGTAGCGCACGCAAGCCTGCCACATCTGCTTGCTGTAGTTGAGGTTTAGCAGGTCGAAAATGGCGGGGTCCTGCTCGGTGGTGTCGGTGCGGGCACCCAGGTGAAAGATGAACTCAACCTGCTCGTGGTGAGCGTCGAGCCACTCGAAAAACTCTTCGCGGTCAACGTACTCTCGCAGCTTTTTGCCCTGGATGTTGGGCAGCTTTTTCTCAATGGCGAAGTTATCGACTACCACGAGGTCGTTGAAATTGGCGGCGTTGAGGCGGGAGACAAGGCAGCTGGCAATAAAGCCGGCCGCGCCGGTGACGACTATCATAATCGGGAAGAATTAGACCCTAAAGGTAACAAACGGGGGCGGCCCCGAGCGGCGAAGAGGCCACCACCCCGGTAGCCGACGTGCGGCTCGGCTGGCGGCCGTACCTAGGCGCCGGGGCGGGTTGGGGGTAGCATTTTTTGTATCTTTGCCGTTCAAAAAATGGTTCGCTACCGGCTAGTAGCTGTTGGCTTTTAATACGCCAACAAGCCGATAGCTAACGGGTAGTAGCCAACAGCTTCATATACTATGCTATACGTCAGCCGCCGCGAGCATTTCAATGCCGCTCACAAGCTCTACAACCCCGCCTGGAGCCCGGAGCGCAATGCGGAGGTGTTCGGCCCCTGCGCCAACGAAAACTGGCACGGCCACAACTACGAGATGATTGTGACCGTGAAGGGCCAGCCCGACCCCGACACCGGATTCGTGGTAGACCTCAAGGCCCTCAGCGACCTGATTCGCACCCATATCACCGAGCAGGTAGACCACAAAAATCTCAACCTCGACGTGCCCTTTCTCAAAGGGCAGCTTGCCAGTACCGAAAATCTGGCCGTGGCCTTCTGGCAGATTTTGCAGCGTGAGCTGCCGGCCATTACCGTCGCCCAGCTCCACTGCATCAAGATTTACGAGACGCCTCGCAACGCTGTAGAATACTTTGGCTAGCGCCAAGTTATGAGTTATGAATTATGAGTTAAAAGTTATGAGTTGGTAATCACCGGTCATTCGAACGCTCAGAACTCAGAACTCAGAACTTTTAACTCATAACTTCCCCATGAAGTACTATCTGATAGCCGGTGAGCGCTCCGGCGATACGCACGCTGCGCACCTCTTGCACGAGTTGAAGAGCCAAGACCCGGCCGCTGATTTTCGCTATTGGGGCGGCGACCAGATGGAGGCTGAGGGGGGGCACCTCGTACGCCATTACCGCGAGCTGGCCGTGATGGGCTTTTGGGAAACGGCAACCAGCCTGCTCAAATTTCGGGGCTATCTGAAAGAGTGCCAGGCGGATATCCTAGCTTATCGGCCCGACGTGCTCATCTTGGTTGACTACGGTGGGTTCAACCTGCGCATGGCGGCCTGGGCCAAGGCGCAGGGCATTACGGTATTCTACTACATCTCGCCCAAAATCTGGGCCTGGAACCAGAGCCGGGTGGAAAAGATCAAGGCGGTGGTAGACAAGATGTTTGTTATTCTACCTTTCGAGCCGGAATTTTACCAGCGCTTCGACTACAAAGTGGATTATATCGGTAATCCCACGGCCGACGAGGTGGCGGCTTTCGTGCCCGACCCCAACTTTATGACCCAGCACGGGCTGGATCCCGAGCGCAAAATCATTGCCGTGCTGCCGGGCTCGCGCAAGCAGGAAATCGAGGAGATGCTGCACGAAATGCTGGCCGTATTGCCCGCGTTTCAGGAGTACCAGTTCGTAGTGGCTGGGGTGAGTAACCTTGACCGGGCTTACTACGCGCACTTCGAGCGCAACGGGATCAAGCTCGTTTTCGACCAGGCGTATGACCTGCTGAGCCGGGCCAGCGCCGCCCTGGTCACGAGCGGCACGGCGACCCTCGAAACGGCATTGTTTGGGGTGCCGCAGGTGGTGTGCTACCGCACCAGCGGGCTAACCTACCTCGTGGTCAAGGCCGTGATTAAGGTGCCTTACATTTCGCTAGTCAACCTTATCGTGGGGCACACGGTGGTGGAAGAGTTTATTCAGGGTGAGTTTACGGCCCGCAACCTGCTCGACGAACTCAAGCGCCTGCTCACCGACGAGGTCTACATCGCCAAGCAGAAAGCCGGCTACGCCGAGCTGCGCCAGAAGCTAGGCCAGCACAACGCTGCCAGTCAGGCCGCCGCGCTGATGATTAGCTACTTGGGCGAGAAACAGGCTGCCGCCTAGCCGTAACGTAGCCTGGACAGTGCGCTGAGGGTCTGAACATTTGGGCCGGTTTGGCTATTTACTTAGCCAGGCCGGCCCAAGTTATGCAGGGCTGGCTAGCGCTATGCCAGCCCATTCTCCCACCTCCCCAGCCAGCGCCGAGCGTACCACCGTGCAGCGGATGGTGGGCACTGGGCTTACCCGCGCCACCGATCTGCTGGCCGTTGAAGCGCCGCTCGAAATCAGCCTGGAATACGGGCCAGCAAGCCAGCGCCAGGTGCATACCCTGGCCGTGACCATGCGCACGCCCGGCCACGATGCCGAGCTAGCGGCGGGTTTCCTACTCAGTGAGGGCATCATCAGCGGCCCGGCCGATATCGAGTCGCTGGCGCACTACGCCGACCCGCGCCGCCCCCGGGAGCGTGGTAACGTGCTGCGCGTCGCCCTAGCTCCCAGCGTGGTAGTGGAGCTCGACCGGTTGGAGCGGCATTTCTACACGACCTCCAGCTGCGGAGTGTGCGGCAAAACCAGCATCGACGCGGTAAAGGCCGTAAGCTGCCCTGTGCCGCCGCCCGTCGATAGCCCGCGAGTGCCGGCCAGCCTCATTCACGAATTACCTGGCCGGCAGCGGGCGGCCCAGCAGCTATTTGAGCAAACGGGCGGTCTGCACGCCACCGCACTATTCTCGGCCGAGGGCGAGTTGCTGCTCCTACGCGAAGACGTAGGCCGCCACAACGCCTTCGACAAAGTAGTAGGTGCCGCTCTCCTGGCCAGCCAAGTTCCCCTGCATCAACACTTACTGCTGCTAAGCGGCCGCGCCAGCTTCGAGCTAGTGCAAAAGGCGGCCCTGGCCGGCGTACCCATCCTAGCCGCCGTGGGCGCCCCCAGCAGCCTGGCCGTAGAAGCCGCCGAAGAATTCGGCCTCACCCTACTAGGCTTCGTCCGCCAAGAGCGCTTCAACATCTACACGCACGCGCACCGCATTGCGCCCAGCTAGAAAAGAGCCAATTATCCTCCCAGCGTAGCTCCCCGGCTTGGCAGGCCGGCGGGCGCATCCCCGAAATCCGTTAAATCCGTTAAATCTGCGGTCCATGAAGCTGCGACTAGAAGAGAATTCGCTCCGTCTGCGCCTCTCCGAAGCGGAGGTGCGCCAATTTGCCAGCGCTGGCCGGGTAGCCTACACCATTGCGTTTGGTCCCGACCCCAGCCAAACTTTATCATACGCCGTGGAGCGCCTGCCCGAAGATAGCTTAGCTCCGGCCGTGCAGGTGCGCTACGAAGCTGGCTCCCTGGCCGTAGAAGTGCCGGCCCGCATAGCTTATCAGTGGACTGATACCGAAAACATTGGCTTTAGAGCGGAGGTTCTGGTAGCCGAAGGTCGGCAATTACGTATTGTAGTGGAGAAAGACCTCGACCGGAACCACTAGCCTGCGAAATAGGCGGTGAACCGGGCCGGACTTCCTTATTTATTGCTTTACATCCCACCCACTTACTAGCTATTTTATGGAAGAGTCTCCCATCAACAACCCCGGCCACGCTGGTAAAACGGAGCAGCAAGGTGCCGAGAAAAACACGCCTAAAAGCGGGCAGCGGGCCGAGCAAGGAACGGCCCCTGCGCCCGACCATTACCGACCCGACCCCCAAAACGAGCGCGACCAAATGCCCATTCCCGCCCCCGACGTAGCCGGAGCCAAGTATCACAACCCCGTACTGGCCCAGCCCACCGAAGAATTTACCGGCCTCAAGCTTGAGAATCGCATGAAAATCGCGGCGGGCGTGCAGGCGGTTATCAAGTCGATGGAGTTCAACTGGGGGGAGGCGGGCCTCACGCGGGGCACCCACGGCCTGCTTAAGATGAATCAGAAGGACGGCTTCGACTGCTCGTCCTGCGCTTGGCCCGACCCCGACGACCACCGTTCGGTGGCCGAGTTTTGCGAGAATGGGGCTAAGGCTACGGCTTCGGATGCCGACGAGCGGGCCTGCGGCCCCGAGGTATTTGCCAAGCACAGCCTGGCCGAGCTCTCGCGCCTGACCGACCGCGACCAGAATAACCTGGGTCGCCTCACGCACCCAATGGTGAAACGCCCGGGCGGTACGCACTACGAGCCCATCGAATGGCCCGAGGCTTTCGAGCTGATTGGCCGCGAGCTCAACGCGCTGGCCTCGCCCAACGAGGCGGCCTTCTACACCTCAGGCAAGGTGCCCAATGAGCCGGCCTTTTTGTTTCAATTATTTGCCAAGCAGTTTGGAACCAATAACTTGCCCGACTGCTCCAATATGTGCCACGAGAGTAGCGGCGCGGCCCTCAGCCCCACGCTGGGCCTGGGTAAGGGTTCGGTTACGCTCAACGACATTCACGAGGCGGAGGTAATTCTCATCATCGGCCAAAACCCGGGTACCAACCACCCGCGCATGCTGACGGCCTTGCAAAAGGCTAAGAAAAACGGCGCTAAAATCATCAGCGTGAATCCGTTGATTGAGGCGGGGCTCAACCACTTCAAAAACCCGCAGGACTTTATGAACCCCATTAAGGCGCTGGGGGTGCTGCTGGGCGACGGTACGCCGATTACCGACCTGTTTCTGCAAGTGCGGGTAGATGGTGACATGGCCCTGCTGCGCGGCATCATGAAGCACCTCTTCGAGGCCGAAGACCTTAACCCCGGGCAGGTGGTGGATCAGGAGTTTATCAAGCAGTACACGACGGGCTTCGAGTCGTTTGAGCAGAACATCCGCAATACGAGCTGGGAGGATATCGAGGAGCTGAGTGGTATCAGCCGGGAACTGCTGCTGGAAGCTGCCAACATTATTGCCCGTAAGCAGAAAATCGTGACCTGCTGGGCCATGGGCGTGACGCAACAGCGCCAGGGCGTGCAAACCATTCAGGAGATTGTCAACCTGCAACTCATGAAAGGGGCTATTGGTAAGCCCGGCGCGGGCACCTGCCCGGTGCGGGGCCACTCCAATGTGCAGGGCGACCGTACGATGGGCGTGTGGGAGCAGCCCACCAAGGTGTTTCAAGACGCGCTGGGTAAGGAATTCAACTTCCAGCCGCCCTACGAGCACGGCTACGACACGGTGGAGACCATTAAGCAGATGTACCACGGCAACGTTAAGGTCTTCTTTAGCCTGGGGGGTAACCTGCTGGCCGCTGGCCCCGACACCGAAGTGATTGCCGAAGGCATGCGTAAGCAAAACCTGACCGTGTACGTGGGCACCAAACTCAACCGGGGCCACCTTACCACTGGCAAGACCAGCTTGCTGCTGCCTTGCTTTACGCACGCCGACATCGACATGCAGAAGAGCGGCCACCAGATGACGAGCTGCGAAAACTCGATGGGCGTGGTAAGCCAGAATAAAGGGGTGCTCGTGCCGCTCGAAGGCCACAGTATGATGAGCGAAGTAGCCATCCTGGCTGGCGTGGCCATCGCCACGCTCGGCCCCGACCGCACCAACGTGGCCGACTGGGTAGCCATGACCGAGAACTACGACGTGATTCGCGACCACGTATCGCGCGTGATTCCCGGCTTTGAAAAATTCAACGAGCAATTGCGGCAGCCCGGCGGCTTCTACCTGCCCAACGGTCCCCGCGAGCGCAAGTTTACGACCAAGAACGGCAAGGCTAATTTCACCACTACCGAGCTGGAAAAATACAGCCTGGAGCCGGGCCAGCTTGTGCTGATGACGGTACGCAGCCACGACCAGTTCAACACCACCATCTACGACTACAACGACCGCTACCGGGGCATCCACGGCGAGCGTCGGGTGCTATTTATGAACAAGGCCGACATGGCCGAGCGCGGCCTCAAGGCCAAGGACGTGATCGATATCACGAGCCACTTCGAGGGCGAGCAGCGCACGGTGGAGAAATTTATCGCGGTGCCCTACGATATTCCTAAAGGTAACGTGTCGGCTTATTTTCCCGAGGCCAACCCATTGGTACCCATTGCCAGCGTCGCCAAAACGAGCAACACGCCGACTTCGAAGTACGTGGTCGTAACGGTGGTGCTCAGCAAGGTTGCCAGCGGAACCCAGGGACAGAAGTCTCGCCAGCAGGCCGTACCTGCCTAGCTACCCAATTTAGTTGCGAAAGCCCCTGGTCAGTCAGCCAGGGGTTTTCTTTTTCCAACCCAATGGCCTTGCTCACAGTACAATACTAGCCGTACCAGCCAGGTAGCACAGTGCTAATATAGCCTGGCTGAGAGGTAGTAACCACGCGGCTTGCTGCCGCTAAGCTGCACTTTCTCGACGCTCTTTCATTTTCATTCCCACCCCTATGGCTGATACCTCCTCCACGCCGCTCCTCGATCGCAGCCGCACCATTGCGCCGCCCGGCTACAACCGCTGGCTGGTGCCGCCGGCCGCGCTGGCCATTCACTTAGCTATTGGGCAGGCTTACGCCTTTAGTGTGTTCAATAAGCCGCTGGGTTCGCTACTCAGCGGCGACCCGGCCAACCCCGCGCCCGGCGACTGGACGCCCACGCAAATAGGCTTCACCTTTTCCATTGCCATTGTGCTGCTGGGGTTGTCGGCGGCGCTGTTTGGCAAGTGGCTAGAACGGGTAGGGCCACGCAAGGCCATGCTGGCGGCTTCCCTGTGCTTCGGGGGCGGTTTCCTGATTGCCTCACTGGGCGTGAGCCTGCACAACATCTGGCTGGTGTACTTCGGCTACGGCTTCGTGGGGGGCATCGGGCTGGGGATCGGCTACATCTCGCCGGTGAGCACGCTCATCAAGTGGTTTCCCGACCGTAAGGGCGTAGCGACGGGCATGGCCATCATGGGTTTTGGTGGCGGGGCCATGATCGGCTCGCCGCTGGCTGTAGCGCTCATGAATCAGTTTAAGGGCTCGGCCCCGCAGGGCGTGGCTCCCGCGTTTATTGCGATGGGTATCATCTACTTACTGTTTATGCAGTTTGGCGTCTGGACCATCCGCGTGCCGGCCGACGACTGGAAGCCCGCCGGCTACGTGCCCAGCGAGGAGCACAACGCGCTCATCACTACCGGCAACGTATCGGCCGACAACGCCATCAAAACCCCGCAGTTCTGGCTGCTGTGGGTGGTGCTGCTCTGCAACGTAACGGCGGGTATCGGGGTGCTCGAAACGGCCTCGCCGCTCATTCAAGAGACTTTTTCCGACGCGGCAATGGGGGCGGGCCGGGGCGTCACGGCCGCCGCCGCCGCCGGCTTCGTGGGCCTGCTGAGCTTGTTCAACCTGCTGGGGCGCTTCTTCTGGTCGTCGGCCTCGGATAAGATTGGCCGTAAGCTCATTTACTTGATTTATTTCGGCTTGGGCGTGGTGCTGTACGCACTGATTCCGACCCTCGGCCACAATTTGCAATTGACGCTATACGTGGTAGTAGCCTGCGTAATTATCAGCATGTATGGCGGGGGCTTCGCCACGGCCCCGGCCTACCTCTCCGACTTGTTTGGCAAATACCAGGTGGGAGCCATCCACGGCCGCCTGCTCACCGCCTGGAGCACAGCCGGCGTACTGGGGCCGCTCATCGTGCACCTGCTGCACGATAGCGCCAAGCAAAAGGGCCTGACCGGCGCAGCCGCTTACCAAAACGTCTTCTACACCATGGCGGGCCTGCTCGTAGTCGGCTTCCTGGCCGACCTGGCCGTAACGGCCGTGAATGAGAAATACCAGGAAAAAGGCCCCGTCACCATCGAAGCCGGCGGCCATTAGGCGTGTCTTTCACCTCATTTATCCCGCATTATGAATCCGCATCAACCCTCCGCTGCCCCGGCAGCTACCGAAGAAGCCAGCGGCGGCTCGGCCGTGCTGGCTTGGCTCTACGTGGGCATTCCGCTGGCCTGGGGCGTGTCGCAGACGTTTATCAAGGCATTGGCGCTGTTTAAGTAAGCTGCGAATAATGAGAAAAGCCGCTTCCTCGGATCGAGGGGAAGCGGCTTTTTTATTGAGCGTGGGTGAGAAGTTGGAAAAGGGCTAATGCGCTAGGTTAAAATCGTCTAAACTGCCACAGTGGCCACGCCGAACCCGCCGCAAACTGCGTTCGGTCCGCCGCCAACTCCAGCAACCCATCTGCCGCCAGCAAGCCCGCCAGGTCGCCCGAGCCGGCGGTGGGAGCCGGATGCGCCAGCAACCGGCCATCAGTAGCGTGCTCCAGACGCACGGCCAAAAAATAAGTAAGCGCGGGCTTGAACTCGACCGGCTCGGCCAACTCCGCAAAAGCCGGCTGGCTGGCCTCGGCGGGCAGCCCCTGGCAGTGGCGCAGCCAGGGCTGCACGTAGCGGTAGTAGTTGGCGAAAGTGGCTACCGGATTGCCGGGCAGCGCAAAAACTACCGTCCCCCCCGGCACCTGCCCAAACCAAAACGGCTGCCCCGGCCGCTGGGCCACCCGGTGAAAAATTTCCTGCACGCCCGATTCGCGCAGGGCCTGCGGTAGAAAGTCGGCCTGGCCCTTCGATACGCCGCCGCTCAGCAGTACGGCGTCGAAATCGGCCAGTAGCTTCGGCAATTCTTCTTTAAGCGAAGCTAGGTTGTCAAGCAGGTGAAATTCCTCACTTTCGCAGCCGGCCAGGGCCAGCGCCGCGCTGAGCATGGGGCCGTTGGAGCGGCGAATCTGGTGGGGGAGGGGCGTGGCCGCGATATCCACAATCTCGTCGCCAGTACTCACCACGGCCAGGCGCGGGCGCCGCGTAACGGCCAGGGTAGCTGCCCCCACGGTAGCAGCTACGGCAAGCTCGGCGGGGCTCAACACGCGACCGGGAGCTAGTAGGCGAGTGCCGGCCACTTGGTCGCTGCCCTGGGCGTGCACGTTGTGGCCGGCGCGGGGCGGGGCCACCCGCACGGTAGCCTGGCGGCTGGGCGCGTCGTTTAACTCTACGTCTTCGTAGCGGATGACGGTATCGGTGCCGGGCGGCAAGACCGCGCCGGTCATTATTTCCACGGCGGCCTGCGAGTTGGCTAGTGGCTGGGTCGCGGCCCCGGCCAGTTGAACGCGCTCGATGGGAAAGGTGACTTGCCCGGCCTGCAAGGCACTAAACTGCAAAGCAATGCCATCCATCGTAACGCGGGGATAGGGCGGAAAGTCGCGGTCGGCTACTACGTCCTGGCGCAG
Organism: uncultured Hymenobacter sp.; assembly: GCA_913778455.1. Taxonomy (GTDB): domain Bacteria; phylum Bacteroidota; class Bacteroidia; order Cytophagales; family Hymenobacteraceae; genus Hymenobacter. The sequence continues at coordinate 19,357 of CAJYVK010000156.1, read as the reverse complement.
CACGCGGCCCACGGCCTGGGCCAGCGGTACGGTTTCGGAGGGCAGCGGGCGGGCAGTGGCCAGCACCTGGCGGGTAGCGTCTTCGACGGAAAGCACGTGGGAGGTCGGGGTGAAATGAGCGTAGGCAGGATAATTTCAAGCCAATTTGCCACCTAATTGTTATGAAGCTATGACGACTACCCCCGCCCCCCGCACCAAGCACGCCGACCTCGCCCGCCCCGCCCTGGGCGAATTTGCCCGCCACGAGCTGGCGTTTATCGGCGCTCCCTGCGGCGATATTCAGCGGCTGGCCGCCCGCCTCACGGCCGCGTTGGCCCCCACCGGCCACCGCGTGGGCTACGTCGATGCCGACCACGCCAGCGGCGACGCCGACGAAGCTCAGGCCTTCAGCCCGTTGCTACAAGCCGGGGCCTACGCTGAGCTCACCGATAAAATTCACTTCCGCCGCCTCGACGAGCGCCGCCCGCTCGACCGCTTTTCCCAGCCCGCCCTGCTGGCCGGGGCCAGCCTCGCGCTGGTCAACGGCAACCACTTTCGCGCCAGCCAGCAGCTAGTACTTATCGACCCGCGCAAGTCGCTGGCCCACAAGCTCGACAAGCTTACCGACGTACAGGCCTTCGTGCTAGCCGAGGGTGTGACGGAAATTCCCGATTATTTGCGAGCCCACCTGCCGCACCACGCCACGCTGCCCCGCTTCGCCCTGGCCGACGTAGCGGGCGTGGCCGCCTGGGTGCAGCAGTGGCTGGCCGCCCGCCAGGCCCCGTTGCGCGGCCTGGTGCTGGCCGGCGGCCTCAGCCAGCGCATGCAAACCGACAAGGGCCGCCTGCGCTACGGTCCCGACGGCCGCGAGCAGCGCGAGGTGGCCGCCGGCCTGCTGGCCGAGGTGTGCCAAGAGGTATTCGTATCGGTGCGGGCCGAGCAAGCGGCCGAGCTAGCCGCTGGCCTTCAGCCGCTCCCCGACACCTTCCTGGGGCTGGGGCCGCTGGGCGGCATTTTGTCGGCCTTCCGGCACGACCCCAATGCGGCGTGGCTGGTGCTGGCCTGCGACCTGCCCTTTCTCACTGCCGACGTGCTGCGCCAACTGGTGGCCGGCCGCCAGCCCGCCCGGCTGGCCACGGCTTTCCGGAGCCCCGATAACGAGTTTCCCGAGCCGCTCATCACCATCTTCGAGCCGCGGGCTTATTCCGAGCTACTGCGCTTTTTGGGAATGGGCTACTCGTGTCCGCGCAAGATGCTCATAAATAGTGATGTAGAAGTATTGCCCGCGCCCGGCGGCGAAGCCCTGCGCAACGTGAATACGCCCGCCGAGCGGGCTGCCGCCGAGCAGGCGCTGGGGTAAGGCCCTGGTCGTTGCCCACCGGCTTGCGCACCATGGCCGCCGGGTGCAACTTTACGGCCATGAACGACAGCCACCTGCAAGAGCAGCTCGACATCGCGAGCTGGAAATCGCACTACAACTTCAGCCTACTGTCGGCCGCCATTTTGGGGCTGATAATGGCGATACTAGTGCGCAGCCTGCTCGACAAGCCCCGGTACCTGCCGCGTGCCCGCTTCTGGCTGTTATGGCTGTGGGTACCGGCGGTGGTCGGCTTCGGTATAACCGGCTGGCTGGGCTACGTCGATGCCAGCCTGCGCAAGTGGTACATCCTGTTTGTGTACGGGGCGGTGGTCGCCGTGCTGTGGCAGGTGCGGACGTATCGCCCGGCGGTCATGGTGCTGTGGGGGATGGTAGTGCCCAGCCTGTACCGGCTAACAGAGCTGGGCATGTACCTGGCGGGCTACCAATTTGTAAAGCCGTTCAGTACCTACTTCAAGCAGTGGGGGCAGCTGAATTTCATGTGGTTTTTTGGGTTCCTGATTCTAGGTTTCTATCAAAAGAAAGCCTCGCTCAAGGAGCAGGCCCAGCGGGCCGAAGAGGAAGCCCAACTGCAAGAGGCCGCCGCCCGCAAGGCAGAGTTGGAGCATCTCGTAGCGGTGCGTACCGCTACGCTTACTCAGCAGTCCGACGAGTTGCAAATCGCGCTGAATGAGCTACGTGCCACGCAGCAGCAGCTCATTCAGCGCGAGAAAATGGCCAGCCTGGGCGAGCTCACGGCGGGTATTGCCCACGAGATTCAAAACCCGCTCAACTTCGTCAATAACTTCGCCGATGTCAGCCAGGAGCTAGTCTCCGAGCTGGAGGCCGAGCAGGCCAGCCCCACGCCCGACACTGGCCTGGAAGACGAGTTGCTGAGTGATCTGCGCCACAACCTACATAAAATCAATCAGCACGGCCAGCGGGCGGCCAGCATCGTGCGTGGCATGCTGGCCCACTCGCGCCAAAGCACCGGCGAGCGCCAGCCCACCGATGTTAATGCCCTGGCCGATGAGTACCTGCGCCTGGCCTACCACGGCCTGCGGGCCAAGGATAAATCCTTCAACGCCACGCTCAACACCGATTTTGCCGCGCTGCTGCCGTTGGTACCCGCTGTACCCGGCGACCTGGGCCGGGTGCTGCTCAATCTGTTCACCAACGCCTTCTACGCCGTGCAAAAGCGCCAGCAGCGGGGCGAGCCCGGCTACGTGCCCACCGTGAGCGTGCGCACGCGCCGGGCGGATGAGGAAGTTGAAATCTGCATTCGCGACAACGGCACCGGTATTCCGGCGGCGGTGCGAAGCAAGATTTTTCAGCCCTTTTTTACTACCAAGCCTAGCGGCGAAGGTACGGGGCTGGGCCTGTCGCTGGCCCACGATATTGTCGCCAAAGGCCACGGCGGCACGCTGACCGTCGATAGCCAGGAAGGCGAGTTTACCGAGTTTGTGCTACGGCTGCCTTTTCGGTAGGGCATGCCGAAGATTTTTTAGCAACTACTAAAAAGCTGATACGATGGGTCAATTATACATGGGTGCACCAACGGCCATTGGGTTGATGTACTGGGGCCGCAAGGCGCTGGATATTCCAACCCGCCTGCCGCAGTGGGACCGCTGGCTGACGCGCCTGTGGCGACCGGCGCTCGTCATCATGGTGCTCGGGGTGGTGATAGGAGGGGCGGTAATTAACTGGCACGACGACTTATTCATGGCCGTGGTACTGTGCGCGGGCATTGCCATTGGCTGGGAATTGCGGGCTTACCGCCCCGCCCTGTGGATGGCCGTGGGCCTGGTGCCCGGTACGTCGCTGCTGGTGCTGGAACTCTTGCTGCGGCCTTTTACCCGCGTGCTGGAAACCGGGGCAGTTGATAATATAGAGGGCTTGGTATTATGCTGGGCCGGTGCTTTTCTCCTCGTGGCTCGTAGCATAGCCAAAAACCAGCAAGCCGACGTAGCGGCCCGCCAAGCTGCCGAGCAGGAGCAGCGCACCCTCGAAACCCAGAGTCAGACCCTCGAATACGAGGTAAATCAGCGCACGGCCGCCTTATCTCGCCAGACCGACGAGCTGCGGGCCACCCTGGCCGAGCTGCAAGCCACCCAGGATCAGCTCATTCAGAGCGAAAAAATGGCTAGTCTGGGCGAGCTCACGGCGGGCATTGCCCACGAGATTCAAAACCCGCTCAACTTCGTCAATAACTTCGCCGACGTGAGCGTGGAGCTCGTGGCCGAGCTGGCCGAGGAGCGGGCCCGTCCTACCCGCGACCACACCCTCGAAGCCGAGCTGCTGGCCGACCTCAAGCAAAATCTGGCGCGTATCGCCCAGCACGGTGGCCGGGCGGCGGGCATCGTGCGCGGGATGCTGGAGCATAGCCGGGCCAGCACCGGCGAGCGCCAGCTCACTGATGTCAACGCCCTGGCCGATGAGTACCTGCGCCTGGCCTACCACGGCCTGCGGGCCAAGGATAAGTCATTTAATGCTACCTTGAAACCCGGGCTGACTCCCGGCCTGCCCAGCATCCAGGCCGTGCCCGGCGACCTGGGTCGCGTGCTGCTCAACTTGTTTACCAACGCCTTCTACGCCGTGCAAAAGCGCCAGCAGGGCGGCGAGCCCGGCTACGCGCCCACCGTGGGCGTGCGAACCGAGCTGGCCGCCGACAAGCTGAAAATCGTAGTCAGCGACAACGGTACCGGGATGCCGGCCACCGTGCAGGCCCGCATTTTTCAACCCTTTTTCACCACCAAGCCCAGCGGGGAGGGAACCGGCCTGGGGCTGTCGCTGGCCCACGACATCATCGTGCAGGGCCACAGCGGTACGCTTACTGTCGAGAGCCAGGAAGGCCAGGGCACCGAATTTACCATCCTGCTGCCGGCGCACTAGCCCGCCAGTCTGCGCCGCCCGCTAATTTTACCATCTATGAAAATCCTGGTAGTTGACGACGAGCCCGATGTGCGGCTGCTGTTCGAGCAGCGCTTCCGGCGCGAAATCCGTAGCGGCGAGTTCGCCTTTTCCTTCGCCTACTCGGGCGAGGAGGCGCTCACGTTCTTGCGCGAGCATCCCAGTGAGGTCGTGCTTATTCTGTCCGACATCAACATGCCCGGCATGAGTGGCCTCGAATTGCTGCGCCACGTAAAGCAAGACCCCCTGCCGCCCCCCCCGCCGCTCGTGATGATGCTCACCGCCTACGGCGATACCGAAACCCACGCCCAGGCCATGCAATTAGGAGCCAACGACTTCCTGACCAAGCCGGTTGATTTTGCCGCGCTCAAGGAAAAGCTCCACGCCATTCCTTCTTTATGAAAACGAAAATCCTGGTAGTCGACGACGAGGCGGACTTGGAGCTGCTCATCAAGCAGAAATTCCGCCGCAAAATTCGGGAAAACGCCTACGAATTTCTCTTTGCCGCCAACGGTCAGGAAGCCCTCGACCGCCTGCGCGAGCACCCCGATACCGACATCGTGCTGAGCGACATCAACATGCCCGTCATGGATGGCCTCACGCTGCTCGGCCGCCTGCCTGAGGCCAGCCCCGTTACCAGAACGGTGATGGTATCGGCCTACGGCGACATGCAAAACATCCGGGCCGCGATGAATGGCGGGGCGTTCGATTTCGTGTGCAAGCCGGTTGATTTCAATGACTTGGAGCTGACCATCGAAAAAACTGCCAGCCACGTACAGCAGTTGCGCGATACGATGCGGGCCATTCAGGAAAACAACATCCTGAAGATGTACGTCGATGAGACGGTTATCAATTTCATGGCCCGGCCCGGCTTCGAAAACAAGCTGCTGGCCAGCGAGACGGTCGAAGCTACCGTCATGTTCGTGGACATTTGCGGCTTCACCTCGCTTTCCGAAACGCAGTCGGCCGCCACGGTCGTGGGCCTGCTCAATCAGTACTTCGATCAGATTGTGAAGGAGATAATTGCCCACGGCGGCTACATCGACAAGTTTATGGGCGATGCCGTGATGGCCGTATTTCGGGGCGAATACCACCTCGACCGCGCCCTCGACGCCGCGTTGGCCGTGCGCACCCAGCTACAAGACGCCCACGACCCCCTGCCCAACGGCACCGATTACCACCCCGCCATCAGCATCGGTATCAATACCGGCGAGATGGTGTCGGGCAACATCGGCTCGGCCAGCCTCAAGCGCCTCGATTACACCGTAATCGGTGATACCGTCAACGTAAGCCAGCGCCTGCAATCGGCCGCTCAGCCCAACCAGATTGTCATCACCGAGGCCATCTACCAGCGCATCAAGGAAAGCTTCCAATGCGCCCCCATCGGCGAGCTCAAGCTAAAAAACAAAGCCAACCCAATAATGACCTACGAGGTGGTAGCATAGAGTAATGAGAGCAATTGGAGTAATGAGAGTAATATCGGGCAGTACTACTCCAATTACTCCAACTACTCACTCAACAAAGCCTCGTTCTGCCGCCGCAGGCGCTGGCACAGCACTTTCATAATGTTGCGCAGCACCTCGGGCCGCTCCTCCATTACATCGTAGAAGTCTTCCTGGTCAAGGCGAAAAACCGTGCTGGCCCCCTGCGCCACGGCCGAGGCCGAGCGCGGCTCCGCATCGAGCAGGGCTAGCTCGCCAAAAAAATCGCCCTTGCCAAAAATCGCCAGCTGCTGTGCCCCGTTAAAAACGCCCACCTGGCCCTCGTAGACAATGAACAGGGAAGCCCCGAGGTCGCCCTTGGCAAAAATCTGCTGACCCGCCGCGAAGCTAACTTCGTGCATAATGGGCACGATGCTGCTCAGGACGTTTTCGGGCGTTTCGGCAAACAAGGCTGTTTGCTGGAGCACCGCCACCCGCTCGGCGGCGCTGATGTGCGAGGTAGTGGCGGCGTGGCTCATAAGCAGAGAATCAAGGGTTTGGTGAGCAGCGTGCACTTGTTGGTACAAGCCGGGTTGCTGGCTATCCAGCCGCGCCAGAATGGCAAATGCGCTTTCGCGCACTAGCGGGCTGGCGCTGCGTAAGTGCGGCGAGAGCGCGGCCACAGTGGCCGCCGTGGGTTGCCACTGGTCGAGCGCGGTGCGTACCGTCCAGTCGGTAAAGGCGGTTTCGCCGCGCTCCACGATGGTTTCAACAATGGGCGCGGGGGCCAGCAGCGCCCCCAGCAGGCGGTCGAAGGTGCGCTCTTTTTCGGCGGGTGGGGCTAGGCTTAGTAATGCCTGCAAGCCTTGGTAAGTTGGCCGGGCAATGCTGTTGTCGAGAATTTCGAGGGCATTGGCCTGGCGCTCGCGAGCGGCGTTGGCCACGCCTCGCTGGGCATCGGCAATGAGCTGGGGTGGGTAAATCTGACCCAGCAGGGCAAAAATTCGCAGCTGGGTGCGGGTCAGCTCGTAGTCGAGGCAGCCGGCCAGCGTGCTATCGGCAGTTGTCTGCCCGTGTAATAGTTGCTGGGCCAGTTGTAATTCGTCGTGTACCAGTGCCTGAAACAGCGGTACCTCGTGCGGCATTACGTCGAAATGACGCAAGGCCCGTAGCGCCGCCTCACGCCGAAATAAGTTGGGCTGTCGGGCCAGCGCCACCAGTAGCTGGCGGCTGGCGGGCGTGCGGAGGCGGCCGCATACCTGGGCCACGCGGCGCACCAGGGCTTGGTCGGCGTCGGTGCTTAATACTTCGGCCAGAGTGGGCAGGGCCGCGTCGCCCAGGTGCAGCAGTTGGCGAGTGGCGCGGGACCGGGTGGTCTTGCTGGGCAATTCGTGCGCGAGCTGGCGCACTTCGGTCGGGCTGGCCGTGGCGGCGGCAGGGGAGGGGGCCGGAGACTCGGCTTCCTCCGAAGCGGTACTGTCGTCGGCAAAGCGGCGGCTCAGTGCGTGTTGCAGCTCCGCTACGTACTGGCGGTAGGTGCGTAGCAGCAGTAGGAGTACGGCGGCCATCAGCAAGCCCATCCAGATAAACGGCCCCCAGGTCTGCCCGCCCGGCAGCGCGTGCAGGGCAAACAGCAGTCCGCCACCAAGCGCCATGCCCAGCGGCTCGTACAAGCCCTTGGCCAGCGTGTGCGCCTGGAGGCGCTCGGTCGGCGTCAGGGGTTGAAACAGCAATAAGAACACGGGGTCGAATACCGCCCGCCGTAGTACCTCCAGCCCCAGGTACAGGCCGCAGAAATACAGTAAGGATGATTCGACATCGGCTCGATTCAGGCCCGCGTAGGCGGCCAGCGCCAGCAGCATCACGGCCGGTAGGGCCAGCAGCACCCAGCGTACCCCCAGCCGATCTACGGTGTGCTGCGAGAGCAATAGCTTGAAGAGCATGGCCACTAGGTAGGTGCTCACCAGCACCGTACCCACGTAGCGCATAATGGCGGCCTCGTCGTGGAAGCGGTGCTTCACGTTCACGAAGAACAGATATTCGATGCCCGTCGTCACGGCGGCCAGGGCGAGTAGGCTCAGGCACATGGTCTGCACCATCTGGCTATCGCCAAACCAGCGTCGGAGCCCCGGCGCCACGGCCTGCGTCCGCGCCCGGCGGGCCACCGGGGCTGCTTCCACCACGTGCGAGCTGAGGGTAGCCCGCAAAGCCAGTAGCGCCAGCAGGTAGGCTCCGAAAGCCGTCGCCAGCAGCCACGGTAAGTCGGCGTTGCTGTGAATAAAGATGGCCAGTACTGCGCCCATTGCCTTGGCTGGCATGTCGCCCGCGCTGATGATACCAAATAGCCGCTTGCCCTGCCGCACGTCGAACACCACCGCCGACACGCCCCAGAATTCCAGGTTGGTCAGCAAATAGATGACCCGGTAGCCTGCCATAATGGCCACCGCCGCCGCTACCGAGTGGCCCGCCACGACGAGTACGCCCAGCACGCCGGTGAGCGCCACCGCCGCCAGCAGCACCCGCACGGCCAGCTTCTGTAGCAGCCAATGGTGCTCGTAGTGCCCGTACACTTTGCCGCTAGCCAGCATGGCCAGCGCCGCCACGCCGTAGGCCAGCGGTAGGTTGCGCTCGGGGTTGTTTTCAAGCAGCAGCACGTTGGCCGCCACGTACACCAGGATGGTGCCGACCCCCAGTAGGAAGTTGTGCAGGAAAAACAGCCATACCGTGCGGCCTTCGTCGGGACGCACGCCCAGCAGCCGCTGCCCGCGTTCAGTTATCGTCATACCTTATGAGCCGCCGGAACCTGGCCCCAACGGCTCCGCAAGATAGCGCCGCCGCCCGACCACCCCGCAAGCAAAAGCGGGCGGCGGGCTATTAACAGCCCACCGCCCGCTCGCTCGTTAAGTATCGCTAGCCGCTGCTCTAAGCCGCCCGCATCAGCCGCAGCGGCGACTTCTCGAACTTGCTCCGCGCGTAGTTCTCGGTAATAACAAACTCGACCACGCCCGTCTCCGAAGGCATCTCAAACATGGCGTCGGTCATGATGCTCTCGCAGATGGAGCGCAGCCCGCGGGCGCCCAGCCGGTACTCGTCGGCCTTTTCCACAATGTACTCCAGCGCCTCATCAGTAAAGTCGAGCGCAATATTCTCCATACCAAACAGCCGCTTGTACTGCCGCACTAGCGAGTTCTTGGGCTCGGTCAGGATGAGGCGTAGCGTGCTCTTGTCTAGCGGGTTGAGGTGCGTTAGCACCGGCAGACGGCCAATCAGCTCGGGAATCAGGCCAAACGACTTGATGTCTTGGGCCGAGACGTACCGCAGGAAGTTTTGCGTGTCCACGTTCTCCTCCAGATTGGTTTTGGAGAAGCCCATCGGCTTGGTGTTGAGTCGGCTCTTGATAATGCGGTCGATTCCCGAAAACGCCCCGCCGCACATGAAGAGAATATTCTCGGTATTCACCGAAATCATTTTCTGGTCGGGGTGCTTGCGCCCGCCCTGCGGCGGTACGTTGATGTGCGTGCCTTCCAGCAGCTTCAGCAGCGCCTGTTGTACGCCCTCGCCGCTCACGTCGCGCGTGATGCTGGGGTTGTCGCTCTTGCGGGCGATTTTATCAATCTCGTCGATGTACACGATGCCGCGCTCGGCGGCTTCCAGGTTATAATCAGCCGCTTGCAGCAGGCGCGTCAAAATGCTTTCCACATCTTCACCCACGTAGCCGGCCTCCGTGAGCACCGTGGCATCGGCAATGCAGAAAGGCACTTGCAGAATCTTGGCCAGCATCCGCGCCAGAAAGGTCTTGCCCGTACCGGTTTCGCCCACCATGAGAATGTTTGATTTCTCAATCACCACCTCATCGTGCTGCGGCTTCTGCATGAGGCGCTTGTAGTGGTTGTATACCGCCACGCTCATCACGCGCTTGGCTTCGTCCTGCCCGACCACGTACTGGTCGAGGTGCTGCTTGATTTCGCGGGGCTTGATGAGGTTGAACTTCGGCTGCCGCGCCTCGGCTTGCAGCTTGGTTTCTTCGTTCAGAATGTGCTGAGCCTGCGCCACGCACTTCTCGCAGATGTGGGCATTGATGCCCGAAATCATTACCGCGACGTCACGCTTGGGCTTGTTACAAAAGGAGCAGGCTATTTCTGGCATCGGAAGAGTCAGTAGAAAAACCGCTTTCAAAAAGAAAACGGCCACAAAGATAAGTTGGGTACTCAGCATTATGCCCAGCCACCAAAGAGAGACACGTTGCCCTAAAGACGTTGCCCCCCGCTTTAGTTGCCCCAACAATGAAAAATCCAAGAAAAAAGGCCGTCCACGCGAACGGCCTTTTTTCTAGAATAACTAACGAGCTCAGCAGTCAGCCCGCCGCCGCAGGCTGGCGGGCGTATCCCCGAAATCAGTTAAATCAGTTAAATCTGCGGTCTAGGCGGGCTTTTTCTCCAGTACCTCGTCAATCAGCCCGTACTCCTTGGCCTCGTCGGCGCGCATCCAGTAGTCACGCTCCGAGTTGTCGTAGATTTCCTGGTAGGTCTTGCCCGAGTGTTTTGCCAGAATGTCATACAGCTCTTTCTTGAGCTTCAGAATCTCGCGGGCCGTGATTTCAATATCCGTTGATTGACCCTGTGCCCCACCCGAGGGCTGGTGAATCATCACGCGGGCGTGGGGGAGGGCCGAGCGCTTGTCTTTGGCACCACCGGCCAGTAGCACCGCACCCATCGAAGCCGCGAGCCCCGTGCAGATGGTAGCCACGTCGGGGTTTACGTACTGCATGGTGTCGTAAATACCCAGGCCAGCGTACACCGAGCCACCGGGCGAGTTGATATACAGCAGGATATCTTTCTTCGAATCGGCCGATTCCAAAAACAGCATCTGCGCCGTCAGAATGTTGGCGATGTAGTCGTCTACGGCCGTACCCAGAAACACGATGCGGTCCATGATCAAACGCGAAAACACGTCAATTTCCCGGAAATTCTGCGGACGCTCCTCGATTACCGAGCGCGTCATGTTGGTGGGCATAATGAGCCCGCCGCGCGTCTGGCCCTCCACGTGCTGGATGTACTGGTCAACACCCAGGCCGCTGAGGCCCTGATGCTTTACGGCAAATTTGCGAAACTCTTGTTTGTTCAGCATGAAGGTAAAAGTGTAGGGTAAGCTTCAGCTTGCCCGTGTTTAAAAACAAAAGACGGGTAAGAGCCAGGAATGTTGTAAACGTAGCCCTACAACACAAAAAAGCCCTTACGCGGGGCGTAAAGGCTTTTTTAACTTGCCAACCGGCGCGAAGGTTTAGCCTTCGTTCTGGTTGCGGAATTCTTCGGCCGTTACGGGCTCATCCGTAACAACAACTTTGCCACGCAGGGCTTCCACTACTTTCTCTGCCAGAATGGCCTCGTACTCCTGCACGTAGTTCTTGCCGTTCTCCTGCTTGAGGTAGTTGTCGGCAAAGCCAACCATACCCTCGCGCATCTCGTCGGTCAGCTGCATGCCGCCGCCGAATTGGCCCAGAATCTTGTCCAGCACGCGGTTACGGATTTCGTCGGTCTCTACTTTGAGGCCCAGGTCTTCCACTACCTTGTTGCGGATGAGGCTCCATTTCAACTCGCGCTCGTAGTCCGAGTAGTGCTGCTCTACCGTGGCGGCGTCGAGCTTGCCCTCGTTGGCGCGCACCAGCCACTTCTTGAAGAACTCCACCGGAATCTGGATGGTGGTGTTGTCAATCATGGCGTCGATGAGGCTGCGGTTCAGCAGGTTGTCCGACTCGCGGTCGTAGTTGCTCTGAATGGTCTCGCGCACCTTGGCGTCGAATTCCTCTTTCGAAGAAACCGTCTCGGGGCCGAACACTTTGTCGAACAGCTCCTGGTTTTCCTCGGGGGCCGCCGTGCGGTTTACTTTCTCTACCGTAAACTCGTAGTCGCCGCTAGCCTGGCTGGCTGCTTCCTTGCTCAGGCCCGAGAAGTTGCGGATGGCGCTCACGTCGCCGCCGAAAGCATCGCTCAGGTCAAACGTGATGGTATCGCCGTCCTTCACGCCTACGAAGCGCTCCTGGCCGTTTTTCACCTTGTTGATGGGCAGCAGCACCGTCTGGCCTTCGCCTTCAGCACCAGCTTTCTTCAGCTTGCCGAACAGGTAGTCGGTAGCCTCCGAAACCTCGGGGTTGGTGGTTTCACCAAATTGACGGGTAATTTGCTCGTTGGTCTCGGCCAGCGTAGCGTCGTCGAGCGTCACGGCGTGGCGCTTCAGCTCCACGGCTTGGTCGGCGGGCAGCTCGAAGTCGGGCAGCAGGCCCAGTTCAAACTGGAAATCGAACGACTTGGCAGTGTCGAAGTCCACGTCGCTCGGCACCGGAATCGGCTCGCCCAGGATTTTTACGTTGTTGGTCCGCAGGTACTCATCTACCGAGCGGCCCAGCAGGCGGTTGATTTCGTCGGCCAGAATGCCCTTGCCGTACATCTTACGCACCAGGCCAGCGGGCACCTTGCCGGGGCGGAAGCCCTTGAACTGCGCTTTCTTGGTGGTTTCCTTGATTTGCTTTTCTACGGCATCGCTGTAGTCAGCCTCGTCGAGATGCACGTTCAGCAGCCCGGTTAGCTGCTCCTCATTGCGGTCAAGCGTAATATTCAAAACGGTGGGAGCAAGCTGAGGCTTGCCAGTCGGTAAGGTTAAAAAAAATGTGATGAATGTGAAGAATGTGGGAGATGTGAAGATGTTACAAGTTCATTTTCACATCTCCCGCATTCTCCACATTCATCACATCTACCAAATTGTGCGGATGGAGGGACTCGAACCCACACACCTTGCGGAACCAGAGCCTAAATCTGGCGCGTCTACCAATTTCGCCACATCCGCATGTTGAGGCCACCCGCTGCCAGTCGCTGCGGGGCCGCAAAGGTATTCACTTTTTATTACCCACACAAGAGGTATGTAGGATAAGCTGTAGCTTGTCCTTCGTTGACGAGCCCTGACGCCGGACAAGCTACAGCTTATTCTACCTTCCAGCCACTATTTAAGTCCCGCGTCTGTTATTTGTGGTACCATGCCTCCCGTAATTGACCTCGAAGCCGAACGCCAGGATATTCTGCGCCACTACCGCCGCCTGCTGCGCACGGCCAAACCCTATTTGCACGACGGCGATACCAAGCTGATTAAGAAAGCTTTTAATCAGAGCCTGGAGGCGCATAAGGATATGCGTCGCAAGTCGGGTGAGCCGTACATCCTGCACCCGCTGGCCGTGGCCCAGATTGCGGTGGAGGAAATCGGGCTGGGTACTACCAGCATCGTGGCGGCCCTGTTGCACGACGTGGTTGAGGACACGCCCACTGAATTATCCGATATTGAGCGCGATTTTGGCCCTAAGGTGGCCCGCATCATCGACGGGCTGACCAAAATTTCGGGCGTTTTCGAGCAGGGTACTAGTGAGCAGGCCGAGAACTTTCGCAAGATGCTGCTCACGCTGAGCGAAGACGTGCGCGTGATCCTCATCAAGCTCGCCGACCGCCTGCATAACATGCGTACGCTCGACTCGATGCCGCGCCACAAGCAGCTCAAAATCGCCAGCGAAACCATCTACCTCTACGCGCCGCTGGCCCACCGCTTGGGCCTCTACGCCATCAAGACGGAGCTCGAAGACCTGCACCTCAAATACACCGATACGGAGGTGTACAACGAGTTGAAAGGCAAGGTAAAGCAGAGTCAGAGCGCCCGCAATCGCTTCATCAAGGAGTTTGTGCAGCCCATCGATGAGGAGTTGAAAGCCCAGGGCTTCAGCTATGAGATAAAGGGTCGGCCGAAGAGTATTTATTCAATTCTCAAGAAGATGCGCAAGCAAAACGTCACCTTTGAGGAGGTGTACGACTTGTTCGCCATTCGCATCATTCTCGATGTGCCGCCCGAGCAGGAAAAAGCCGCTTGCTGGCAGGTGTATTCCATCGTCACCGACTTCTACCAGCCCAATCCCGACCGCCTGCGTGATTGGGTGAGCACACCCAAGGCCAACGGCTACGAGAGTCTGCACACCACCGTGATGTCGCACCCCGGCCAGTGGGTAGAGGTGCAAATCCGCTCGCGGCGCATGGACGACATCGCCGAAAAAGGCTACGCCGCTCACTGGAAATACAAGGATACCGGCAGCCTCCAGCCCGAATCGACGCTCGAAGCCTGGGTAAACCGCGTGCGCGAAATGTTGGAAACCAACAATTCCAGCGCCCTCGAATTCATGGACGAGTTCCGCCAGAACCTGTTCGTGAAGGAGGTCTACACCTTTACGCCCAAGGGTAAGCTGGTCATCCTGCCCGACAAGGCCACGGCGCTCGATTTTGCTTTCGACATCCACACCCACATCGGGCTGCGCTGCCTCGGCGCGAAGATCAACCAGAAGCTGGAGCCCTTCAGCTACCAGTTGCGCAACGGCGATCAGGTGGAAATCCTGACCTCGCACAAGCAGCGCCCCACGCCGGAATGGCTCAACTACGTGATTACGAGCAAGGCTAAGTCGAAAATCAAGGAGTTCTTGCGCGACGACAAGCGGGCCAAGGCCGACGATGGTAAGTTCATCTACGAAAAGCGCCTGGAGCTGATTGGAATAGAAAATACGGTCGAAAATTTCCAGCGCGTGCTCACGTACTTCAACGTGTCCAACGCGCAGGATTTCTACTACCGGCTGGCCACCGGCCAGCTCGACGGCCGCGAAATCCGCGATACGTTATTTAAAGTAGTGCCCGCCGCTCGTAGCGGCGCGGTGCTGGAGCGCCAGAATTTCGACAGTGAGGTGCAGAAAATTCGGGGTGTGCGCCCCGACATGCTGGTGGTGGGCGAGCGTACCGATAAGCTCAATCACAGCCTGGCCCGCTGCTGCAATCCCATCCCCGGCGACGATGTATTCGGCTTCGAGACCGAGACGGGCCTCATCATTCACCGCACCAGCTGCCCCCGCGCCGTCGATTTGATGTCGAACTACGGCAACCGCATCGTGCGGGCCAAGTGGACCGACCAGCTGGAATTGTCCTTCCTGGCTGGCATCCGCTTCAAGGGTTCCGACCGGGTGGGTATCGTCAACGACGTAACGCGCATTATTTCCACCAGCCTCAAGGTAAACATGCGTTCTATCTCGGTAGAATCGAACGACGGGTTTTTTGAAGGTAAGATTATGGTGTTCATCAACGATACCGACCATTTGAACAAGCTTATTCAGCGTCTGTCTAAGGTTAACGGCGTGTTGCAAGTCGAGCGTTTCGATTCTTAAGTATGTCAAATCGCCCCCTCATTCACGGTACCGAGGTCAACGAGCGTACGCAGTGCGCGCACTATCACTCCGAGCGCGATATCATTGCCATCAAGCACCCGTGCTGTGCCACATTCTATGCCTGCATCAAGTGTCACGACGAAGCCGCCGACCACGCTGCCACCGTTTGGCCCCGCGAGCAGTTCGACGAGCCCGCCGCGTACTGCGGCAATTGCCACTCTACGCTGAGCATCAGCCAATACCTGGGCTGTGCCAACACGTGCCCAGTTTGCCAGGCGGCTTTCAACCCAGGCTGCGCCAATCACTACCCGCTCTACTTCGAGCAATAAAACTAAATGCTGGCGCAGAGGCTTATGCACTAGCACGTTCTTGAAAATTAGCCAGTTTTATCTCGTGAATCATCTCCCATCCACCCCGGCTGCGGCCACCGAAGCTACGCAGGGCGCCGGCGGCTCGTCCGATACCGGCTACGCGGCCCGGCACACGCCCAGCGCCTCCAGCCAGGCCACCCTCAATACCGACCGTCTCGAAGAAGTCAAGAAAATCTTTACGGCCCACCTCGAAAATAAAGGTCTCCGCAAAACGGCCGAGCGCTACGCCATTCTCGAAGAAATTTACGTGCGCTCGGGTCACTTCGACGTGGAAGAGCTGTACGCCGGCATGAAGGCCCGCAACTTGCAGGTGAGTCGTGCCACGGTGTATAATACGCTCGATTTACTTGTGGAGCAAGGACTTGTGAGTAAGCACCAGTTTGGCCGCAACCTCGCGCAGTACGAAAAAAGCTACGGCTACCGCCAGCACGACCACGTCATTTGCACGGAGTGTCATAAGGTGGTGGAGTTCTGCGATCCCCGTATCCACGGCATCCAAACGATGGTTGGTGACCTGTTGAATTTCCACATTCTCCATCACTCCCTAAATTTGTACGGCGTTTGCGGCGACTGCCGCGCCAAAGCTGCCGCCCAACCCACTCCCGAGCCCCCGAAGTAGATGACCACCACCAGCACCCTCGCCGACGGCGTTCTCTACCTCACTCTCACCGGCGACCTCATCGGCAGCCCCGATACCCAGCAACTGCTGGCCTCGGTCAATGAATACCTCGGCGAAGCCGTTACCAGCTGCGCCGTTGACCTATCGGGCATTCGCTACATCAATAGCACGGGTATCGGCGTCTTGGTTTCGCTGCTCACCAAGTTCCGCAGCCGCGGCGGCGAGATGATACTCATCAACCCCGCCGACCACCCCAAAAAAATGCTGGCGCTCACCAAGCTCAACAACATCTTTACCGTAGCTGCCGACCAGGCTGCCGCTCGCCAGCAACTTACCGTAGCCGCCTCCTAGGCGGCTATTTTTTTGCCAAACTCTGCATACCTCACGATGTAGTGAGTAATCAGCAGTTTTTATCTGCTCATTGCTTATTACTCATTGTTACTTTTAAAAATGCCAGTAGACGTACTAGTAGGCCTCCAGTGGGGCGACGAAGGAAAAGGAAAAATTGTTGACGTACTCGCCCCCACCTACGATGCCGTAGCCCGCTTCCAGGGCGGCCCCAACGCCGGCCACACCCTCACTTTCGACGGGCAGAAGCACGTGCTGCACCAAGTGCCGAGTGGTATTTTTCATCCCCACATCCTCAACGTAGTCGGTAACGGCGTGGTCCTCGACCCGGTAGTGTTTCGCGACGAACTGCAAAAGCTCACCGATAGGGGAGTGGACTGGAGCCAGAATCTCTACATCTCTAAAAAAGCTCAACTCATCCTCCCCAGCCACCGGGCCCTCGATCGCATCAGCGAAGAAGCCCGCGGCAACACCAAAATCGGCAGCACGCTCAAAGGCATCGGTCCTACCTATTCCGATAAAATCGGCCGCGTAGGCCTGCGGGTTGGGCATATCCTGCTGCCTGATTTCCAAGAGCGTTATAAAGACGCCGTTGCCCATCACGCCAGCATTGCCAATCACTACGGTAAAGAGCTGGAAATTTCCGAGTTCGAAGCCGACTTCTTCTCTGCTGTCGAATTCCTGCGCACGCTTCAACTCATCGACACGGAGTACCTGCTCAACGACCTGCTTAACCAAGGCAAGCGTGTGCTCGCCGAAGGTGCCCAGGGCTCATTGCTCGACATCGACTTCGGTACTTACCCCTACGTTACCTCGTCGAGCACTATCGCCGCTGGTGCCTGCACCGGCCTCGGTATCGCGCCCCGGCATATCGATAAGGTGTACGGTATCACCAAAGCCTACTGCACCCGCGTGGGCAGCGGCCCGTTCCCGACTGAACTCAACGATGAGGTAGGCGAGCAAATCCGGCAGGCGGGCCGCGAGTTCGGCTCCACCACCGGCCGCCCCCGCCGCACCGGCTGGATAGACTTGCCTGCTCTGCGCTATGCCATTATGCTCAACGGCGTCACCGAATTGCACCTGATGAAAGCCGATGTGCTCGACGGCTTCGCCGAAATTCAGGCTTGCACCCATTACCGCACCGCCACCGGCGAAAGCACCCCCAACCTGCCCGACCCCGGTCAGCTCGATTCCATCACCCCCGAGTACCAGACCATCCCCGGCTGGAACACCGATCTCACCCACGTTACCGACGCGGCGCAGTTCCCCCAGCCCCTGCAAGACTACTTGGCCTTTCTCGAAAAGGAGTTGCAAGTGCCCGTGCGCATCGTCAGCGTTGGCCCGGATAGAGTGAGCACGCTATTTCGCTAACCCTGCCTGAGCTTCTGCCGACTGTATCGTCAGCAGATTCCGCTTCTCAATTAGGAGTGAGTACCAAGTTCGGAGATACTTTCTCTACTTGGTACCACTCCTTTTTTGTGAAATACCGTCGCATCTTCTCATTCCGTGAAAAAGCATAGCCATACCTAGCAAATATCTCATTACGCATCAGCGCCAACTGTTCCTTATCGTATCTAACAAGATCCGCTGGTTTCAACACCTGAGAAGAAGCTTGCGGGAAGGTGCCTCCATAGTAATCGCTGAGTGGTCCGATCCGTACGCCGACTTCAGCCCGACCCTTCGCTACGGAGCCACTCCAAGGCTTACCAACTCTTAGCCCGTAAGTCTTCTCCTCGTCGCTGGTAAACAGTATGAACTCCCCCTCAGTCTCCTTTGAGTAAAACTTATTGCCAATGATCCTAACGTTGATAAGCGTTCGGTAGATCTTCCGCTACCTTTCTGGCTTGGCTACCCATTCGCCAGAGCGAATCTGAGCTGTCACAATACCCTTGCTAATCACCAGCGCAAAGTCAGACTCTGCTTCTGACTCTCCAAAATGGTAAACGCCTTCGTAGTCTTTGGGCGTTGCAGTAATCCATTTTGTGAAAGCGAACGCTGACATGGGTTCCATACTAAGCATAGTTTGTCCATATGATGCTGATAAAGAGAAAAATAAGCCGAAGCAGAGCAGTGGGAAGCGCATAAAGAGCTGCAAATAGGATGAAACCGGGTAGCAAGATGGCAGCGGAAACCAATTAAATTTTTCTCCCCTAAACCCAGTTACTTACAACCCGCCCACACCTTATTTCGTAATCCAAAGCTTGCCTGCCCAAAAAGTCGTTCTATCTTTGCAGTCCCAAACGGCAACAGGCCCACTGGAAACCTGGAAAAACGCAAGTGACCCAGACGAAAAACAAAGGATAAGGAACTCCCTGGCTGGCTCTGGTGTCTTACGCACCGTGCCCCCTTCGCAAGGGCTGAAAAAAAGAAATTTTTCAAACTTCTTGCAAAGTCGAAAAAGCTCCCCTTACCTTTGCACTCCCGCTTCAATAGGAGGCGGTTAGACTGAAAAAGAGAAAAGAAAAACTTAAAAATTTTTCGCTTCAAATTTGGAAAGTCAAAAAAAATAGCTACCTTTGCACTCCCAATCACAAACAGGGCGCTGCAAACAGCGAAACGGGCCGCCCAAACAGCCCACTAAGTTGCTTCAATTGGAAGCAACGAACGTTCTTTGAATGTTGGAAATAGACAAAACGTGAGGAGTCATGTTAGCGAACGCAAGTTTGTTTATCATGACAAATTCAAATGTCTCGAATTAAAAACGTCGAAATACGAGCGAGGTATTGCACTCGACATCAGCCCATGTTTGCATGGGTGTAGGAAATATTTTACAATGGAGAGTTTGATCCTGGCTCAGGATGAACGCTAGCGGCAGGCCTAATACATGCAAGTCGAACGGACAGTAGCAATACTGTTAGTGGCGCACGGGTGCGTAACACGTAACTAACCTACCCACTACTGGGGGATAGCCCGCCGAAAGGCGGATTAATACCGCATAATACATGTGCCCGGCATCGGGTGTTTGTTAAAGATTTATTGGTAGTGGATGGGGTTGCGGGTCATTAGCTAGTTGGTAGGGTAACGGCTTACCAAGGCGACGATGACTAGGGGAGCTGAGAGGCTGGTCCCCCACACGGGCACTGAGATACGGGCCCGACTCCTACGGGAGGCAGCAGTAGG
>CAJYVK010000155.1 GCA_913778455.1 uncultured Hymenobacter sp. | reverse complement strand
GTAGCTAACTCGCTAGGTATCAAGTCGGGCGAAGAAACCCTGCTCGCAGCGCTACGTCTGCCCGGCGTGGTGCCCACCGCCGCCGAAGCCGCCCAGGCCAGCCAGGCCGAAGCTGGGGCCGAGGAGCCTACCTGGGCCGAATTGCAGCCGCTGCTCACCGAGGCCTTGGCCGCCATGCAGCAGTTTCGGCAAGACGAAGGCCGGGCCTTGCAGCAGGAAATTCTGAGCTACGTGGCGACTATTCGCCAGCAGCTCGCCGCTGTTGAAGTACACGACCCGCAACGCGTGGCGCACGTGCGCCAGCGCCTCTCGGCGCACCTCGCCGAGCTTACGCAGCACGAGCAATTCAATGCCACGCGCTTTGAGCAGGAAGTGCTCTACTACATCGAAAAATTGGACATTGCCGAGGAAAAGGTGCGCCTCGCCGCCCACCTCGACTACTTCGAGCTGGCTACCCGCCAACCCGATGAGGCAGTGGGTAAAAAGCTCGGGTTCCTGGCCCAGGAAATTGGCCGCGAGATCAACACCATCGGGTCGAAAGCCAACGATGCTACCGTCCAACACCTGGTCGTTGGCATGAAGGAGGAGTTAGAAAAAATCAAGGAGCAGCTCAATAATATCCTCTAGCTAAATCCACTTAGCCCGCAGTTGCGTAAAGAAATTTGAAAAAACCTGTGGACCTTTTCACGGCTTTTTTGTACTAATAGAAGAAGTTGGACGCTGTTTAGCCCTCGTTAGCTAGTGTAAGTGTCGCGGATGGTTAGAATTTAACAATGATAAGCATCTGAAAAACAAGCAATAAAACATCAAAAAACAACCTTTTGCAAGCTGCCCGGAGAGCCAAAATGACCAAACTATTTTTTGGAACAATCTGCGGGTTTTGTATGTAACTTAGTTCCCGAAACAACGCAGTTACTGTCTACCTTTACAATCTCAATTATTATCCTCCCATGAAGACACTCGTACTCAGTCTGCTCGCTAGTTCCGCTAGTGTGCTGATGGCCGCCCGCCCCGCCGCCGAGATAGAGCTTATCAAGAAGCGCGTGCTCAGCGAGCGCGTGGAGGTTCTTATCCCCAAAGGCTTCGAGGTAATGACGGAGCAGCAAATGGATTTTGCCTATGCGCATGCCAGCAGCCGCCCCAGCGTCGTATTCACCAACAACAACCTGGTTTCGCTAGCCTTCAACTACTCGGACAACGACGCCGACCAGGACATGGTGCCGGTATACGAGGCTACGTTCGCCAAGGCTTACCACAAGCAATACAGCAAAACCACCTGGTTTAGCGAAGGCGTGAAAGAAGTAGGCAACCGTAAGATTGGCTACCTCGAATTCATGAAGCCGGAGATGGGCCACGAGGTGTACTCGCTCGTGTTCTTCACCGACGTGCAGGGCAAACTGCTGATTTGCACCTTCAACTGCGCCGACCGCCAGAAGCCCGAGTGGGAGCCCCTGGCCAAGCGCATCCTCAACTCGCTGCACGCCAACGGCTAAGCGAGTAGGCTAGTTAGTAATTATCCGCTGCTAAACAGCACTTATTCTTGTGTAAGACCCCAGCTCATCCGGCTGGGGTTTTTTGCATTTCGGCCCACGGTAAGCCAGGCTCAGCGGGTCCCCAGGTCGTCGAGGAAGTCCCGGGCTAGCCCAAAAGCCCCCGCAAAACCCGCCAGCGACAGCGCGGCGGGCTGGTCGTTGACATCGTGGTAAGCTGCGCTGCCGCCGCGGGTATAAAGGAAAAAAGCGGGTACGCCAGCCTCGGAAAAAGGGAAGTGGTCGGAATTGGCGGCGCGGCCGCGGGCCGTGAGGCGCGGGAGGTAGTGGTGGGCTTCGTTGAGCGCGGTGAGACGGGCGAAGGCTGCCGCGTGCACCCGACCATTGACGACGGTGGCACCTTCCTCACCGGTGCCCAGCAAGTCGAGGTTAAGCAAAAACTTGATGCGGGCCAGCGGCACCAGCGGGTGGTGCACGAAGTAGCGCGAGCCAATCAGCCCTGCCTCCTCGGCCCCAAAGAGCAAAAACACGACCGAGCAGGCGGGCCGATTTTCGGGGCGGGCGTAGTGGGCGGCTAGCTCCAGCAGCAGGGCCACGCCGCTGGCATTATCATTGGCACCGGGAAAATAGGTGTGCTTGCCCATCATGCCCAGGTGGTCGTAGTGCGCCGACACGACGAGGAAGCTATCGGGCTGCGCGCTGCCCCTGACGATGGCAGCCAGATTCTGGGTGAGGTAATTATGCACAAGCTTGGCATCCAGGCTAAAATGCGCAAAAGGATGGGGCTGCCAGCGGTCGGCCAGTACTTCGACGCGGGGCTGGGGAGCCTGCTCGCCGGCCAGCGAAGCAGTTAGCTTGGGGACGAGCGTCACCCAGGCAGAGGCCGAGTCCAGGTGCTGTCGCAGGGGTGGGGGCAGGGTCGCCAGGCGGGCTTGCTGCTTGCCCGTGAATACCACGGCGTAGTCCGCTACGTTGCGGTGCAGCCAGGTCGCGGCAGTGGCGGGGTCCGAAAAAACGAGCGAGTCTAGGGGTAAGAGTTTGGCAAAGGTGGCCCGGGCCGCCCCCGAATTGGGGGCTGCAATAAAATCGCGGCCCGGTAACAAGGTACCCGGGCTTGGTTGCATGAGGCCGTACTCAGTGGTTTGCAATCGCATCTTGCCCGGGAACGTATTCACGTCCAGCGTAAACGGCTGAGTATAATCGGGGGCCAGCGGCTGCAAGCCCAGCCGCCGTAGCCGCTGGCGCAGGTAGGCGGCGGCCAGGTGCTCGCCCTGCTGCACGTAGCCCCGGCCGTGTAACCGGGGTGAGGCCAGCTCCGCGATGGTGCGACGGGCGCGGGCCACGTTGGGCTCGTCGGCCTGAGCGTGCGTGAAATGGGGGAGGAGCAGCGCCAGCCCTAGCGCGGCGGGCAGCAGGCGCCGCCCCAGCCCCAGGGCCAGCCCCACGCCCAGCGCTGCCCCGATGCCGTCGCTGAGTAAATCGCTCCATTCGGCGTGGCGGCCGACGGCCATGACGTATTGCAGCACTTCAATAAGCGCCCCGAACGTGATGCAGCCCAGCAGCACCCACCAAGCTGAGTGGCGCAGTCGGGGCTGCTGCTGCGCCCACAAACCCGCCAGCGTGGCCAGCACCGCGAATACCCCGGCGTGCGCCGCCGTATCGAAGGATAGTAGTTTCCAAGCCGGAGTGTGGGGCATTTCCTTAGCCGGGGTGAGCGTAAGCACGAGCATAACGACAACCCACAGCAGCGCGAGCGGGCCGGGTAGGCGGCGGACCAGAGTTTTCATAGCCGATAAATAGGAGTAGCAAAAAACGTCATGCCGCGCTTGCCGCCGCGCCCTATTCGCACGGTTGGGGCAGGAGCCCGGTGGTGCGAATGGGACGCGGCGGCAAGCGCGGCATGACGCTTGGAAAGCAGGCGGCATTGCTACCGGCGCGCGAGCCGGATAGCGCAGCGGGTACTAGGCGCCAATCAGCTCGCCGTAGGCCTCTGCCGAGAGCAGACCGGCCACTTCGCCTTGGTCAGCTACTTTCATTTTGATGATCCAGCCCTCGCCGTAGGGGTCCGAGTTCACGGTTTCGGGGGCGTCGGCCAGCTTGGAGTTTACTTCGAGCACCGTGCCGCTAATGGGGCTGAACAGGTCCGAAACCGTCTTCACGGCCTCGACCGTGCCGAATACGTCGTGCTGGGCAATGTCCTTGTCCACGGTGTCGATGTCCACGTACACGATGTCGCCCAGCTCGCGCTGCGCGTGGTCGGTGATGCCGATGGTCGCCGTGTCGCCATCCAGGCTAATCCATTCGTGGTCTTTGGTGTAGTGCAGGGTGGCGGGGATATTCATGGTGAACTCGTGAGATGGTGAAATGGTGAGGGCAATTGCGCTCGGTTTGCTGGCACAAAAATACGCTAGTGGGGAAGTGGTGAGTTTATTTTCCCACACTATTTCACATTTCACCCTTTCACTAGTTCACCATCTCACTACTATTGCAGACTGTAGCGCAGCAGGATGCCACCCTCGGTAGTAGCGTTGCGGAAGGCGTTGCTCACGCGGGGCTGGGTAATGGTCTGGCTGAAGTAAAACTGGAGGTTGAGCCGGGCGTTGAGCGAATAATCGATGGTGGGGCGCAGCTGCATTTGCAGCGCGCCGGTAGTAATCTGGCTGGTAGGCGTGCCCACCACGCCCGCCACGGCGGGGGTACCCAGCGATACTACCGGCGGCGTGGTGCCAGCCACCGTGCCGCCGGTAGTGGCCGGCACGGGGTCAACGGAGCCCAGAATGCTGCGCTGGATGGTCGAGTTGTCGCGAATGCTGAGGTCGAGGCGGGCGCTGAGGTTGTTCTTCAACACCTTCTGCTCGCCGCCCACGCGGAAGGGCAGCTTGAAGCCCGTGGCCGCGTAGCCCACGCCGATAATCAGCTCGGTGGTGTGCAGTTCGGTCACCTGGGCGTTGGTGATGTTGAGGGCCACGGCGCGGGCGGTGTTGTACTGCATGCGGCCCGACACGTTGTTCACGGTCTGGAAGTTGACGCCCAGCAGCGGGGCCATGCTCTCGATGATGCTCACCTGGCCCACTACGTAGTACGGCACGTATTGGCCCGCCGCGTTGGAGATGAAGGGAGTAGCCGCGCTGGGACCAAACTCGGGCTCGGAGGCGTAGCTCAGCGAGGTGGTGTAGCTACCCAGGCTGTACACCGACGAGTAGGCGTGGTTGAGGGCGAAGGAGCGGAACACGTTGCGGATCACCGGCAGGTCGCCGAAGCCGTTGTACTGCACCGTCCAGTTGGGCAGCGGAATCACGGCGAAGGGGTTGAAGGTCTTGGCCTCGTACCCGTCCGACGACTTGCCGTGGTAGGCGTCGAGGAAGCTCTGGAGTAATACGTCCTGCGAGTTGTAGCTGTAGAGGTTGATGGCCTGCCGGGTGTACACGGCCGGCGTGGTACTGGTGGCGGGCGTGGTAATCACGTCGCGGGTGTCGGGCCGGTTATTGGCCGCTTGCAGGCGCTGCTGCACGATGGCCCGGTTGGCCACGAAGCGGTCGAAGGCCTTGCTTGTTTCGCCGTTGGCCCCGAGGTCACCGAAGAGGGTTTGCACCGTGATGGTGCTCACGCTGTACGAGCCAGTGCCCAGCGCCTGCGTCGGGGCCAGACGGCCGTCGGCGAAGGGGTTGAGGTTGCCACTGGTGAGGTAGGTTACGCTGGCCGTGTCAATGGCCTTCCGGTAGTACGCCTCGTTGTTGCGCACCTTCTGGCGCTTGAGGTCCAACTTGATGTTGAAGCCCCGGAAGGGCTCCAGCGTGGTGCGGGCCGTGAGGTTTTCGGTGAGGATGTTGGACAGCGGCGTATTGAGGTACTGGCTCTGCTGGGTGTACCAGTTGTTGGAGGTTGCCAGGGCGTACATGGCGCTGGGGTCGTACTGCTGCCCTAGGATGAACGGTACGCCCGGGGCCAGCGACCCGCGCTGCAAGCCCAGGAAATTGGTATTGGGCAGGTAGCCCGGCAGCAGCGTGCCGGCCGACTGCGAGTAGGTAAAATCGATGGCGCGCGCCGTCATCACGGCCCGCAGCACGGCCTTCACGAAGCGCAGCGGGTCTTTCTTGGCCGTGTCGGGCGCAGTGGGTTTGGGGCGGGTGGGCGCACCGGGGTTATTGGGATCGGTGGGCTCGGGACGGGGCGGGGCGGTGGGCTGCGCGTTGTTGATGATGTTCAAAAACTTCACCTTGTTATACAGCTTGACCAAGTCAATCTTGCCGTTGGCGCTGATCTCGCGGTTGTTCTGCACGGTGTTGCCCAGGTTGGCCAGCACCGTAGTCGTGTCGCTGGGGTTATTGGGGTTGGCCAGCGTGCGAATGCCCAGTGCCGTGGAGGCCGCCTGCCAGCTGTAGTGCGCCGAATAGCGGGTATCGGCCGAAATCCAGTCGGTGAGCGGAAACTTGTCGAGCGGCAGGCGATACGTCAGGGCAACGGTCTGGTTGAAGTTGGTCGTGCGGCCGCCGCGCTTGAGGTTTTCCCACTGCTGGGCGCGGTTGGCGGCTGCCGTAGCATTGTCGCCGATGCTCTGGCCCGGGCCTTCGTCAATCACGCCCCGGTTGGTGGCCGTGTAGTCGAGAATGAGCGCCTTGGTCAGGTCCCACTTAAAATCGTAGATGCGATTGATGTAGAACGACTTATAAAACACGCCCGCGATACCCGCCGTGGTGGGTAGCTGGCCCGGCTCGGTCACGCGCTGCAAGAAGCGCTCGTTGTAGCGTCGGTCGAGGTCGGTGCGGAACGAGAAGCGCGAGGGCAGCGGCGTAAAGTTGACCTGCTGGAAAATCTTGAGGTACGGGTTGTCGAGCGCCTTGAAGCTGGCCAACGGCGTGTAGTTGCGCGGCTGCGTCTGGTACACGTAGGCCAGCGCGGCGGTGTACGACTGCGTATAGTCGCGCTGGGTGTTGATGTCGGTGTGCAGGCGCTCGGTAATGGCGTAGCTCACGGCCAGGTTCTCCACGTCCCAGGGGTGGGTCTTGGTCTGGGTGGGGGCGCGTTCCTTGCGTACGTTCAGCACCGAGACGCTGCGGGTGGTGGTGCGGTCCACCACCAGGCTTTTGTAGGCCGCCGCCGCGCCGGGATCCCGGAATTTCTGGAGACTTTGCTCCAGCTTGGTATCCGGGTCGAGGGGGTCGTACTGGGGGGTGATGGTCTGTCGGCCCACCTGCACCAATACTGGCACTTTCACGCGCAGCTGGCTGGGTAGGAATTTTTCAGCCGCCACCGTAGCGTTGAGGTCGCCGCGCAGAATGTCGCTGGTCGAGCGCTGCTGGGCCTTATCCTGCAAGCCTCCGAAGCCCACGCCGATAAACGAGCCCGTAGCCGTAATGTTGGCCAGATCGGCCAGCTTCACGTTCAGGCGGGCATTGGCGGCCCAGCCACCCTGGTTGTCGAAGTCGAACACCCGCATCTCGTCGGCCCACAGCGTCACGCTCTTGTCGCTGGCATCGGCCGGGGCGGTGGCGGGGTTCAGAATCCCAATCATGCAGCCCTGCACCTGCGAGAGGTCCGGGTTACCCACGATGGTGATGGTGGCCCCGTTGGCCAGCGTTTTTACGTAGGGCGTGGTATAGCTTACCGTACCCTGCTGGTTGCGCTCGGCCTTGGCATCGATAAAGTCCTGCAAGGCAAAATCGATATTATTGGCCTCGGGCCACACATCCAGCTGGGCCGTAGCGCCGGCCCGGGTGATGACGAGCGGCAGGGCGTACTCGTAGTAGTTCTGGCTGTAATCGGTACCAATGCGGATAAACGCCCGCACGTCGCCATCCTTCACGCTGGTGCTGCTCGACTCACCGTGCAGGTACATGCGGAAGCGCTTGTAGCGCAAGAGATTAGTCGATAAGTTTTTGTAGGCCGCCTTGGCGTAACCATCGCGTAGGTTGGTTACGGTCAGGCGCAGGCTCTGCTCGTTTTGCTGGCGCGAGGTCGAGGTAGAGCCGTACTCCACGTCGCGGGTGATGTTGGGCGGCACGATGTACGGAATGGCCCCGGTGCTGCTGGCGCTGGCTACTGAGGGACCGTTTTCCTCCACGCTTACCGTCGAGATGGCAAAGGCGTCGGCATCGGTCGCCGTGCCGATGCCCGGCACCTGGATGGCGGGGTCGGTAATGCGGCTTAGGTACTGGCGCCACTGGTTGGCCACGAACTGCGGCTGCACCATGCGCAGCACCACCGGCTGTTCCCACTCGGTCAGGTACAAGCGCATGAAGCGGATGTTCTTGAAGCCGAACGGCTGGCCGTTGTTGCCCTCCACGCGCTGCGGCTGGCGGATAGGAATCCGGAACTGGTACCACGATACTTGTTCGCCGGTACTGGAGCCGGTGCCCGGGATGGTGCTGGTTACTTTATCGGTGATGTAGTTCTGGCCTACTACCAGCTCGTTTTGCTTCAGCGTGATAGGGTATTCGTAGTACTGCTCGGTGGTTTGAATCACGTTGTCGCGGTTCAAATCTTCCTTATCAGGGTAGGCCGAGGAGCTGAGCTGCGAGTTTTCGGGCGAGTTGCCCTCGTAGTTGTCGTAGTTCTTATAGCGGCCCAGGATCTGCACGTTGGCCGCGTCGTAGCTCGGGTCGAGGTGGTGGCGAAAGTCGTCGTTCGAGGGGTCGGGCAAGGCACCGTAGCCGGGGATGGTGTTGAAAAACACTTGCTCCTGGGTGCTGGTCAGCCCGTCGAGCCCGATGTCCTGGCTGGCCCGGGCGCCGGGCGTGGCGTTGAAGGCATCGAGCAAGAACTGCTGGGTGGTCACGCGACCGAAGGCCGTGCGGCGCGTGATGCCCGTTGTATCCTGGCCCGGTACCGGCAGGCCGTTCTCAAACTCGTGCTGGCCCTGATCGCGCAGCACGTCCTCGCTGATGTTGCCCAGGTTGAGGATAAGCTTACCACCGCTAGTGTTATTGACGGGTGGATTCTCCGAGTCGTCGATTACGCCCCGCGTGCCGGTTAGGAAGGGGTCCATCAGCCAGAACTCCAGATACTCAACGTTGGCGTTGTCGAAGTCGGTGTCGAAGGTGATGCCCCGCGAGATGCCGCCGTACCGGCTGCGGTTGCGGGCCAGGTCTTGCGCGGCCACGGGGGCAAAGCGCTTGCCGTTCGGGTCGCTGGGGTCGAGGTTGGGCGTGTAGTTGTACGGCCCGCGCTCGTTGGGAAAGTACGCCAGGTCGAAGGTGTACTCGAAGCCGTTGCCGGTCGCGCCCAGGTCCTTATTAGGAAATACCTCGTTGCGCTGCACGCCGCGCGTGTAGTGGTTGGCCAGCGTGGCGGCCGAAATGCCGGCCGGTACGTTGGGGCCGTTGGTGTAGTAGCTCTGGTCCACGGTGTACCAGGCTAGCTTGGCGCGGCGGTAGCCGTTGGTCAGCCCGTCCACGGTGCTGTTGGCAAACGGTGCGGGCGTGGCTGCCAGGCGCCAGGCCGGCACGGCCGCCAAGCCGCCCAAGGTGTAGGGAGTGCGGGCGTTTTCGAAGTCGTCGAGGTAGCTGGCCCCGTTCTCGCCCCGGCCCAGCTTCGACTGCCCGGCAATGAGCTTGGCCACCTCGCCGGTGAAGGCCACCGTCGAAGTTTCCTTGGTGGCCATGAAGGGCAGGCGGTCCACGAGCTTGGTGAGCACGCGGCTGTCCTTGCGCAAGCTCACGTCGGCCCCCAGGATGGTATTGTTGGCGGGTTCGTCACCGATATTCACCCGGTTGA
This sequence comes from uncultured Hymenobacter sp., assembly GCA_913778455.1. Lineage (GTDB taxonomy): Bacteria > Bacteroidota > Bacteroidia > Cytophagales > Hymenobacteraceae > Hymenobacter. The sequence goes on along the minus strand of CAJYVK010000155.1, from coordinate 8,898 downwards.
TGCCGGGGGCCTGGTTTTCCAGGATGTGCATGGCCGTGCCGCCAAAGGTCACGTCGGGGCTCAGGGCGTAGTCGAGGCGGGTGCCCAGCAACTTACGCGGCTGCACCTGCACGAGGGCGTTTTTCTCGAACGTCACCCGCAGCTCATTAGCCGAGTTGAGGTAGGCCGGGTTGAGAATCGTAACCTTGGCCTGGTCGTAGTACACCTGGTAGTCCACGCCCTCGGTGAGCAGGGTGCTACCCGCGTACACCTTCACCGAGCCCTGCGCCACCCCGATGCCGGGCAGGCTGATGTCGTTGGTGCTGGTGCCCTGGTAGCGCCCGCGCAGGAAGAACTTATCCTTGACTTGCTGCTGCTGGGCGTCGCTCTGCGTCTGGTTGTAGAGCGCCTGGTACACGTACTTCTGGGCCAGTACCCGCTCCGAGTTGGCAATGGCCGGGTTGGCGTTCAGCGTATCGAACTGCGCCTTGAGGAACGAGCCAAACGGCTGCACGCTGGGGAAGATGATCTTACCCAGCTCGGGGTCGATGGTAATGCCGGGAAAGTAGTCGAAGTTACCGTCAGCGTTGCGGTCGTTGTTGGCGTTCACCCGGTCCAGCCCCAGTACCTGAATGAGCGGCAGGTTCTGAATCCGCGCCCCTTCCTTCAGCGAAATCAAGTCCACCCCCGTGATGTCGTCCTTGTAGATAATCTGGAGCTGAAAATTGTCGCGGTTGAGCTGCGAGGTATTCAGGGGATAGATATTTTTCATCATCAGATCCCAGGTCGGCGTGTTGCGCGTCAGCAGGTTGCGGTTGGCCGGGTTCACGCTGGGGTCGGCCGTGCCCACGCCGGGGTTGGTGGCCTTCAGCATCTTGAGGTAGATTACCTGGTCGGGCTGGGCTCCGGCGTACTCGGTTTGGGTTTCACCCACCGTGTACGACTTACCATTATAGAGGTACTCGTAGCTGACGGCCAGCACCTGGTCGGGTAGCAGGGGCGTGTTTAGGTTCACGTAGCCCAGCTGGGCGTTGAAGGTATACTCGTTGGGCTGGAGCTTGCGGGCCCGCAGGCGCTCGAAATCAAGCCCTTTCACCAGCGGCACCGAGCCCTTGATGGTGCTCAGGTTATTGAGGAACGGCTCGACCTGTAAGTTGTCGCGCGGGCTGCTGGGAGCGGCCAGGGTAGGGTAGAGGTAGTTGGCGCTGTTTTTCGGCGTGGCGTAGCGGCCCGAGTCGGGGGTGGTAATCCAGAGGTTGGGGCGGTAGAGGCGGGCCAGGCGCGGCTCGCCGATGTCTTGCAGCGCCACCACGTTGCGCAGGTTGTCGGTGGTGCGGTTGTCGTTGGTCACCCACACCTCCAGGCGCCGAATCTCGAAGCCGCTCTTTACCGTGGGCAAGCCTTGCAGCGCCCGGTCGTAGTTATCGCGGAAGTACTGCGCCAGGAAGTAGTGTCGGTCGCGCTCGTACTGGCTGGCCTTCAACTCAAACGTGCGGCTCTGCGCCCCGTTCTGCACCCGCACCTCGTCTTGCGAGCCGCGCAGGGTGGCGGCCACCGCCGTCACCCCCAGCCGGCCGAATTGCAGCTGAGTCTTGATACCAAACAGGTTGGAGCCGCCCGTAATCAGCGAGTTGTTGAGCGGCATGCTCACGTTGCCCAAATCCAGCTTGCGCAGGATGTCGGTGGGCTGGCCGGCGTAGTCGAACTTCATCTGGTTGTCGAAGTCGAACGCCGCCTTGGTGTCGTAGTTGAACGTGAGCTTGAGCTTGGTACCCACCTGGCCGCTCAGGCTCAGGTTCATGTTCTGCTCGAAAATGAAGTCGCCCACGCTCTGCTGACGCAGGGTCAGCGCGGGGTTGCGGTTCACGTTGAACTTAGCCCCGGCCTTCAGGCTGAGCGAGCCCGCCGGCCGGATGTCAATGTACGAGCCGCCGAAAATGCGGTCGGCAATCGGCCCAAGGTAGATTTTGGGAATCAGGCGCTGAGCCTGCGGCGAGCCCGGTGCGGCGGGTGCCCCCGCCACGCCGCCCATCGCCTTCTGCCGGTAGTAGTCGTTGATGGCCTGCCGCTCCTGAAACTTCAGCAACTGCTCCTGCGAGATGCTGACGGGGTCGCGGTAGTCGATCTGCGAGCCTACCGTCTCGCGCACGTTGTAGTTTTTGAGGCTGTCGTCGGGCGTCACCTGTAGCTGCACGCTCTTGGGCAGCGGCAGTACCAGCGGCGAGCGCCGCCCGCGTTGGCCAAAGCGGCTACCCGGGCGGTCGCGCACGGTGCGCAGGCGCGGGCGGCGGCTGGGTTGGTAGCGACCGGTGTCGCCGGGCACAGTCTGGCCAGGCAGGCCCTGTGGAAAACCCAGCCGGCTCACCCACGTAGACCACGCGGTAGGGTAGCGGCGACCCGCCGCCCCCGCCGGGGCCGCCCACACGGCCGCCAGCAGCACCGACGACAGTACGGCCGCCGTCAAAAGCGTGCCGGGCGTAGCGAGTTTAGAACCAGCAGAAAGTAGAGACTTCAAGCAGATGGCAGGTGCGACCGCCGCCGGGTAGCGGGGCCGGATTTAGTACAAAACAAAACAACGCAAAGCCCCTCAGCGGGGCGGGCAAAAGTGGCGCCGGCCCCCCGGCCAGCCGTTCAGGCAACCTTCAGGGGCGCGGACCGTTCTTTGCGCACTAGCTAGGCGAGCTGGTGGCCCGCCGTACACCGCTAGTGCGATTTCAGGGCAAACTTGATAAGGTCTTCCACGCTCAGGTCGTGCCCATGCTTTTGCTGAATCTGGTCGAGCGTCTTCTCAGCGGCGGCACGGGCAAAGCCTAGCATAACTAATGCCTGCAACGCTTCCTGGCGCTGCGTATTGTGCTGGCGGGCCAGCGGCACGGTATCCACGCCGGCCTTGGCCAGCAGCTCGTCCTTGCGGAGCTTGTCGCGCAGGTCGAGAATAACGCGCTGGGCCGTCTTCGGCCCTACACCCTTGATGCTTTGGATGGCCCGCACGTCTTCGTTCACGATGGCCTGGCGGATTTCCCCCACGCCCATGCTACTTACCATGTTGATGCCCGTGCCCGGTCCAATGCCCGACACCGAGATCAGGTGCAGAAACAGCGCCTTTTCGTTGGGGTCGAGGAAGCCGTAGAGCGTTTGGCCATCCTCTTTAATGTGCTGATAGGTGTACACCTTCACCTTCTCCTGCTCGCCGGGCAGCTTGGAGTAGGTAGCCAGCGAAATCTTTACTTCGTAGCCAACGCCGTTGGTATCGATGATGGCTTGGGTGGGGTCTTTGTAAGCGAGTTTACCGTCGAGGTAGGCAATCATAGCGAGAAATCAGAGTAATGCCGCAGCGCCGCGAGTGCGGCACTGCTTGCCAACTCAAATCTACTCCCGGCAGGTTCAAAAAAATGAAGGGTGGGTGGGCAGGCGTGGGCCGGCGCACGCATAAAAAAGACTCGGCACACAGTACCGAGTCTTTTTTATAGCAGAATAGCGGGTGCCAAGCGCATTGCGGGCGGCCTGCCGCGATTTACAGCGCCTTACCGCCGCGTTGGGCATCGACTACCGCGATGGCCGTCATGTTCACAATCTCGCGCACGCTGGCCCCGAGCTGCAAAATGTGCACCGGCTTGCGCATCCCCATCAGAATCGGCCCGATAACCTCGGCTCCGCCGATTTCCTGGAGCACCTTATAGGCGATGTTGCCCGACTCGACATTGGGGAAAATCAGTGTGTTAGCGCCTTTTTCGGCCAGGGGCGAGAAGCCGTACTGCTCGCGCAGCAGCTCGGGGTTGAGGGCCACGTTGGCCTGCATCTCCCCGTCGATGAGCAGGTCGGGGTACTTGGCCTTGGCCAGGGCGGTAGCCGTGCGCATCTTGTCGGGTAGCACGCCCGAGTTCGAGCCGAAGTTGGAGTAGGAGATGGCCGCGATGCGCGGCTCGGCGTCGAAGAAGCGTACGGCCCGCGCCGTGAGGCCGATGATGCCCACCAGCTCCTCGGCGCTGGGGTTGATGTTCACCGTGGTATCGGCGAAGAAGAACGGTCCCCGCCGGTTCTGGATGATGTACATCGAGGCCACCCGGCTCACGCCCTCGGCGGGCCCGATTACTTGCAGCGCCGGTACGATGCTCTTGCCGTAGTCTTTGGTAAAGCCCGTGATGCAGGCGTCGGCCGCGCCGGTTTCCACCATCATGGCGGCGAAGTAGTTGCGCTCGCGCATCAGGCGCTTGCCCTCGTAGAGCGTGATGCCCCGGCGCTGGCGCTTCTGGTAAAACAGCTCGGCGTATTCGTGGCGCTTGGCTTCGTCTTGCAGAATGTCGATTATCTCGCAGCCTTCCAGGTCGATATTGTTCTCGTGGGCAATGGCCTGAATACGTGCCACCGGCCCCAGCAGGATGGGCTGGGCGATGTTCTCGTCGCGCACAATCTGCGCGGCTTTGATAATCTTATAGTTATCAGCCTCGGCAAACACCACCCGGCGCGGCCCCGAGCGGGCGGCCGACGTGATGCGGTTCATTAGCTTTTGATTGACGCCGAGGCGGGCGCGCAGCTCGTCTTCGTAAGCCTGCCAATCGGTGATGTCGCGGCGAGCCACGCCGCTGGCCATCGCGGCCTTGGCCACGGCCGGCGACAGCGTGGTGATGAGGCGCGGGTCGAGAGGCTTGGGAATGAGGTAGGTGCGGCCGAAGGCCAGCGTGTTATCGCCGTAGGCCTTGTTTACCATGTCGGGTACGGGCTCCTTGCTCAGCTCGGCCAGGGCGTGCACGGCCGCCAGCTTCATGGCCTCGTTGATTTCAGTGGCCCGCACGTCCAAGGCTCCCCGGAAAATGTAGGGGAAGCCCAGCACGTTGTTGACCTGGTTTGGATGGTCCGAGCGACCGGTAGCCATGATCAGGTCGGGCCGGGTGCTCATGGCCAGGTCGTAGGCGATCTCGGGGTCGGGGTTGGCTAGCGCGAACACGATGGGGTTGTCGGCCATCGTCAGCAGCAGCTCGGCGGGCAGCACGTTGGCCGCCGACAAGCCCAGAAATACGTCGGCCCCCTGCAATGCCTCGGCCATCGTGGTCACGGGCCGCTGGGTGGCGAAGCGCATCTGCATGTCGGCCAGGTTGGTGCGGCTGGGGTTGATAACGCCGTCTTTATCAAAGACTACCACGTTTTCAAGCTTCACGCCCAGCTCCAGGTACAGCCGCAGGCACGACACGGCCGCCGCGCCCGCGCCGCTCACCACGAGCTTCACTTCGTCAATCTTCTTGCCCACGAGCTCCAGCGCGTTCAGCAGGGCGGCCGAGGTGATGATGGCCGTGCCGTGCTGGTCGTCGTGCATCAGCGGGATGTTCATCTTCTCGCGCAGCTCCGTCTCGATGCGGAAGCACTCGGGGGCTTTGATGTCCTCCAGGTTGATGCCGCCGAAAGTGGGCTCCAGCGCCTTCACGATGCGAATAAACTCGTCGGGGTCTTCGGCGTCAATCTCGATGTCGAAGCAGTCGATGCCCGCAAACTTCTTGAATAGTACGCCTTTACCCTCCATCACCGGTTTGGAGGCCGCCGGCCCGATGTTGCCTAGGCCCAGCACGGCCGTACCGTTGGAGATAACCGCCACGAGGTTGCCCTTGGCCGTGTACTTGTACACGTCGTCGGGATTTTTGGCGATTTCCTTGCACGGCTCGGCCACGCCCGGCGAGTAGGCCAGCGCCAGGTCGAGCTGGGTGCTTACGGGCTTGGTGGGAACTACCTCAATCTTGCCCTGCGGGCTTTGCTCGTGGTAGGCTAGGGCGTCTTCTCGGTTAATTTTCAGCATAGCAATTCTGTTCGGCCGGGCTTGGGGTCAGCCACTGGCAATTCGGCTGCAAGGTCCGGCTAATTTTACCGAAATTAACGCCGACAGCTAGTTTAGGGCCGAAAAAGTCCAGGCTGGCCCGATCCCGGGCTGCCCACCCGGCGGCGGGCGGCGGCTACTGCGCCGGCAGTTCTTGGAAGGTGCCGCTCAGCCGCAGGTCGCCCGAACGCCGCGTGTCGCCCCACGAGCCGGCGCTTAAAAATGAAAAGGGGCCCTTCACATTCAACGCTTTCACGGCGTAGCTCCCACTGAGGAGACGGCGGGAGGCGTCGTAGCCGGTAATGGTGAAGGAGCCTTCCAGTTTAGCCGTATTACTGCCGTATACATTGCTGTATTCCGAGAGGCTGTTCGATGGGCGGCGGTACGTCACCAGTACCTCGCCCAGGCTGGCATCGGGCTGCGAGGCGAGCGTGTAGGTGCCGACCAAGCCGCTTTTTTGCCGGCTGATGGGCAGCACGAACAGTACATGATCCTGCACAACCCCCCGTACGTCGGCGACCTCAAGCTTTACTTCCAAGCGGTCGGAAAAGGCCTGGTAAGTCGGCTTCGTTGCCAATAGGCTCAGCGACTCCGTCGAGGCGGGCTGGCTGGCCGTGGCGTAATTGTCAAAGGCTACGTTGACGGTGGCCGCTTGTGCCGGGGCCGGGGCTGGAGCCGATGGGGTAGGCTGGGGGTCCGCGTCTTTTTTAGAACAAGCAGTAAACAGTAGCGAGCTCAGCAGCAGGGTAGAGGCGAGATTTTTCATCAAAGAGAGGGCACAGAAAAAAGGTGGAAAAGGGCGTTTGATAACGCCTTTGCCAAACGCTGTGCCAGTCTTTTATAAAAAGTTCCCGAATTCAGATTAGATCTATCGTCTATCTGAAAAAAATAGCTAATAATACGTTTGTTATGAAAGCTACTTAGAAAGTCATCCATAGAACGCCTGTTATGCTGAGCTTGCCGAAGCATCTTGCTCGCCTCGTTGCTGAGCCGTTCAACCAAGCGTGATAAGATGCTTCGGCAAGCTCAGCATGACAGACGTTCTATGGATAGCTGCGAGCTTTTGAAATTATTTTCGCAGTTCGTTTACCCTTCCTGCACTACTAGCTTCTGCCCCAGCTTCACATCGTCAGAGGTTAAGTGGTTGAGTCGCCGCAATTCCTGCACGCTCACCTTAAAGCGGCGCGAGATATTGAACAGGGTATCACCCGGCACCACCGTGTGCATGTTCAGGTGTGGCACTGCCCGCTCGGGGGCGCGGGCGGGGCGGCTGGCCACGCTAGCCGGGGCTGGCCCACCGAAGCTTAGCCGCTGGCCTACCTGCACAGTTTCGGTCGATAGGTGGTTCCACTCGCGCACTTGGGCTACGCTCACGCCCCGCGCCCGGGCCAGGTGCGTGAGGTCGTCGCCGGACCGCACTACGTACAGCTCTACGCTAGGCGTAGCAGGCTTCTCGGTTTCGGCGGCCGGGCCGTCTGCCACTTCCCGCGGCTGAGCTACCGCCAGCGCTTTAGGCCGGCCGCGGCGACCAGCCGGGAGGGGCTGAGCGCTGCTGTCGGCACTGGCTACGGCGTCTTCCGGCTCGGTGGGGTGCACGGTGCGGGCGGCTTCCGCCACGCTCAGGCGCTGGGCTTTTTCCTCCGCCGCTGCCTTGGCCAAAGCCGCCGCCCGGAAAATCGCCTGCTGCTGCTGGGCCGCCACGCGGGCTGCTTGTAGCTTCTGGGCACGGAGTAGCTCTTTGGCCTGGGCTGCTTCGCGCTGGGCTACCGCCTGCGCCTCGCGGGCGTAGCGGGCATTGGCGGCGACCAGCGCCTGGGCGGCGCTATCCAACGGTATTATTTGGCGCGGCGTGGCGGGCGCAGCCACCGGAGTAGCCGCCACAGCTGGAGTTTCGGCCGGGGGCAAGGGCACGAAGACTACCAGCTCGCGGCCGGGCCGCAGGGTGGCCTGCCGGGCGGGCAGCTCATTCCAGCGGCGCACCTGGGCGGGGCTCACTTCAAACTTTTCGGCGATGGTGGCGACCGTTTGGCCCCGGCGTACGGTGTAGCGCACGCGGCGATGGCGCGGCGCGGCCGTTGCGACCGCCACGCGGGGGCCGGTGGTAGCCGCCAGTTCGTCGTGGGTCGGCCAGGGAGCTACGCCATCCAGGCGAGCCAAGTGAACCGGCAGCGGTTGGGGCAACTCGTGCAAGGGCTGGCAGTAGGCCAGTAGCGTGGCCCGGTCTACCTCGCCCAAATGCTCGCGAGCGGCGCTGGGGTAGCGCAGCACGTAGGGCCGGTAGCCGGCAGGTAGGCTGCCGTGGCGCACCTCGGGGTTGTAGCGGCCCAGCGTGAGCGAGTCAGTGTAGCCCAGGGCGCGGCTCAGGCGGCGCAGGTCGAAGGCTTGGCCGGTGAGACTCAGCGTATCGAGTGCCTCGTGGCGCTGGTAGCGCAGGGCGGGGTCGTGCAGGCTGTGCTCGTTGGCGTACTTCATGGCGTACATGACAGCCGTGAAGGTGGGCACGTAGTTGCGAGTTTCGGCGGGCAGGTGCGGGTACAGCTCCCAGAAATTGCGCTTGCCGGTCTTGCGGATGACGCGCTGCATGTTGCCCGCGCCCCAGTTGTAAGCGGCTAGCGCCAATTCCCAGTCGTGAAACATGCTGTAGAGCGAGCGCAGGTACTTGCAGGCGGCCTCCGTGGCCTTTTCAGGGTGCATGCGCTCGTCTACCCACTCGTCGCGCTTAAGGCGCATGTCGGTGGCCGTGGGGGGCATAAATTGCCAGAGGCCCACCGCGCCGACCCGCGATTTGGCCGTTGGAATCAGCGACGACTCGACCACGGATAAGTATTTCAGCTCCAGCGGCAGATTGTACTTCGCCAGGTATTTTTCAAACGTCGGAAAATAAAACTGCTCGCGCTCCAGCACGCGCTGCGTGTAGCCGCGCTGCCGCTCGGTGAAGAGGCGCACGTAGGCCATGACGGCCGCGTTGAATTGGTGCGGGGCCGTCGTTTCGATGCACCCCACGCGGTCGCCCACCAGCTCGTAGAGCGTGGCTGGGGTCTGGAGCCACATCAGCCGGGCCGAGTCTACCTCCGGCTCGTTGAGCGGCTCGGCGGCCAGCGAGTCGAGCGTCGCGG
>CAJYVK010000154.1 GCA_913778455.1 uncultured Hymenobacter sp. | reverse complement strand
CGCTGTTCCTTTCCTGAGAGTATGAAAAACTATTTGCTACCCGCCCTGCTGTGGCTGCTGGCCCTGGCTCCCGCCCTGGCTCAAACCGAAACCGCCGCTGCCAACACCCCGGAAGTGCGCAATATTGAGAAGTTCCGGGGTATCAACGTGGGGACCGGCATCGAACTGGTGCTCACCGGCGGCCGGCCCCAGCAGGTGGAGGTGAGCGCTACTACCCTCGACCAGCGCGACCACATCCTGACCAGGGTGATAGATGGCGTGCTCAACGTGCACTACGACAACCCCGATGAGCGCGCCGGCAATTCTAAAAAGGACCGCCAGCAGCGCAAGCTGCGCGTAGCCGTTACGGCCGACCAGCTCATGAGCCTGGCCGCCAGCAGCGGCGCGGCCATCACGGCCAGCGGCCCCTTCGCTGCCCCCGATTTTCAGGTTAACCTCTCGTCGGGCTCGGCCCTGCGGGCCGACATCAACGTGAGCGTGCTCATCGTGCGCCAAAACGGGGGGAGCGTCATCGACCTCACCGGCCAGGCTCCGCGCTGCGACATCAACCTCACCGCCGGCTCGGTCTTCAACGGCGATAAGCTGCTCACCAACCGCGCCCAGATTGAGGCCAGCAGCGGCAGCATCGCCAAGCTGGCCGTGAAGGACGTGCTACTGGCCGAGGCCAGCGGTGGCTCCAATATCAAGTATTACGGCTCGCCCGAAGCGACTAAAACGGCTACCGGCGGCTCCACCATCAGCGGCCGCTAGGAGCGTTGGCCTGATTGGTGACACCAGCTACAAACGTCCGTCATGCTGAGCTTGCGAAGCATCTTGTCAGGTTAGAACAATCCGTTCGAACGTGATAAGATGCTTCGCAGGCTCAGCGTGACGGACGTTTTTGCTTCCGTAAGCCAATATCGAAAGCCAGGCTTATGGTTTTAACGGGCCTGTTATTCAACGAACAGCATATGATTCTTATCGTCGATGACGACCTGGCGGTGCGCACTTCGCTGCGGCTGCTGCTCAAGCAGGCTGGCTACTCGGCCCGCACCGCCGCTGGCCCGGCCGAGGCGCTGGCCGCCGTGCAGGAGGCCGCGCCCCGGCTCATTCTGCTCGACATGAATTTTTCGGCCACCACCACCGGGGCCGACGGGCTGGCCCTGCTGACGCAGCTCAAGGCGCTGGTGCCGGCCGTACCCGTCGTGCTGCTCACTGGCTGGGGTAGCATCGCGCTGGCCGTGGCTGGCATGAAGGCCGGCGCGGCCGAGTTCGTAACCAAGCCCTGGCAAAACGAGACGCTGCTCCAAACCATCGGCGCTCTGTTGCAGCTGTACGCGCCGGCCGAAGCGACGCCCACCTGGCGCCGGGCGCTCGACAAGCAGTTTACCCTCAGCAATATCGTGGGCGAAGATCCGCGCCTGTTGGCCGTGTTGCGCCAGGTGGGCCAAGTGGCCGCCACCGATGCCTCGGTGCTGATTGAGGGGGAAAGCGGGACTGGTAAGGAATTGATTGCCGAAGCCCTGCACGAGAACAGCCACCGGCGCGGCCAGCCCTTCGTGAAGGTGAACCTGGGCGGCATCTCAGCCAGCTTGTTTGAGAGCGAGATGTTCGGCCACCGGCGTGGGGCTTTCACCGACGCCCGCGCCGACCGTGTGGGGCGCTTCGAGCTCGCCAACGGCGGTACCATTTTTCTCGATGAGATAGGCGAACTAGAATTGGCCAGTCAGGTAAAGCTGCTGCGCGTGCTGCAAGACCGCACCTACGAAGTGCTCGGCGACAGCCGTCCCCGCCGCCTCGACCTGCGCGTGGTGGCCGCCACCAATAAAAACCTGGCTGAGATGGTCGCCCAGGGCCGCTTCCGCGAAGACCTATATTACCGCCTCAACCTCATTACGCTCCGCCTGCCCGCCCTGCGCGAGCGCCCGGCCGACGTGCCCCTGCTGGCCCGCCACTTCGTGGCCCAGCTGCAAGCCACCTACCGCCGCCCCGGCCTGCGGCTGGGGGCAGCGGCCGCCCAGTGGCTGCAAGCCCAGCCCCTGCCCGGCAACATCCGCGAGCTCAAAAACCTGGTCGAGCGGGCGGTCCTCACCACGCCCCACGACGAGCTCACGCCCACCGACTTCCACCCCGAAGAAAAAAGCTCACCACCTCACCATTTCACCAATGCCCCGCTGCCCCCGCTCACCCTGGAAGCGCTCGAAGAGCAGATGATTCGCCAGAGCGTGGCGCATTTTCAAGGCAACCTCAGCCAAGTGGCGCGGGCGCTGGGGCTGAGTCGGGGAGCTCTCTACCGCCGCCTCGATAAATTCGGCATTCCCTACAGCGACTGATGGCTTTCCGCGCTCGGCTCCTGCTATTCTTGCTGCCCCTGTACGGCGTGCTCTTCGCGCTGGCGGCACAGGTGCGCACGAGCAGCCCGGCGCTGTTCGTCACCTGCGAACTGACGCTGCTGGCCAGTAGCCTGATTACCTGGCAGCTCTATCGGGCCTTTGTGCGGCCCGTGCGTCTCATCGAGGCGGGTACGGCGGCGCTGCAATCGCAGGATTTTAGCTTGAAATTCAAGCCCGTGGGCCAGCCCGAGCTCGACGAGCTGGTGGCCGTGTACAACCGGATGCTCGACGCCTTGCGTCAGGAGCGCGTGAGCCAGCACGAGCAGAGCGTGCTGTTGGAGCGCTTGGTGGCAGCCTCGCCCGCGGGGATTTTGATTCTGGATTTCGACGGTAAGATTACGAGCGCCAACGCCGCCGCCGCCCGGGCGCTGGGCCAGCCGGCCAGCGGGCTGCCGGGCCAGCCCGTAGCGGCGCTGCCCGCCCCCTGGGGGCCGGTGCTGGGGGCGCTGGCCGCCGGCCAACCCCAGCCCGTGCGCCTGCCCGGCGGCCAGACCTACCGCGCCGCCGCCGCGCACTTTCTCGACCGGGGCTTTCAGCGGCGCTTCGTGGTGCTGGAAGAGCTGACCCAGGAGCTACGCCAGCAGGAAAAGCAGACGTACGAGCAGCTCATTCGGCTGATGTCGCACGAGGTGAATAACTCCATCGGGGCAGTCAACTCACTGCTGGACAGCTTTCAACACTACGCCCCGCAGCTCGCCCCCGACGACCGCGCCGACTATACCGAGGGCCTAGCCGTGAGCATCGCCCGCAATACCCAACTGGCCGAATTTATCGGCCGCTACGCCCGCCTGGTGCGCCTGCCCCCGCCCGTGCGGCAGCCTACCGACGTACACACCCTGCTGCGCGACCTGGGCCGCCTGCTGGCCCCGCAGAGCGCCGCCCAGGGGGTGGCCTGGCACTGGCAGCTGGCCCACGACGGGCCGCTCCCGGTGCCCGCCGATGCCCAGCAGCTAACCCAGGCACTGCTCAACATTGCCAAGAACGCCCTGGAAGCCATCGGCCCGGCCGGGGGGCACGTGTGGGTGCGAACCACCGCCCAACCGCCCAGCCTCAGCATTGCTAACGACGGCGCACCCCTCAGCCCCGAAGTGAGCCAGCGGCTGTTTACGCCTTTTTTCAGTACCAAGCCGGGCGGGCAGGGCATTGGGCTGGTGCTGGTACGCGATATTTTGCTGGCCCACGGCTTCAGCTTCCGACTTGAGAGCGAAGCCAATGGCCACACGGTGTTCGCGGTAGGGCTGCAACCTTAGCCCGGTGGGCGAGGTTGGGAGAAAAAACACCCCGCACTGCTTACTTTCTACTCACCTTTATGCCTGCCCCCCAGCCGTTATTCTATTTCCAAAACCCGGTGGCTCGCCTGCTGGAGCACCCGCGGGGCTACGCGATGGTGGAGTACCGCCCCGGTCCGCGCCAGCTCAGCGACCTGCAAGGGCTATTGGCCCAGCTGGTCCGCCTGCTCAATCAGCGCGGCTGGGACAGGGTGCTCGCCGACCAGCGCCTGATGCAGCCCTACACCCCCGAGGAGAGCGAATGGATCCGTGGCAACTGGCTCACGCGGGGCATTGTGTTTCGCGGGGCCATCCTGCTGCCGCAAGACGTATTTGCCCGCCTGGCTAGCTCCCAGCTCGTGCACGAGGCCAAGGCTGTGAATCTCAGCTACCGCATGTTTGAAGACTACGCCGCCGCCGAAACCTGGCTGCTACAAGCCTAGCGTAAGCGGCGGGCCACGGCTGCATTTTAGGGGGAAAGATCAGGTAGTGAGGTAGGTAGTCAGCTAAGCTGGGATATTCTTGTCGTTCTTTGTGGGCGTATCAACCCCTTTGATTCCAATACGGCATGAAGCACGTTTTCCCCTTTTTATTCGGTGGCTTACTGGTTAGCAGCTCAGCGTGGGCACAGTACCCGACTGCCCGGCCCGCCGTGGTAATTGGCAACGGCACCAGCGTAACGTTGCAAGACGCCCCGGCCAGCTCCAACGCCCGCTACTACGCGTCGGTTGAAGTTCAGCGTGGTGGTACGATGATACTTGTTGACCGCGAAAACGTGGGTAACCTGACGATACGTACCGGCGGCACCCTGCGTCTCGTGGGCAGCGGGGCTGCCGTGGCCCCGCCACTGGCCAGCACGACGGCCCCCGTGTTGACCATCGAGCCGGGCGCTACGGTGGAGATGGTGATACCAACGAGCAACGGCTTGCCCTTTGCGCAGGGTTACACTACCATCGGTGGGGCTGCGGTAGCGGCTACTCCCTACCGCCTGGTGATCTCACCCGACGCTTACTACGCTTACAACTATTCGAACGCTCCCCTCACCACGGCGGCCCCGGCTCCTACCGTGCTCAATGGAGGGCTGACCACGGTAGCCAACGGTATTGCCCTGCCGGCCACGGTGGGCCGCCTCACTAGCAATGGCATTACGGTGAGCGCCAACCTGGCGGTGAGCCAGCAGCTGAGTGGCAACGTAAGTGCGGCGGATGGCGTCACGGTTACGCTGTTATCGTCGGCCAGCGGTACGGCGCTGCTGACTGGGTTTGGGTTTTCGGGTACGCTGGCAGTGCAGCGCTACATCGACGGCAGCCGCAATGCCGGGCTGGGCTACCGGCACGTATCGTCGCCCTTGTACTATCAATCGCGGGTGCGCGATTTCGCGACGGCCAATTTCACGCCCGCCGTCAATCCGGATTACAACACCAACCCGGCCATTCCGGCCGCTAATTTCCCCACTGTATTCGGCTATAGCTCGGATCGCCTGTCATATGCTTCCCCCAATCCGACGTTTGATACGGGCTGGTACTCGCCCGATATCCTGGGTAGCCAGTTGATTGGGGCCTTCGGCTACGCGGTAAATATGCCGGCTGGCGGCACCATGACGTTTACGGGTCAGTACAGCCCGGTAAGCGAAATCTACATTCCCGGGTTGTTTCGGGGGCCGCAGGCCGATGCTGGCTGGTATTTGCTGGGCAACCCCTTCCCCGCGCCCCTCGACTGGGATAAGATGGCCGCCGATGGCTTGGTGGGCATCGGCAGTACGCTGTACGTGTTCAAAAGCAGCGGTCAGTACACGGGGAGCTACGCTGCGTACGTGCCCGGCGTCGGTGGCGTAAACGGGGGTACCAACGTGCTGCCCATTGCCCAGGGCTTCTTCGTGCGTACTACGCTGGTAGGCTCGGCCAATGGCACGCCGGCCGCGACGTTCAAGGCCAGCTACCTGTTTACTTCCTACGATGCTACCCGCAGCGTGGCCGTGCAGCGCTCCGCCGCTGCCGCGCGCCCCTACTTGCGCCTGTCGCTGCACGACGCAGCCGGCACCCAGGCCCACGAAACGCTGGTGTATTTCGAGCCGGCGGCCACGCCGGGCCTCGATGCGACGTACGATGCCGAATACCTGCCCGGTGCCGGCCAGCCGCTGACGATGGTCAGCGAGGTGGCTGGCCACCGCTACGCCATCAACGGCCTGCCCGCCCTGGGTGGGGCCGACGTCACCGTGCCCTTGCGCCTGGCTGCTGCTACCGCCGGTACCTACACGCTGCGCGCCGATGAGCTGGCTAATCTGCCTGCGGGCTACCACGCCTACCTGCTCGACGCTGCCACCGGTACCCATCTCGACTTAGCCACCACGCCCAGCTGCACGCTTACGCTAGCCGCCAACACCAGCGTGGCCAGCCGCTACAGCTTGCTTTTCACGGCGCGTACGGCCTTGGCTGCGGCGACTCCGGGGGCTCTGGCCGGGCAGGTTGTCCTTTATCCCAATCCGGCCCACGCCGCCGCTACCCTGCTGCTACCCGCCGCCGTGCGGGCTAGCCAGCCCACGCCGGTGCAGGTGCTCAATAGCCTGGGCCAAGTGGTGCGCACGGCCGTGCAGCCCGCCAGCGCTGCCGAGCTGACGCTGCCGCTCAACGGCCTGGCACCCGGCCTCTACACCGTGCAGGCGCGTACGGCCGCCGGTACTATCAACCGCCGCCTCACGGTAGAATAGTCGCCGGCGTTTTAAGTAAGCTACCCGTAGAAAAGCCGTGACGCTGCCCAGCGCCACGGCTTTTTGCGTGCTGGAAAAGCTACCGGCCCCAGGCAAACACCGCCGGGCGCTTGTGCAGCCGGGGTAGCTCGGGCAGCTTGCGCCACTCGGCCACGGGCAGCGTGCGCAGGTACTCGGTGGGGGCGGTGAGGTCGGTAGCCACGCAGAGGCGGGTGCCGGGGCTGAGGTGGGCCAGCAGGTCGGCCAGCAGTTGGTCGTTGCGGTAGGGGGTTTCGATGCAGAGTTGGCTTTGGTCGCGCTGGCTGGCTTCTTTTTCCAGGCTTTTGATGGCCGCGATGCGGGGACCTTTCTCGATGGGCAAGTACCCGTGGAAGGCAAACCGCTGGCCGTTGAGTCCCGAGCCCATGAGGGCCAGCAAAATGCTCGACGGCCCCACCAGCGGGCGTACCGCCAGGCCCAGCCGGTGGGCCTCCTGGGCCAGCGCCGCGCCGGGGTCGGCAATGCCGGGGCAACCGGCCTCGGAAAGTACGCCGCCTTCCAGCTTATCTTTTACCAGTGGCTCCAGGGCCGCTTTCACCTGGGCGGGCGTGCTGTCTTTATCGATGAGTACGAAGCGAATGTCCTCGATCACGCGGTGCGGAGCCACCTCTTTCACGAAGCGGCGAGCAGTGCGCAGGTTTTCAACCAAAAAATAAGGTAGCTGGGCCACGGCAGCTACCACCTGGGGCGGCAGCACCTGCGGCGCGGTACCCTCGGCCAGCGGGGTCGGAATGAGATAAAGCATGGAGTAGCGCGGACTCTGGGAGTCCGCGTATAAAAGCAGGCGTGCGCGGACTCTCCGAGTTCGCGCTACATGAACACAAAGTTTTTAACCAGCTCGAATACCTCGTCGGGCTTTTCGGCGTGCAGCCAGTGGCCGGCGTCGGGCACCGTGACGACCTGCGAATTGGGAAACAGGGCCGGGATGCAGGTCAGCTTGTCGTCGGGGGTGATGTAGTCCGATTTGCCGCCGCGCAAAAACAGCGTGGGCTTCAGGAAGGGCTGGGCGGAGTCAATTTCCTCGCCCACGGCTGCCAGGCTGGCCGTGAGCACGGGCAGGTTGATGCGCCAGGCAAAGGAGTTGTCTTCGCGGCGGTATAGGTTTTTAAGTAAAAACTGCCGCACGCCCACCTGCGGAATGGTGCGGGCCAGCGCCGCCTCGGCCTGCTGCCGGTTTTGGATGGTGCTAAGGTCCACGGCTTGCAGGCCCGCTATGATGTCGGTCTGGTGCTCCATGTCGGAAAAGCGCGGGGCGATGTCGAGCACCAGCAATTGAGCCAGGCGCTCGGGGTAGCCCAGGGCCAGGCACATGGCCACCTTACCCCCCATGCTGTGGCCCATCAAGTTAACCTGGGCGGGGTCGAGGGCCAGGTGGTCGAAAAGGGCTAGCACGTCCTGCGCCATGAGGGCGTAGCTGTGCTCGGGCGAGTGAAACGAGCGCCCGTGGTTGCGCAAATCCACGCTGATAACGCGCAAGCCCGCCTCCTCGGCCCAGCGCCGGGCCAGCGTCTGCCAGTTGTCAAGCGTCCCGAAGAGACCGTGCAAAATGACGAGCGGCCGCGCAGTCGGCTCGCCCTGATCGAGAAAATGAAGCAAAGACATGGGATAAGTTATGAGTTAGAAGTTATGAATTATGAGTTTATCTTGCCAAAGAGCTACGTTTCCCAATCAGTACACTGGATCAAAAGCTGAGAATTATGAGCTCGGGCGTTAGTGAAGGATGAATGGCAGCCACCAACTCATAATTCGTAACTTCTAACTCATAACTTCCTTAATGCCATGCCCAGGCGCGGCGGCGTTCCACTACTTCTACGCCGAAGTGGCGCAGGTAGCGCACTAGCGGGTGCATGTCGGGCAGCAGCAGGGAGGTAAGGATGATGTCGCCCTGGGGCAAGGGAAGGCGCAGGTACTCGTAGGGCCGCCAGAATACGCCGGGCCAGCGGCAGCGGCTCCACTCCACGGGGCCGGGCCAGCCCTGGCGAGCGGGGTCGTAGGCCAGTACGTCGTCGAGCGCTATCTGTAGGCGACCTTCGAGGGGGTTGAACACTACGGTAGTAGCGGCGTTGAATGTATAGTAGCGCAGGTGCAGCAGCAGGGCCGGCGCGGCTAGGGCCAGCACGGCCAGCAGCAGCGCCCAGGCCAGCCCGCGCTCGGCGGTCGTGGCGGCAAACAGGCCCGGCCCGGCGGCGGCCAGGCCGGTGCCCACGGCCAGCAGGGGCCAGGTGAGCAGCGCCAGCTGCCGCGCCGCCGTGGGCCGGTACACGGTCGTTTTCTTGCCAAAAATCCCCAGCGCCCAGCGGGCCAGCCCCAGAAATACCACCAGGGCGAAGGCTACTTCGAGCAGGGAGCGCAAAACTTTCATCGTCGCGAAATTACGGGTAGGCGGCTGGCCGGGGGTTGCGCTGACCGGTCGGCCCGCCCCGCGGCGATAAAAAGCCGGCCGATGAGCGCAGCGGTGGTAAGTTTGGGCGCGACCGGATAGCAGGGCGGCCGGCCCGCACGAAGCATGATGCAGGCACTCATTCACCTCCTCCGACGCTGGGCCGGGCTGCGGCCCGAGCTGCCGCTGAGCTTCTACGCGCTCGACCTGCTGTTTCGGCGGGTGCTGCGGCAGAACGCGGGCGTGCCCTGGGCCGTGCACCACACCAGTACCATTCGTACCCCGCAGCGCCTGGTGGTGGGGCAGGGTACCTTTCCCGGCGACTCGCCCGGCGTGTACATCAACGCCGACAACGGCGTGTACGTGGGCGACTTTACCAATCTGGGCCCCCGCGTGGGCCTGCTCTCAGCCAACCACGACCCGTTGGATAACACCCGGCAGGTGGCCGCGCCGCCCCTGCGCCTCGGGCGGTTTTGCTGGCTGGGCATGGGCGCGGTGGTGCTGCCGGGCGTGGAGCTGGGCGACTTTACGGTGGTAGGCGCGGGGGCTGTGGTGACGCGCAGCTATGCCGCTGGCTACTGCGTGCTGGCCGGCAACCCCGCCCGGGTGCTGCGAGAACTAAACCGCGACGATTGCGATGCCCAAGCTCGAAGCGCCTACGCCCGGCACGCTGCTCGGCACTAGCGCGGCCATTTTTCTGATTCGCTTTTTCCCCACCCTGGCCAGCGTGGTGGCCCTGGTATGGCTGGCCCGCACCATGCCGGCGGGCTACTACGGCCGCTACCAAAGCTTCTGGGTGCAGTGGCAGGTGCTGCACGCCGTGGCGTGCCTGGGGCTGCCCACGCTGGTGCTCACCTACTCTGGGGCACAGGCGCGGGGACTGTGGCAGGCGGCCCGGCCAGCCCACCGGGCGGCGCTGGCGGGCTGGGTACTGCTGTTGGCCGGCGGTTTTGCCGGCTTGCAAGGGTGGGGCGGGTCGGCGTTTGCGCCGTGGCAGGCGGGAGTGTTTTTAGCCCTGCATGTACCCATCGCCATTCTCGAAGCCTACGCGCTGGGTCAGCGGCAGTTTAGAGCGGTAGCGGCCGGCAGCGTAGGCTACGCGGGGCTGTTCATGCTGGCCCACGGGCTGCTGGTAAATAAGGTGATTGCCAGCGAACAGCTGCTAACGGGCTTGCTGCTGGCCAGCGCGTTGCGCCTGGGCGCCCTGGGCTACCTGGCCGGTCGCGGGCCGGCCGGGATGCCGCCGCTGGCCCCGGGTGCCTGGCCGGCCGTGCGCGGGCACTGGGCGCACACGGCCTTCAACGACGTAGTGCAGGTGCTGTTCCGCTGGGTCGATAAGCTCGCGCTCAATTTGCTCTTGCCCGCCGCCCTGTTTGCGCTCTACTTCAACGGGACGCTCGACGTGCCCTTCCTGCCGCTGCTGCTGGGCGCGGCGGGTAGCGGCCTGCTGCTGCATTTTGGTGCGCCGGGCCTTACCGATGCCGAGCGCCTGGCTACGTTGCGGGCGGCTGCCACGCTGCTGGGGCAACTGGTCTTTCCGCTGTGTTGCTTTTTGCTGTTTTTTCGGTGCGAACTGTTCGGGGTGGTGTTCGCCCACCGCTACGATGCGGCGGTGCCGCTGTTCGTGGTGTCGTCGCTGGTAGTGCCGCTGCGGGCCTACAACTTCACGGCCCTGCTCCAGCACAAGGGCCAGGGCCGGCGCATCAGCCGGGGGGCGCTGCTCGATTTGGTCCTGGCCCTGGCCTTGATATATCCGCTCTACCGGCTGCTGGGCCTGCCGGGCGTCGCGTTGGCCTTTGTGCTCAGTACCTATGCCCAGGCGGGCTACTACCTGCGGCACACGGCCCGGCTGTTGCGGGTGCCGTGGGTTAGCCTGGTGCCCTGGGAGGCGTGGGCTGGGCAATTATTGAGCGCGACGCTGGGCGTCGGGCTAGGGCACGGGCTGCTGGCCGCCTGGCTACCCGAGCGCCCGGCGCTGCTAGCCGGCGCGGCGGCGCTCGGGCTGTGGCTGGCCGGGCAATTGTGGCGGGCCAGGCGGGCGGGTCAATAGATTACATTCCCCTTTGCTCTGAAAGGGACAAGTATAGAGTTAAGATAGCGCTCACGCTTGCTCTTGTCGAAAAACTGCGTGATGACCTGCTGCTCTAAGTTCAGGTTCTGGAGCATAGCGCAAACTTACCTGTTAGTCGCATTTCCGAACTATGGTAGTCCCCCAAGCCGGGTACGGTGTCTCATGAAGCGAGGGTTTCGCTGAGCAAACCGGCTGGGTAACCACGAAACCCAAGGTGTTAGCCTACTACATCGCATTCAAGGGCAACCCGCCTGTAAATCTTTAACCGAGGCTAAAGGTGGTTTCGTACCGCGTGCTGCGGGGCTTGGGGAGCAGCGTAGCCGACCCCTAGCTTTGAGGGTTAGATGCCCCGAGGCGGCTGGCCTCCCCAAACAACTTGTTCACCCTATGCCCCGCTCCGTAGCTACGCTTTTAGCCGTCCTGCTGGCCCATGTAGCCTCCAGTCAGCCCACCCAACCGACCAATCAGCAAGCAATTCGGCAGGTACTTGCCACTTTTACTAAGTGCTTGGTGCATAAGGATAGTACAGCATTCTACTCGCTTTTCTATCCCGGGCCGGTTACCTGGGTCGGCGTCACGCGGCACAAGTCGTATGCCGCAGAATTGGCCAGGGATAGCCGGGCCACGGATAGTTTTAGCGCGAACTATAAAGCATTCTATCGGCATTTCTACGCCAAGGCAGTAGCCGAAAAATTTGCCAATGTGCAAATATGGGAGGATGGCTACGTTGCATCGGTTATGTTCGATTACAGCTTCTGGGAGAATGCACAGAAAGTAAATTGGGGGAAGGAAAGCTGGGCGCTGCTGAAAACCAACGGGCAGTGGAAAATAGCTGCTGTTGTGTTCTCAACGGAAGACGAAGCGGTCAACGCTCAGGCAGTTGGGCGCGAACACCCGGCAAACCCCTCGGTACCGCTTAGGCGGCGCGGCCAGCCCACGCGGTAGGTGGCTTCAGGGGTTGGAGCCGGCTGCCGGGGCTGTTGCAGTGCCAACCGAGCCTGGCGGGAGTCTTCATTTTACGGGTTGAGCGCCAGCGACTACCGATAGAGCCTATTCCGGGGTTGCGCCAGATTGGGAATGGAAAACAACAGTAAGCTTACCGTGGAAGTCCTCTCCAGGGACATCATCGCGACCTAGCTACTGCCCCAGCTGCCTTTTCCCAACTACGGCCGGCGGCGGTGCGTGGCCCGGCCGAGGTGGTGAGGGCTACCCATTCCGCGTAACCGGCGCTCGACCGACTGGCAGCTCAATGACGAGACGCTGTTTGACCCCGAACTCGGCCGCCATCGACACGTTACCGGGCAGCTTAATGCCTAGCTCGACGGCTTTAAAACGTTGCTCGTGCGCTTTGAAGCTTGTCTGCACACCTAGCTGGCGTTTCACTGGTTAGCCGTCGCCGTGCTGCTGCTACGCCGAATTGACCGCACATCGACTTCCTACATAGATGCAACAAGAAAAAGCCGGCTGCCTGAACAGGCAGCCGGCTTTCAAGCGGCGTGGCGGGCGGATTAGAACGAGTACCGCACCCCCAGCTGACCCTGCCAGCGCGAGGCCAACTGGTCGATGGAGTAGGTAGCCGGCGTACCGAAAGTGAAGGCCGGACGGTTGTATTGATTTGCCGAGTAAGCACTGGCCAGGCTGCCGTTGGCGTCAGCAAAGGCTACTTGCGTGAGGCCGGTGCCGAGGGTCGAGTTAAACGTGTTGGGCACGAAGTACTGACGACCCCAGTTGCTGTTCAGCAGGTTGCCGAAGTTCACGATGTCGAGCGAAATCTGAATGGTGTGGCCCGTGGGCACGGCACCGGTTACGTCGGCGTCGAGCTTGCCCAGCTTAGCTTCCAGCATGAAGCGGACATCGGCTTGGTTGTTCCAGGGAGTACGAGCCGCGTTGCGCTCGGCGTACTGGCCCCGGCGGGTGCTCAGGTAAGCATCGTTGTTGATGAAGTTATTGAGGGCCGTGTACACTGCCCCGGTGGCGTCGAGGGCATACACGGGCTTTTCGGGGGTGCCCACGTTATTGACCAGGGTAATATCCGAAGCCGAGCCGGGGATGAAAGCGAGCTGTACGTTCTGCTGGCCGTTGCCCAGGAAGTTGTTGTTGTACACCCAGGTGTAGGGCGAGCCGCTCTGGTAAGTCAGTACCGAAGTGAAGTAGCCGGTAAAGCGCTGGGCGAACGTTTTGTGCAGGTTGATGCTGGCTACGATCCGGTGGCGCAAGTCGAAGTTAGAATAGGCCAGGGCGGGGTCGTTGATGTTCAGGGCGGGGTTCAGCTCCCAGTTGCTCTGGGGCGAGTTGCGGATACCGTTGCTGATGTCGTAGCTCTTGCCGAAAGTGTACGCAACGTTGGCGTCCACCAGGTTGGCCACCGTCTGGCCTACCGAGCCGGTCAGCTGGTAGCGGTAGCCCTGCTGGGTGTTGGTCAGCAAGAAGGCGTTGGAGAAGCCCGTATTAACCTTGGTGGCGGCGCTGCTGGCTCCCTGGAAGGTATAGCCGGAATAGAGCGGGCTGAACGTCGGCCCCTGGGCCAGGTAGGAGGCGTTATCAATCAGGTTGATGTTCTGGAACTTCACATCCTGCAGCGTCTTCGTGTACAGGGCCTCAACCGAGAAGCGGGTGCCGGTGGGCATCTTGAAGTCAACGGCCAGGTTCGAGCGCCACACTTGCGGCATCTTGAAGTTGTTGTCCACCAGGTTCACTTCCGTCGTGCTGCGGGCCGAGGCGGGCAGTTGCGCGTAGATGTTGTCGGGGTTGGTGCTCAGGTAGTATTTCGTGCCCGGGCCGGTGCCGGCGGGCTGCGAGGCAGCCGACCGCTGAATGTTGTTCAGGTCTACCGAGTTGAAGTTCACGCCGTTGTTGTAATAGGCGTAGCCAAACCAGGCGAAGGGTACGCGGCCGGTGAAAATACCGGTACCACCGCGTACGACTACCGAGCCGTCGCCCTGCACGTCGTAGTTGAAGCCCAAGCGGGGCGAAATCTGCACTTGGCCCAGGTAGCCGTTGTTCAGGTCCTGCCAGGCCGTGTGGGTGTAGGTCTGATTCAGGGTGCGGGCGTCGTTGGCGGGGTTGTTCACCAGGGCCGAGTTCAGCGCTGGCTTAGTGGGCAGCGAGGCGACGTCGAAGCGGATGCCGGGCGTCACTTTCAAGCGGTCATTTACCGACCACTCATCCTGCAAGTAGCCGCTGAAGAAGTTGATGTTGAAAGCAGCCGAAGGATTGTTGTAGTTGTAGCTGTACGAGTTGTCGGTTTTGTTGTACGTACCGCGAATCCGGCTCGGCTGGTCGTTGAGGAAGTCGCTGGGGCTGTTGTACTCAATGCGGCCGTTCCAGGAGTTGATGAAGCCGTAGTCGATGTGGTAAAACTCGTTGTGCGTGCCCAGCGTGAGGGCGTGCGAGCCGGTGTAGAACGTGAAGTTGTCGGTCAGCTCAAACGTCTTTTGGCGGGTGTTGAAGATGC
The DNA here is from genome assembly GCA_913778455.1 of uncultured Hymenobacter sp. Classification (GTDB taxonomy): domain Bacteria; phylum Bacteroidota; class Bacteroidia; order Cytophagales; family Hymenobacteraceae; genus Hymenobacter. Next base: position 2,434 of record CAJYVK010000154.1, on the reverse strand, counting down.
TCGCCTCGCGATCCGAGCCCAGCAGAATCTGGTTCGAGCCACCACCGTAGTTTTTGCTCGGGTCGGTGCTCACGCCGTTGATTTGCACGGCCGGGTAGAGATTGCCCTGGCCGCCCAGCAGGTTGCGGTAGTCGTGGATGTTGGTGTAGCCCAGGATCAGGTTGTTGGCAAAGCTGCTCGAAAAGTTCGACTTTACTTCCAGCACCGTCGAGTTCTGCACGTTGGTTTGCACGAAGTCCTGCGAGCCAAACTTGAACAAGCTCCCCGAGCGCTCCAGGTTGGTGGCTTCCGACTTAATGAAATTGTGGCGCAGGGCAATGCTCGTCTTGTCGTCGAGGTTGTAGTCGAGGCGGCCGAAAATCTTGTTGCTGTTGGCGTAGATGTTATAGTCGCCGTAGTCACCTATGTTGTAGCTGGCCGTGCTCAGCGAGCCATCAGCGTTGCGGGTAGTATAGCTGTTGAGCTTGTTGGCAAGCTTCTGGGCCAGGTCCAGGGTCACCGGCGAGCCGGGGGTGCCAGCGGCGTAAAACTGCGGCTCGGTGCGGCGGGCAATCTCGGCGTTGGTGAAGAAAAACAGCTTGTTTTTGATGATCGGACCCCCGATGCGGAAGCCGGTCTGGTAGTCGTGGTAGGCCGAGCCGATTTTTGCATTATTACCATCGATGCTGCGGCCCGTAATGGCCTGGTTGCGGCCGTAGCCGTACACCGAGCCGTGGAAATCGTTGGTGCCCGAGCGCGTCACGGCGTTAATCGAGCCGCCGGTAAAGTTGCCCAGCTTCACGTCGTACGGGGCCACCGAAGCCTGAATCTCCTGGATAGCGTCGAGCGAAATCGGGTTCGAGCGGGCCGAGCCGCCGGGCAGGCCGCTGGTGCCACCCACGCCGCCCAGCGAGGGCGAGAAGCCGATGGCGTCGTTGTTTACCGCCCCGTCGAGGGTGATGTTGTTGTAGCGGAACGAGCTGCCCGCAAAGGAGTTGTTCGAGTTGCGCGGGTCGAGGCGGGTAAAGTCCTGGATGCTGCGCGAGATGGTGGGCAGCTGCTGCAGGGCCTCGCGGCCCACGTTGGTGCCGGCACCGGTCTTGGTTGCCTGGTTGTTACCCACTACCACTACCTCGTTCAGGGCCTGGGCCTCGGCGGCCAGCACAAGGTTGAGGCGGGTGGTGTTGCCCAGCGTCAGGAATACGTTGTTGACCGTCTGTTCCTTATAGCCCACGTAGGTTACCGTGACGGTGTAAGGTCCGCCCGGGGCCAGGTTGGGGATGGTGAAGCGGCCATCGACCTCGGTAGCGGTGCCGCGCTTGGCGCCGGTGGGTACGTGGGTCGCTACTACCGTTACGCCAATCAGGTCCTCATTCTTATCAGAGATGACCTTGCCGCCCAGTGCCGAGGTCGTAACCTGAGCCGAGGCTAGCCGCGTCAGCAGCAAGCAGAAAAGTAACACTGCCAGCCGCAACGCGGGGTGGCTACTACGAGTAAGAGTGTGCATAAAAAGGGGTTAAGCCAATGCAGCCGCAAAGTTCCCCCAGTCTCGTCAGCCCGTAGGTGGGTAGTTGGTTATCAAATTATTGGGAATTGCTTTTTGCCGTAATACTGTCGTAACATATCGGCTGATTAGGTGGTGGTTCTCAAGCAGAAGTAGAGGTGCCGGGTAAGGCGTGCAAGGCCAGTGCCATCGCTGGCCTCTTTGAGGGAGGGAAGCTGGACAGTTACTCGCGCGTATACCCGCTAACCACTAGTGCCTTGTTCGTGAGAAAGTGCCTGAAATACTAATTATTAGCGGGGCACCTCCCGCTGGCCGCTGCGCTGGCTGGCTTCCGCGGCAGCGCCGTTCGTCATCGTCCGGCCGCTAGTTCACAATTTAGCAACCGCCCGTATTTTTTCGTCGGATAATTAGTGGCAGTCAGCGAGTAAGTGGCTATGGTCGTCGCCGAACCGGCCTTTTGACCGGCAAAAAAGAGCCACGTCACCGACCTAGCCGTTAATATTGTTTCCTCAATCAGCGGCCCCGCCGCCCCGCCTAGTTTTATGTTGCTTTCCATGACCGGCTTTGGCCAGGCCCACCGCGATACGGACCGCTACACCGCCACCGCCGAGCTACGCTCTCTCAACTCTAAAACCCTCGACCTGACGCTGCGCCTGCCGCGCTTTCTGCAAGCCCACGAGCTTGAGATTCGTCAGCAAATCACCAAGGCCCTGCTCCGGGGCAAAGTCAATTTCAACTTCGATTTCAACCGGCCCGCCAGCGCCACTGCCGCGCCCGCCCTCAACCGGACGGCCTTGCTGGCTGCTTACCACGAGTTGCAAGGCGTAGCTAACTCGCTAGGTATCAAGTCGGGCGAAGAAACCCTGCTCGCAGCGCTACGTCTGCCCGGCGTGGTGCCCACCGCCGCCGAAGCCGCCCAGGCCAGCCAGGCCGAAGCTGGGGCCGAGGAGC
>CAJYVK010000153.1 GCA_913778455.1 uncultured Hymenobacter sp. | reverse complement strand
AGGAAAACCGCCTGGGCCTTACCCCCGAAGCCGTGCTGCACCTCGTAACCGAAGGCCACGAGGTGCTCATGGAAAGCGGGGCCGGTGAGCCCAGCAAGTTTTCCGACCACGACTATTCGGAAGCCGGCGCTACCATTGCCTACTCCACGGAGGAAGTGTACAAGGCTGACATCATCCTGAAAGTGGCCCCGCCCACAATGGATGAAATCGAGCTCATGCGCCCGGGGCAAACGCTCATTTCGGCCCTGCAAATGGGTACCATGACGCCCGAGTTCATCAATGCCCTGGCCCGTAAGAAGGTCAACGCCATTGGCTTCGAGCTGATAAAGGACCCCAGCGGGGCCCGCCCCGTGGTGCGGGCCATGAGCGAAATCGCCGGCTCGACCGTCATGCTGGTGGCTGCCGAGTACCTGGCTCGCTCCAACGAGGGCAAGGGTATTATCCTGGGTGGCATCACGGGCGTGCCGCCGTCGCAGGTCGTAATTTTGGGGGCGGGTACGGTGGCCGAGTACGCCGCCCGCGCTGCCCTCGGGCTGGGGGCCGAGGTAAAGGTGTTCGACAACCACCTCTACAAATTGCGCCGCCTCAAGCACAACCTGGGGGCGCAGCTCTACACCAGCACCCTCGACACCTTCGCCTTGAGCCAGCAGATTCGGCGGGCCGACGTGGTGATTGGCGCGCTGGCCGTGGAGGAGGGCCGCATCCCGTTCATGGTACCCGAGCAGATGGTAGCCAGCATGGCTGCCGGCTCCATCATCATCGACATCAGCATCGACCAGGGCGGCTGCTTTGAAACCAGCGAGCTGACCACCCACAGCAAGCCTGTTTTCCGCAAGTACGACGTGGTGCACTACTGCGTGCCTAACATCGCCTCGCGGGTGCCGCGCACGGCCACCCACGCGCTCAGCAACATCTTCACGCCCATCCTGCAAGACATCAGCCAGCACGGCGGCATCAACGAGGCGCTATTTACCAATGAGCACTTCCGCTCGGGCGTGTACGTCTACAAGGGCTCGCTGACCAATGCCGCCATTGCCAAGAAATTTAATATGCGGTACAAGGAGCTGGGTCTGCTGATTGCGGTGCGGAATTAAGTAGTTTCATGGTTACGAAAATCGTAACCGTGGGCTTCGCCATAATAATATTGCTGTTAACGGCAGGGGAGAGCTTCGGACAAGATGTGCTAAGGCTGAATGGGCGACTACTGGAGAAAAAAAGTGGCCAAAATCTCGTCGGCGCGGAAATAATAATGCGAGCGAATAATCAAGCGTTTCGTAGCGTCAGCAATGAGCAGGGAGGTTTTCTTATAACTGTCCCTACGGCTACTTACGCTGTGGAAATAATGCGTCTTAATTTTCCGACTGAAATAATTCAAAATATAGTCGTCAGCGCTAGTGACACAGCTATTACGCTTTATTCCTCAACGGTCTGCCCATTTTATCATCCAAGTAAATGGGTGCCTACTTGCCCACAGGGGCACCGCAATCATTTGATTCCTATTGTTCATGGGTTGCCAGGACCGGCTATGATGAAAAAAGCGAAAGCGGGTAAAATTCGTCTGGGTGGCTGCGTGTATTCGGATTGTGAGCCAACGTACTACTGTCCGAGTCACGATAAATATTTGTAGCTCTCAGCTTATCCGTACGCTAGCGCGAGTTTAGCGCAGCGTAACTCGTGCCGACCATCTGTGGAGGCGGCGCCGCCCGTACTAGCGCGAGTTTAGGCGCAGCCGTAACTCGTGCTGGCCATGACGTGGAGGCTGCGCCTCCACTGCCGCAGCGCGGCAAGCTGGCGTTGTTTAAGTAATTCCGCGTTACCGTTTCCAGAAAGCGTTTTCCTGTCGCCAGCTTGCCGCGTTGCGGCAGTAGAGGCGCAGCCTCTACGTCATGGCCAGCACGAGTTACGCTGCGCTAAACTCGCGCTAGTGCGGTAACCTATAGCAAGCTGCACCATATAACTAGTAGCATGAGTAGAGCCACTACCAATAAGCAGCCAAACTGCTTATTGGTAGTAGCCTTTTGCATGGTTGCCAAGTGATGCAGCGCTGCTGTTTGCGGTAGAAAGAAGCCCCGCCACGCGTTGTCAGGCTCCGATAAAATCCACACTTCTTGACAGTCTTCGCAAAGAAAAGTTGTACCAATCTGCTTTAGGTCCGGCCTCGAAATGGTAGTGAGCTGCTTGGTTGCCAGCTTGTAGGTTAGTTCTTTATCAAACGCCTCAAAGCTTGCGGCAGATGCGAAATTATAGACGGGTTTTAGAGCGCAGATAGGCACCATTTCTTGATCTAGTTAACTTACCAGCAGCACGCGCCACGCCTCGGCCACGCGGCCTTTGGCCAGCCACTGCCGGGCCAGCAGCGTGAGCTGCTTTTGCTGCTCGGCGGCATCGTCGCGGTGCTTGTGAAGCAGATAGGCCACCATCGGCTCGGCTTTGATTTCCGCAATTTGCGCGGGGGTGGGCAGGGCGGCCCGCTCCACGTTGGCGAGCTTGGCCAGGTCGTTGCCGGTGAGCAGGTCGCTGTGGCGCAGGTGGGCGGGTAGCTCGTCGAAGCCGATGCCCAAGTGGCGGTTGGGGCGGCCCACGGTAAACAGGTTTTCGGGGCGCAGGCGGCTGTACCAGTCGCCGCCGAGGCGCGACACGGCCTCAAGCTTCAGCGGGTCGATGCCGGGCTTGCCGGCCAGCAGAATGTCCTCCCGAAAATGCGCCTGCACCACGCGGCACAGCACCAGGTTGCCGTGGCCCGGCCCGTCGCCGAGGGCGATAATCTGTTCCACCACGCATTCGAACGCCGCCGGGCACTCGGCCACCCGCGGCGGGCGCACTTTGTCCGATTTTGCCTCGGTGAGGCCGGCTTTGGTAAACTCGTTGACCCCGCTGGGATACTCGGCGCTGGCCAGCGAAAGCTGCTCCACCAGGGCGTAGTCGCAGATATTGATCACGACCTCGGGCACGGCCCGTACGTTGTGTAGGGTATCCTTCTCCGAATTGTCGCGGCCCCGGCTCGTGGGCGAAAACACCAGCATGGGCGGGTTCTGGCTCACGATGGTGAAAAAGCTGTAGGGACTCAGGTTGACTGCGCCCTCGGCCGAAACGGTGCTGGCAAAAGCGATGGGCCGCGGGGCCACCGCGCCGATGAGGTATTGGTAAAAGTCGGCGGGCGAAAGGTCGGCGGGGGTAACGGGGCGGGTAGCGGGGGCGGGCATGGGGTAGGGGAGAATTGGCGGGCCAAAGCTACGGCTGGAGCTTAGGTGGTTTTGGGACTGCCTACCCATACCCAGCCTATTTGCACCACGATAACCGCCTGCCCGTCGTTCGTCTCGCCCGGCCAGTGAGGTTTTTTCAACGCCCAGGCATCATCACCCAACAGGTCTTCTGGCCAAATGGTAGTGGTGTCAGCGTGCGCAACCCATTGTAAATCATTTACTCGTGGTAATAGGCGGTATTCAGGTGGCAATGGCGGCGCGTCAGCTTCGTCTACCTCGGTGAATACATGCTGGTACCATTCCTGCTTTTCTGCCACGCCCGCAACTAATTGCGAGCGGCCAAAATCGGGTTCATATAGCCAAACGGCCAAGTAAAAGTTCTCATAGCGCGCGGCTAACTCCGTCTGCCAACGGGCACAATCGGCCACTAGTCGCCTCACCCATAGCTGCCTGATAGCTAGGGGTGGCTTGGTATTCACTGCCCAGGGAAACAGCCCAAGCTTCAAATAATCTCGGTGCCTGTCCTCTAAAAACGCTAAGTCCAGCCCGTAAGAGATAGCTGCGCGTCGTTGATGCTCTCGCAGATAGCGCCGAAAGCCCCGCACCTTTTTCCTGCGTCTTTTTAAATAAAAAACTCTTTTCGGAATGCCACTCATAACTCAAAGCTACTTGCTGCTTGTGGAACGTACGGCACCTGACATCCTGCTCAACAGCTATACATTTGCCGCTAGCCTCCCGCCTCTTCCCACCCACCCCGCCATGTCCGTGCCCGCCTGCCCCAAATGCGACTCGAAAGAAGCCACTAAGAGCGGCGTAGTCAATGAGCGCCAGCGGTTTCGCTGCAAGGGCTGCGGCTACCACTACACCGTGGCCAAGGTGGGGCGCGAGGTCAATCCGTACTACGTGGTCAAGGCTTTGCAGCTTTACATCGAGGGCGTGAGCTACCGCGAAATCGAGCGCCTACTGGGGGTAAGCCACGTGAGCGTGATGAACTGGGTGAAGAAATACGGTGTGAAAGCGCCGCGCCAGCCCGATTACCATCCCACCTATAAAATTCTCAATCAGAAGGAGCTGGCCGACTTTTTTCAGAAGCCGGAGAACGTGAAGGGCGCGGGGATGATGGTAACCGAACTGGGCGACAAGTTCATGGTCATTCGTTGGGAGCGCTTTCGGGCGGGCTAGGGCCGGGCTGGCTATAGCCGCTTACCGGTGGGATGGGGGACTGGCCGGTTGCCGGGTGGGTCGGAGCAGGCGCTGGTCAGTATGTTTAGGCCATAAAAAACGCATTTTTCCCGCCCCGTGCATTCTCCTTCCTCTCCCGCGCCCGCGGCCGGGCGGCCCCCGGTGGGCCTGCTCAGCGCCGTTGTAATCGTAGCCTCGTTGGGCTACTTCGTTGACATCTACGACCTAGTGCTGTTCAGCATCATTCGGGTCGAAAGCCTGCAAAGCCTTGGCCTGTCCGGGCCCGCCCTTACCGAGCAAGGGCTGCGCCTATTGAGTATGCAAATGTGGGGGATGCTGCTGGGCGGCGTGCTCTGGGGGGTGCTGGGCGATAAGCGCGGCCGGCTGTCGGTGTTGTTCGGCTCCATTCTGCTGTATTCGTTGGCCAACATCGCCAACGGCTTCGTGCAAACCGTGGAGCAGTACGCCTGGCTGCGTTTCATTGCGGGTATTGGGCTGGCCGGCGAGCTAGGCGCGGGCATCACGCTGGTGGCTGAGAGCCTACCCAAAGAAAAGCGTGGCTACGGCACCATGATCGTGGCCACGGTGGGCGTGAGCGGGGCGATGGTAGCCTACCTCATCGGGCAAAAGTTTGGCTGGCGCAACGCCTATTTCATCGGTGGTGGGCTGGGACTGGGGCTGTTGGCCCTGCGGGCTGGCGTGCTAGAGTCGGGCATGTTTGAGAGTACTAAGGGTAGCGCCGTGGCGCGGGGCAACTTCTTTAGCCTCTTCACCAACGGTCCCCGATTTTATAAATACCTGCGCTGCCTGCTGGTGGGCGTGCCCTTCTGGTTTCTGGTGGGCATCCTCATGACGCTGGCCCCCGAGTTTGGCAAGCAGTTCGGGCTGACGGGACCGGTGACGGGCGGGCTGAGCATTTTCTGGTGCTACTTCGGCATCACGCTCGGCGACTTCACGAGCGGTGCCGTGAGCCAGTGGATGCGCAGTCGCACCCGGGCGCTGCGCATTTTTATCCTGGCCACGGCCAGCATGGTGGCGGTGTACCTATTTGCCCTGCAAGGGGTGAGTCCCAACGTATTTTACACGGTCTGCTTCCTGATTGGCTACGCCAGCGGCTTTTGGGCGCTGTTTGTGACGGTGGCGGCCGAGCAGTTTGGCACCAACCTGCGCTCCACGGTGGCTACCACCATTCCCAACTTTGCCCGCGGGGCCACAGTCATTATCGTGCCGGTCTTTCAATACCTCAAAAGCCAGTCGGCGCTGGGCATGGTGGGCGGCGCGGCCATCATCGGGGTCGTTACGCTGGGGCTGGCCTTTTTCAGCGCGAGCACCCTGCCCGATACGTACGCCAAGGACTTGGACTACGTGGAGTAGGTAGTGGCTCATTAACGCAGCTCTCAGGCTAAGAGCACAGGCTTCTAACAAAGAACAGGCCCGACCATACGGTCGGGCCTGTTCTTTGGAGCCAGAAAAGATAGCCGCCTATTTACTGCCGGTGGTCCACTGGAAACCAAAGCCGTAGTGGTCATCGGCGGCACGATGACCATTGAAGTATTGCTCCTCCTTGGTCATCACCACGCCAGCTTCGGTGAACTGAACCATGGCAGCCGCGCAGAAGAGTTGATTTTCGCCCGGGTTGTCAAGCTCAATCTTGATTTCCTCGCCGTTGCTCATCTTGAAGTGCATACGACCGTTGACGGTACGAAAATCTTTGGCACCCCGGTAGATGAGCGCGAATACCAGAACCCGCTTAATGGTATCCGGCCGCACGATGACCATATTCTCGCCGTCGGCAGCTCTGCCGGTGCGGTCGTCCTTATCCATAAAAATGAACGGGGGCGCAGTCAGCGAGCCAAAATTGCCGCCCAGCGGTTGAATAACGCCTTTTGAGCCGTCGTTCAGCTCGTACATACACCCCAGGTCCAGGTCGGGAGCCGCCGAGGCGCCACCGCCGAAGAGCTTGCCCAGCAAGCCGGAGCTTTTGGCTTCGACGCTGTTCCAGTTCAGATTCACGTCAACCTTGAGCTGGACTTTCTGCTCCTTGCTGAGATTGATTTGATGCTTATCCCCGCGCTTTTGGAGGGTAATTGCCATGTTGAGTAGAGAAAAAAAGGAGAAAAATGAGTCTGCCGAAAAGTAGAAATAGTGACGGATGCCCCGGAAGCAAGAGAGTTTTAGCCGCCTTGGCTGCTGGATTGGCGCGCACGGGGGCCTTCCGAAAACTAAGTAGAAGGGTGCGTGCAGCCATATTTTAGTAGTAAGCAGAAGCCTGTTACCGGCTGCTATTCAGCTCGGCAACGTCAGCAAGTAGCGGGGAGCGACGAGGTCGAACGAGCTAAAAATCATCACTCAGCTAGCCCGGCAAAATCGGCGCGGCAAGATAGTGGATAAGCGCATCTATGTTTAGAAAATGTTCTACATTTGGCGCGCGTTGAAAGCTCGCTTTTTGCGTTAGGGCGCTGCTTTTATCAGGTACTGGCACCTCTCAAACTTCCGCTTAAGTAAACCCCACTTCACCCACTACAAATGGCAATCTCTCTCCAAAAGGTACAGAAAGTCGATATCGGCCTTTCTAAAATCATTGTTGGCCTCGGCTGGAATCCGAACGAAGGCACCGGCCAGACGTTCGACCTGGACACTTCCGCCTTTATGCTCGGTGAAAACCGCAAGCTGGTTTCGGATGCTCACTTCGTCTTCTACAACAACAATGACTCGCCGGACGGGGCTGTTCATTATAACGGCGATGATACTACCGGCAACAACTCCAGCGGCGATGATGAAACCATCCTGATTGACCTCGACAAGGTAGGTGCCGACGTGAAGGAAATTCTGTTTGTCGTGACCATTCACGAAGTCGTAGCGCGCAAGCAGAACTTCGGCCAGGTGCGCAACTCGTACATCCGCATCGTGGACCAAGCTACCAGTGCGGAAATTGCCAAGTACGAGCTGGACGAAGACTTCTCCATCGAAACCGGGATTGAGTTCGGACGTCTCTATCGCCGCAACAACCTGTGGAAATTTGAGGCCTCCGGGATTGGGCAAAAGGAAGACCTCGGCTTCTTCCTCAATAAATACAATTCCTAGGCTGACCGGCCTTCTCCCACTTTATCATGGCAATCAATCTGGTTAAGGGTCAGACGATCGACCTTAGAAAAAACGCGCAGGGAGAGTCCTTCGACCTATCCACGGTTACGATTGGCCTGGGCTGGGACGCGCGTAGTGGCTGGGGTCGGGCCTGCGACCTGGATGCCTCCACCATTCTGCTCAACGGCAATGGTAAGCTGGCCGGCATTGCGGATGTCGTTTATTACGGCAACCTCAAGCACTCCTCGGGCCACGTGTGGTCGAGTGGCGACAACCTGACCGGTGCCGGCTCCGGCGACGATGAGCAACTGGTTATCAAGCTGGATTCGCTGGATTCGCAGTTCGACAAGATTGTATTTGTGGTGAACATTTACCACGGGCGCACGCGCGGGCAGCATTTTGGCAAGGTGCGCAACGCCTACATTCGCGCCGTGGACAAGAACGGCCGGGAGATTGCGAAATACAATCTATCGGGCGACGACACGTACGATAACATGTGCTCCGTGATTTTTGCCGAAGTGTACCGCCGGGAAGGCACCTGGAAATTCCGCGCCCTGGGCGAGGGCTTGCCGGTAGATAGCCTGAACGACATCATCAAAAAGTATCAATAGCCCTCTGGCCCGTCTTCCGCCGTGAAAAGCAGGAGGCGGGCCTTTTTGTGCCCTCCCAAGTCCTTACTACCATGAGAAGATTACCCGTCTACCTGCTGCTGGATACGTCCGGCTCCATGAGTGGAGAACCGATTGAAGCCGTGAAAAATGGGATGCAGGTGCTGGTGAGCGCCCTGCGTCAAGACCCTTACGCCTTGGAAACGGCCTATTTGAGCGTCATCACGTTCGACAATACGGCCCGCCAGGTGGTGCCCCTGACGGAGCTGGCTGACTTCCAGCTGCCCGACTTGAAAGCTACTACGACCACCAGTCTGGGCGCGGCCTTGCAGCTGCTGGCCGAAACCACCGACCGCGAGGTAAAGAAATCGACGGCCGACCAGAAGGGCGACTGGCGTCCGGTAGTTTTTATCATGACCGACGGCGAGCCAACGGACGATTGGCGCAGGGGGCTGGCGGAGTTTAAAAAGCGCAAATTCGGCGTGGTCGTGGCGTGCGCCGCGGGCGCGGGAGCCAATACCAGCGTGCTGCAAGAAATCACGGAAGCCGTCGTGCAGCTCGACACCGCAGATTCCAAAACCATTCAGTCTTTCTTCAAATGGGTGTCGGCCTCGATAAGCAGCAGCAGCCGCTCGGTTGAATCTGCTGGCAAAGAGCTCATTGGCCTGCAAGAGCTGCCGCCGCCGCCGGCCGAAGTTAACGTGGTCATTTAATCCCGCTCTCCCATGCGCAGGCTACCAGTTTATATTCTGCTTGACACCTCCGGGTCGATGCGCGGCGAACCCATTGAGGCCGTGAAAAACGGCCTCGAAGTGCTCGTGCGCACCCTGCGGCAGGATCCCTTCACGCTTGAATCGGTGCACCTGAGTTTGCATACGTTTGATCGGGAGGTTAACATCATCCTGCCGCTTACGGCGCTCGAAGACCTGCAACTGCCGGAGATCACCACCCCCGATTCGGGGCCTACCCATCTGGGGGCCGCTCTCGAATTGCTGTGCGCCCAGTACGATAAAGAGATCATAAAGGGCACCGCCACCCAAAAAGGGGACTGGATGCCGCTGCTCTTCATCATTACGGACGGCAGCCCTTCCGATTTGCAGCTTTACCGGCAGATGATAGAGCAAGTGCACAAACGACGGTTTGCCAGTATCGTGGCGTGCGCGGCCGGCCCCAAGGGCAAGGATGAATTTCTGAAGGAGCTTACACCGACGGTTATTCACCTCGATACGGCCGACAGCAATACCTTCCAGCAGTACTTCAAATGGGTATCGGCCACCGTGAGTACCGGCAACCGCAGCCTGGGGGCCGGTGATGCACTGCCGCCCCTGCCGCCGCCGCCGCCCGAAGTACACCTCCTGATTTGATTTTGCCCACCGCGTAAGGAGCAAGCCCCCGCCTTACCCTAGCCGGCAACTGCCTTTATGAGCCCCGATCATTCTGCCCCTGCCCACAAGCCGGCCGATGCCCCTTCACCGGTTGAAGAAGCCACGCCAATCGAGCCGGCCCCGGCAGCCCCGGCCTCTGCCGACGCCTCGCTGGCCGCAGACCCCAGCCAATCCACACTCGTGAGCGACGAGGCGGCCGGGCCGACTGCACCGGTCGAAGGTGGGGAAAATGAGGCCGAGCAAGCTGCTCAATCTCAGTCGAGTGCAACGTTGCCGGTAGCCGACAACGTCGCCCCAGAAGCGGCGGGCGTAGTCGTTTCTGAAGGCGTACAGGCAACTGCAACGGATTCGCCAACGGTCAGCCCGACCGCCGAGCCGGGGCCGCCGGCAGCTAGTTCCGCCCCCACAGTAGCCGGGGCTAGCCCTGCTCCGCCGGTAGCCCCGCCGGCCCCGCCACAGCCGGCTGCACCCCGCGAAGTGGTGGTGAGTGGCAAGCCCCTCGTATTGCCTAACGGCAAGGTTGGCGAAGCCTATTCCTACGCGTTTACCAAGGAAGTAATTGACTTGAGCGGGTGTCTGAACGTGCGCGTACTGGCACCGGACGGGCTGGGGCTGACCTTCGACCAGCCCAGCCAAACCCTGGCTGGCCGGCCTTCCCAGTCCGGCGAGCATACGCTGCGGCTCAGCTACCAGCCGGCGGCCGCTACCCCAGCCGACCCGACGCTCGTCCGCCTCTTGCAGTGGTACGTGAACCCGGATCCCCGGTCGCTTTGGACGGAGCACGAGCCCAGCGCGGAGCTTACTGGCCGCAAGCAGCACGTGGCCCACCAGCTGCTGACGGCCGGCCCGAAAGTCCTCGCGGCGGCCAGCCGCCGCGGCCGGTCGCACGCCAAGGATGCCAAGTTCCGCGAGGATGATTTTCGGTGCTACTACCAAGCGGACTCTCAAGCATATGTAGTGGCCGTGGCCGATGGGGCAGGGTCGGCAAACATGTCGCGCGAGGGCTCCCGCCTGGCCTGCGAATTAGCTACGCAGCATCTAGTAAGCGCACTGAGCGGCGGCATCGCGGACAAGCTTCGTGGCTTTGCCAATACGCTGGAGGCAGCTACCGATAGGGCTGAGGTGCGCAAAGCCCTGCAAGATGAGCTGTACAAACTGCTGGGTAACGCCGCGCTCATTGCCGCTCGCCACATCACCCAAACGGCGGAAGCCGCCGGGCACGTAGTGCGCGACTACGCCACCACGCTCTTGCTCACCCTCTGCTTACCGACCGCGCAAGGCTGGCTGGTCGGGGCCTTCTGGGTGGGCGATGGGGGCTTAGGCCTGTACCGTCGGGAGGAGGGCATCCGCCTGCTGGGTAAGCCCGACGGGGGAGAATATTCCGGCCAAACCCGCTTTCTCACCATGAAGGAAACGTTCGAAGCAAGCTCGCTGTACGGCCGGGTGCGCTTCGAGCTCGTGCCCGACTTCGACGCCCTGGTGCTCATGACCGACGGGATCACCGATGCCCTGTTTCAGACGGACGCCAACTTGGCCAAAGCCGAAAAATGGCAGGAACTGCTCGACGGCATCAACGCCGCGGCACCCTTGCGGCGCGACAACCAGGCAGTGGCTGCGCAGCTCGCCGAATGGCTCAGCTTCTGGGTGAAAGGTGAGTACGACGACCGCACCATCGCCATTTTATTCTAATACCATGGCTAACGTCATTTCGCTCACGGCTCACGATGGCTCGCAGGTCGAGTACGTGGATGCGCTTATCGGCCAGGGAGGCATGAAGGATGTGTACTTCAGCCCGGATAAAAGCTACGTGGTGTGCTTTTTTCGCACCAAATCCGACGCGGCCACCCGCGACCGGCTCCTGACCATCGTCGCCACTTACCGGGACCGGATTTTCAACCAGGCCGGCGGAGACTTCTGGCAGAATCTGTTTTGCTGGCCGACCAAGGTTGTCGAGCACGAGGGGCGGTTGGGGATTGTGACGCCGACGTACCAGCCGCAGTTTTTCTTTAAGGTAGGCTCACGCAACGGCGACTTCCTCGCCATTAAGGGCAAGGAAAAGGAGGGCAAATGGTTTGCGTCGGCCTTCCACCAAAGCAAAAATCTTGACCCGCTGGAAAAGGGCGACTTCTACAAGTACTTGCAGATATGCCTCAACATCAGCCGGGCCGTGCGCCGCATGCACGCGGCGGGCCTGGCGCACTCGGACTTGTCGTACAAAAACGTCCTGATTGACCCTACATCGGGCAAAGCCGCCATCATTGACATCGATGGCCTGGTAGTACCCGGGAAATACCCGCCGGACGTGATTGGTACGCCCGATTTTATCGCGCCGGAAGTCCTGGCTACCCTCGGGCTGGATTACCACGACGCGGGCCGTAAGTTCCCGAATATCGCCACCGACCGGCACGCGCTGGCCGTGATGATTTACATGTACCTGCTGCGCCGACATCCGTTGCGCGGCCGCAAAGTCAACGACCCCGACCCAACGCGCGACGAAGAGCTGTCGATGGGCGCGAACGCCCTGTTCGTCGAGCACCCTACAGACAAGAGCAACCGCCCTAACCCGGCCGACATGAAGCCCAGCTACTTACCGTGGGGAGACGTCGATCAGCTGCCCTACACTATCTGCGGGCCTTACCTGAAAAAGCTGTTTGACCGGGCCTTTACGGTGGGCCTCAAAACGCCTGCGGAACGCCCCACGGCCGATGATTGGGAAACCGCGCTGATTAAAACGGTGGATCTGCTGCAACCCTGCCCCAATGCCGCCTGCGAGCAGAAGTGGTACGTGTTCGACAACAGCACCGCGCCAAAGTGCCCCTACTGCGGCACCACCTACGTCGGCTCGCTGCCCATGCTGAATCTGTACGCCAAGACCCACAGCGGGCAATTCAGCTTCGAAAACCACCGGCTGATGGTGTACAGCAACCAGTACATCTACCGCTGGCACACCCTGCGCAACGTGGTCCCGAACGAGAAACTGAGGCCCGACGAAAAACAGCCGGTTGGTTACTTCGTGTTTCACCAAGGGCGCTGGGTCTTGGTAAATCAGCGCATGACCGGGCTGCGCGATATCGACGAAGGCAAAGAGATTCCGCCGGGGCAAATGCTGGAGCTGCGCGACGGCCAGAAGATTTTGCTTTCCAGCGAAGAAGGGGGACGCCTGGCCATTGTGCAAATCAGCAACAATAATTAGGGTGATGTACTGTCTATAAAAAAGTGAGGCTATTTAGGAAGCAGGTCAACAAGGACGTCTGTCATGCTGAGCTTGCCGAAGCATCTTGTCTGCTTCGTTGAACGGCTCTTTAACGAAGCGAGCAAGATGCTTCGGCAAGCTCAGCATGACAGACGTTGTGAAAGGAGCTTTCTAAATATATTCTTTATCTCTACCAATTAGGGAGGTCCGTAGGTTGAGTGACAACCGGATACCCTAATCTGCAATGCTACAGCAGGGCAGCTTCCGCAAGGAGGCTGCCCTTTTTGCTGGGAACTCGGCGAGCTGTAATGTCGATAAGCTGGCTTTATTGCTAAACTGATATAGGTTTGCTCAGTAGCTATAGCTCGAAGCCTCGGCGGGTGTTGATCTGCTCGCCACGGGTTCCTAGAGCGCAATATGGATTGTTAATGAGTAGCTTAACTAGCTAAAAAAAGTGATGTCAAGGTCTGGCGCGGGCGTGCAGCTCTGCCATCTGGCACGCCTACCTATACTTTCAGAGCTTACAGAGCCAGCTATAGCTACTTACCAAAACGACCCCGTGCTCGCTTCGAATGGGGGAGCGGCGGTGCTACTTAGCTGACCCAAGCGGGGGCCGGGGCGGCCGGCGCGTGACTCGTTCGATACTCTTCCCACCCAGTTCGTTTCCTGTATGCAAGTTTCCCGCTATACGCTGGCCCTGAGCGGCTTGCTGCTGGCCGGCGCCGCCCGGGCGCAGGTGGTCCCGCCCACCCCGGGGTCGGCCCCGCCGCCCGCGCCGCTGTCGCCGCCGCCCACCCCCCCCGCGCCCGCTAAGCCGGTGCCCTACGGGTCGGGCATGAAGTTCAACCTCTCGCCCGACGGCCAGAAGTACGTGCGCCTCATGGCCTGGACGCAGGTGTACGTGCGCTACAACGAGAACAATACCGGTACGCTGCGCGGTCCCAACGAGCCCAAGAGCAGCCAGCTTGACTTTGGCATTCGGCGCTCGCGCATGGTGCTGCTGGCCCAGCTGAGCCCGCGCTTTCTCATCTATACCCACTTGGGTATCAATAACCAGAACAACGTGAGCGGCGGCGTGAACGCCACCACCGATGGTAAGAAACCCCAGTTTTTCATCCACGAGGCCGTGACTGAGTACAAGGTCAACAAGTACCTCAGCCTGGGGGCCGGCCTGCACTATTTCAACGGCATCTCGCGCCTGAGCAGCGCCAGCACCACGAGCATTCTGCCGATGGATTTGCCGCTCACCAATTTCCCGACCATCGACGCGCTCGACCAGTTTGCGCGCTGGATTGGGGTGTACGCCAAGGGCCGGGTGGGTAAGTTCGACTACCGCCTCTCGATGAGCGACCCTTTCCTGACCAACCTGCCCACCAACCCTAACTACGTGGCGGGCGGCGTGCAAACCGGCAACCCGCTGGGCCTGGGCTTCAACTCAACGGTGGGCGGCGTCACGACCAACACTGGCGTGAACGTAGCGCAATACAATCCGCAGAACGACAGCCATGTGTACCAGGGTTATTTCGATTACAACTTCTTCGATCCCGAGCCCAACCTGCTGCCGTACATGCAGGGTACCTGGCTGGGTACCAAGAAGGTGCTGAGCATCGGGGCCGGCTTTATGTATAATCAGGACGGGATGTTCTCGCGCTCGACTACTAGCTCGGTGAACCTCGCCACCCTGGCCAGCGGGGCCGATCTCTACGCCGCCGTGCCCACTACTAAGCACGATATCAAGCTCTTCGGGGCCGACGTGTTCTACGATACGCCGCTCGATACGGCCCGGCGCACGGCCCTGACCTTCTACGGCGTATATTACAACTACGACTTCGGCCCCAACTACGTGCGCTTCGTGGGGGCGGAAAACCCCGGCTACGGGGCCAGCGCCACCCGCGGCAACGCCGTGCCGCAGTCGGGCACCGGGGGCTCGGTCTACGGCCAGCTCGGCTTCCTGCTGGGTAAGAATACCCTGGGTAGCAAGGTGCGCCTGCAACCCTACGTAGCCTATCTGCACAGCAACTATGAGGGCCTGCGCAATGCTGCTGGCGAGGTGCAGGGCGTGAACGTCTACGACGCGGGCCTCAATTTCCTCATCGACGGCCACAACGCCAAGGTGACGCTCAACTACCGCGCCCGCCCCGACTTCAACCTCACCACCATCAACGGGGTGGGCGTAGTCGGCGAGGTAAAGCACCGCCCCGAGATAACGCTGCAAACGCAGGTGTTTCTGTAAGCGCCTAAGGACGCTGTTTACAACGGCTACTCAATCAACCCGTTCGTCATGCTCATCTGGCGTCTGCTTGCGAAGCACCTATTCACGCCAGGATAATGCCCAAACCTGACAAGATACTTCGCAAGCGGCCGCCAGATGAGCATGACGAACGGGTTGATTGAGTAGAATTTTTGGAAACAGTTTTACTGGTCAGTAACAGTTAGTTATTAAAAACTCTTCCCCACCCAAACCCTCATGGAACAAAGCCTGAACCCCGCTGCCTACGGCGCGGCCGTGGATGCGCCGGCCGCGCACGATAACAACCAAGTCGATTCGAAGACCATCTGGCAGGTCATCACGGCCTCGTCGGTGGGGACGGTCATCGAGTGGTACGACTTCTACATTTTTGGTTCGCTGGCGGCCATTATCGGGCCGGTGCTGTTTGGGCACGCCGGCAAGATTGAGGACACGCTGCTCGGGGCGCTGGCCGTATTCGGGGCCGGCTTCGTGGTGCGGCCGTTCGGGGCCATGTTCTTCGGCCGGCTGGGCGACATGATCGGGCGTAAATATACCTTTTTGGTTACGCTGCTGATTATGGGCGGGGCCACGTTCATTACGGGCCTTATTCCGAGCTACGATTCCATTGGTATTGCGGCTCCGGCGGTGGTTGTGGTACTACGCCTGTTGCAGGGGCTGGCCCTGGGCGGCGAGTACGGCGGCGCGGCTACCTACGTGGCCGAGTACGCCCCCGATGCCAAGCGCGGCTACTACACGAGCTTCATTCAGATTACGGCCACGGGAGGCTTGATTCTCAGTATCCTGGTTATCGTGATTACGCGCAAGACGATGGGTGAGGCGGCCTTCAAAGAGTGGGGCTGGCGCATTCCGTTCCTGCTTTCGGGCCTGCTGGTTATCGCCTCGTACTACATCCGCAAGAAGCTGCACGAGTCTCCGCTCTTCGCCAAGGCCAAGGCTACCGGCACCACGAGCAAGAGCCCGCTGCGCGACTCGTTCGTGAATCCCATCAACCGTCGGCTGGTGCTGATTGCGCTCTTCGGGGTGACGATGGGGCAGGGCGTGATTTTTTACACCTCGCAGTTTCACGCCTACTCGTTCATGAACAATACGCTTAAGTTGGACATCGTCGATTCGAGCACTATCCTGGTAGTGGCGATGGTACTGGCCACGCCGCTATTCGTGTACTTCGGCTCGCTTTCCGACCGCATCGGGCGCAAGCGCATCATCATGACCGGCATGATTTGCGGGGCGCTGTTTACTATCCCACTCTTCTACGGCATCAAAGCCTACGCCGGGCCGCTCACCGAAATCACCCCCGCCACCGTGGATGCCGCCGGCAAGGCTGTGCCCGCCGTGATGAAAGCCCTCACACCCAACGTATTCATGATGACGGTGCTCACGTTCTTCCTCGTGCTGTTCGTCACGATGGTGTACGGCCCCATCGCCGCCTACCTCGTGGAGCTGTTTCCCACTAGCGTGCGCTATACTTCGTTGTCGGTACCCTATCACATTGGCAACGGCGTGTTTGGCGGCTTCGTGCCGCTCATTGCTACCTCCATCGGCGTGTGGGCAGCGGCCCAGCCGGCCGGCACCTTCGCCAAGGAGCACAGCAGCCTACTGGGGTTGATTTACCCGGTGGTAATTGCGCTCATTTGCTTCTTCGTGGGGTCGGCGCTTATGAAGGATACGCGGAACGTGAAGCTGATGGATAGTTAGGTAAATAGATGGTTGTTAGTGGAAACCCGTCAGGCAGCCCGCCGGGCGGGTTTTTGCTTGCTACGCTGGCGTGCGGCCCTGGCGCCGGACAAGCTAAAGCTTATCCTACATGTTGTATGAAGCCTGAATCTTCGTCTTTCCGTGGGCAGCGGTTGCTGTTTGTCGCGGGCTTATTTGCCGTGCTGCTTAATTACCCGCTGCTCGCCGCCTTCGACCACGCTGGCCGCGTGGCTGGCGTGCCCGTCCTTTACCTCTACGTGCTGCTGACCTGGCTGCTGCTCATCGGCCTCACGGGCTGGCTGGTAAGATCATTTAACAATTAACATTTATCATTTAACAAGTAATGTTCATTGCTTAGTAGCTGATGGGTGACGGTTACTATTTGGTAGCTACTTGTTGCTACGTATTGCCTGAAGATTGTACGCGTGTTAGCGAAAATGATCACTGTTAAATGATAAATGTTAATTGTTAAATGAACCGCCTACTCGTCATTGCGTTTTCCTTTGGCTACCTGGCTTTGCTTTTCGGCGTGGCTTACGCAGCGGAGCGGCGCTCGGCGGCGCGGAGGAGCTTGGTGGCCAATCCGTACGTGTATGCCCTGAGCATGGCGGTGTACTGCACGGCCTGGGCCTACTACGGCTCGGTTGGGCGGGCAGCACACCAGGGGCTGGGGTTTGTGGGGATTTACCTGGGGCCGGGGCTGCTGGCGCCGGCGTGGTGGCTGGTGCTGCGCAAGATTATTCGGGTGTGCCGGCAGCAGCGGCTCACCTCGATTGCCGATTTTATCTCGGCCCGCTACGGCAAGAGCGCCGCGCTGGGGGCGCTCGTGACGGCCGTGTGCGTACTGGGCGTGGTACCGTACATCGCCTTGCAAATAAAGGCTATTGCCAGTTCCTTCGTAGTGCTGACGGGCGGGCAGGAGGCGGGGGCCAGCGGCGCGGCGCTGTTTGCGGCGGGTACGCTGGCGGTGTTTACCATCCTGTTTGGGGTGCGCTCGGTAGAGGCCACCGAACGGCACGAGGGCGTGGTGCTGGCCGTGGCCCTCGAAAGCCTGGTGAAGCTGCTGGCCTTTCTGCTGCTGGGGGCGTTCGTTACGTTCGGGCTATTCGGCGGCTTTGCCGACGTGTTCGACCAGGCGGCGGCCGTGCCCGCGCTACGCCAATTATTTACCCTGAAAGGCACCGGAACCACCGGGGCCGAGTGGCTCACGCTGCTCGTGCTCAGCATGTCGGCGGTGCTGCTGCTGCCGCGCCAGTTTCAGGTGGCCGTGGTCGAGAACGTGGACGAAAACCACCTGCGCAAGGCTATGTGGCTGTTTCCGCTCTATTTGCTCGTGATCAACGTCTTCGTGCTACCCATCGCCTTCGGGGGCGTGCTACGGCTGGGCGGCCGGGGCTTCGATGCCGATACGTTTGTGCTGGCGCTGCCGCTGGCGACCGGCCACTCCTGGCTGGCCTTGCTCACTTACCTGGGCGGCCTGTCGGCGGCCAGCAGCATGATTATCGTCGAAACCATCGCCCTGAGCGTGATGATGAGCAATCACCTGCTCATGCCCCTGCTAGTGCGCGTGCCCGCCGCCCGGCCCGAGGGCCAGCGGCGCTGGTTTGCCTACCTGGGCCGCGTCGCCCTCACGAGCCGGCGGCTGGCCGTGCTGCTGGTGCTGGCCCTGGCCTACGGCTACTACGCCGGCGTGGGCCGGCAACTGCCGCTGGTCAATACCGGGCTGGTGTCGTTCGCAGCGGTGGCGCAGTTTCTGCCCGCCGTGCTGGGGGGGCTCTACTGGAAGGGTGGCACCCGGCGCGGGGCCACGCTTGGGCTGCTAGCGGGGTTCGGGGTGTGGTTTTTTACCCTGGTGCTGCCCACGCTGGTGGGGCCGGGGCGGCTGCCGGTAAGCGTGCTCAGCGACGGGGTAGGGGGGCTGGGCTGGCTGCGGCCGGGCGCGCTGTTCGGGTTGGATGGACTCGACTACCTCTCACACGGCTTGTTCTGGAGCTGGTTTTTCAACGTTGGGCTTTACGTCGGCTTGTCGCTGGCCTGGCCGCCCTCGGCGCTCGAACTGCGTCAGGCCGACGTATTCGTGGACGTCTTCCGCCGCCGCAGCCTGGCCGAGGAAATCACCGGCTGGCGAGGCAGCACCCCGCTGCCCGACGTACGCGCCCTACTGCTCGGCTTCCTGGGCAAGCGGCGCACCAACCAGGCGTTGCGCGCTTTCGCCGAGCGCTTCCCCGACGCGTTGTCATTTAACAGTGATCAGTTAACAGTTAACAGTTCTCAGCCATCTCCTGCGGAGCAGTCCACTCCCAATAAGCTAGTGACCGATAAGGAAAAACTCACCAGTTCACCAGTTCACCAGTTCACCGCTAATGCCGCCGACCCGCGGTTGCTCACTTACGCCGAAAAGCTGTTGGCTGGCACCCTCGGCCCGGCCTCGGCGCGGCTGCTGCTGGCCTCGGTGGCCGGGGCCGAAGAAATCAGCTACGACAACGTAGTCGGCATTCTCAAGGAAAGCCAGCAATTGCTCGAAGCCAACCGCCAGCTACACAAGCAGCGCCGCCAGCTTCAGCGCCTCACCGACGAGCTGCGCCAGGCCTACGACCAGTTGCAAGTGCTGGACCAGCAGAAGGATGAGTTTCTCTACACCGTGACGCACGAGCTGCGCACGCCGCTCACCAGCATTCGGGCGCTGGCCGAAATCCTGGCCGACAACCCCGACCTGGAAGTAGACGAGCGTCAGCATTTCCAGCTCACCATCGGCCGGGAGGCCGAGCGGCTCACGCGGCTGATTTCGTTGGTGCTGGATCTTGAGAAATTCGAGAGCGGCCAGGCCAGCCTGGTGCGCACGCCCCTCGGGCTGGCCGAGGTGGTGGAAGAAGCCGTCGAGGCCGTGGCCCAGCTCGCCCGCGAGCGCGGTACCGAGCTGCGGGTAGACGTGCCCGCCAGCCTGCCGCCCCTGCCCGCCGACCGCGACCGCCTCATGCAGGTGCTCATCAATTTGCTCTCCAACGCCATCAAGGCCGCCGTGCCCGGTCGGCCCGGCCGCATTGCGGTGCTGGCTTGGCCCGCCGCCGATGCCCTGCTGCTGTGCGTGGAAGACAACGGCAAGGGCATCGCCCTGGCCGAGCAGCACCAGATATTCGACAAGTTTTTTCAGGCCCAAAACCAGACCATGCGCAAGCCCGAGGGCTCGGGCCTGGGGCTGGCCATTACCAAAAAAATAGTGGAGCTGCACCAAGGTCGCATCTGGGTTGAGAGTGCGCCCGAGCAGGGGGCCCGCTTCTTCATCGAACTGCCGCTGGCCGTGCCCACCCGGGCCGCGGCCCCCTTTTCTCCTTCCTTTCTGCCATGAGTACGCCCGCTATATTATTGGTTGATGATGAGCCGACTATCGTCATGTCGCTGGAGTTCCTGATGCGTAAGAGCGGCTACCAGGTCGGCATCGCTCGAAACGGGACCGAGGCGCTGGCCGCCCTCAACCAGACGCCCTACGACCTCGTGCTGCTCGACGTGATGATGCCCGACGTGGACGGCTACCAGGTGTGCCGCCAGCTTCGCCAAAACCCGGCCCGCGCCACCACCAAGGTCATTTTTCTTTCCGCCAAAAGTCAGCCCGCCGACGTACAAAAGGGCTACGACGCCGGCGCCGACCTCTATATTCCCAAGCCCTTCAGCACCCGCCAGCTCATGCAAAAAGTCCGCGAGCTGTTGGGAAGGGTGGGA
>CAJYVK010000152.1 GCA_913778455.1 uncultured Hymenobacter sp. | reverse complement strand
CTTGAGCAGCAGCTGATAGTTGGCCACATTATTCACCGTGAGGTCTTTGCCAGTGAATTGTCCCAGCTGCTTGCCGCCCGCCGAGATGGTAGCGGTGGCGGTGCTGGCCTGGCTCTTGCGGGCGATTTTGCCCAGGGCCAGCAGGGCAAAGGCGCGCTCCTGGGTGTTGAGGTAGGAAGCCTGGCGCACCTGCCGGCTCAGCTGCCGGGCGATGCCGTTGACCTGCGGGTTGGTAGGTTCGGCTTCGAGCAGGGCGTTGAGGGCCAGCGCCTCGTCGCGGATGGGCGAGGCAAACGAGTCGCCCAGCTCGCGGGGAGCCTTCTCGGGCGTAAACTGGGTGGGCAGCACCTCGCGGAAGGCCCGCTGCTGGCCGCCCAGCGCGTAGGTGCAGGCCAGCAGGAAGCGCGCATCGGGCGTGAGTAGCGGCCGGTTGGCCTTGTAGTAGTTGAGGGCCACGGCATCCTGGCGGCCGGCCAGGGCCAGCACGTAGAGCGAGTAGGTGATTTCGCGCTTGGCGATAGTGCGCTGCCGGGCCAGCCCATCCACCGTGAAGTACTGGTAAGCCTCCGTTTCGCGCTTTTTGAGGCGGAACTGCAAGTAGCGCAGTACCTTATCTAGGATGCTTTGGTTCACGGCGAAGCCGGCCTGCTTAGCTTCGAGCAGGAAATGGGCGGCGTAGGTGGTAGCCCACCAGTTATCGTAGTCGCCGCCCGGCCAGTAGCTCAGGCTGCCGTTGTACAACTGCATCGACTCGATTTTGCGAATGGCCTCCTGCACGTTGTAATTGGGGTTGTAGCGCTGGGCCTTTGGGCTGGCTCCCGTTTTCTGGCGCAGCGTGGCCGCTAGGTCACCGAAATACAGCTGCGGAAATGCCGCCGATACGGTTTGTTCCAGGCAGCCGTAGGGATATTCAAGCAGATAGCTCAGGTCTTTAGAAAACTGCGTGAGCGGCGAGCGGCTCAGCATCAGCCGCGAGCGCTGGCCGGTGGGCAGGAAGTCGCTGCGCAGGTCGAGCCGGGCGGGTACGCCAGCCGTGAATTCGCCGCTGCCGGTACGCTTTTCGAGCGGCGCGGCGGGGCGGATGGGTAGTTCGATGGATTCTTGTAATGTTAGTTCAGGCGGAACCTTGCCAGGGTCACTGGTACTGGTAAAGAAGGCAACACGTATTGGTGCATTACCCACTGCTCTGGCTATCATCTTGAAAATCACTTGTCCTTCAACATTAGGCTTGAGAGTGATTTTCCGAGTATCAGTGTGGCTCAGCGAGCCAGCGGCTCTTACAAAACTCACAATGGCGGGAGGGGCATTCGGAGTATCCGATTTCAACCTGATGCCAGCGGTTCCGGTCAATGGCTTGTTGGTTGTGTTCGTAAAGGTCACGGGTACAAGCAACGTATCGCCGGGGCTAGCGAAGCGCGGCAGCGCCGGGCTAATCACCACCGGATCGGCCACCTTTATCGTCTGCTCGGCGTTGCCGAAGGCGTCGTCCTTATAAGCCACGGCCATCACGCGCAGCGCCCCGCTGAATTGCGGCACGCGCACCTTGTAGCGGACGAGGCCGTTGGCGTCGGCGGTGAGCAGGCCGCTCCACTTGGCCACGAGCTTCACGCGGCGGCTGGGTACGGGCGAGGTGCGGCGGGCTAGGTCGGCCGCGTCGCCGCCGCTGCTGCTGGTGCCTAGTTCGGGCAACAGAAAGGGGTAGATGTCGAAGGCGCTGACTTCGAGCGCCCGCTTCTGGTAGAAGTAGCCGTAGGGGTCGGGCGTGCGGTAATCTTTGCGCTGCAAAATGCCCTCATCAACCACCGCCAGGGTCACCTGGGCCTTGGGCGCGGTACGCACCTCGATGGTCTGGAAGGTTTGCGAGCGGCTCAGGCTGGCCGCTTTCAGGGCTACGGCCAGGTGAGTGCCGGGCTTCTCCACCGTCAGCGGCACGAAGCCCCGGGCCACGGTCAGCGGCAGCGAGTTGTCGGTGATGGGCCGGATGGCGGTGGCCGTCACGTAGACATTGGGCGCGTAGCCGGTGCGGATGGGCACCCGCACCTGGGCTGATTTCTGGTCGGTATCGACGTAGAAGTGGTCGAGCACGCGGTTGCGCTCCACCGTCACGAGCACCCGGCCGGGGAAGGGCGTCTTGAGCAGCAGCTGTGCCGTTTCGCCCGGCTCGTATTTCGGCTTGTCGGCCTCGATGGTTATCTCGCCCTCATTGTTGACTTCGAACGAGTTGCCGGCCGTGTCGCCGTGGCCGTAGGCGTAGAAGCTGGCCGCCACGTAGCTCTCCGCGCCCGGCCGGAACAGCCGCACCTCGTACTCGCCCGAGTAGGTCGGGGTGAAAGATAGCTGGCTGTCGGTAGCCACATCTACCAATTGGTTTTGCAGCACCTGCTCGCGCTTCTGCGAGTTGTACACCAGCCGGCCACCCTGGCGCTCCAGCACGGTTTCCCAGAGCAGGCGCACGATTTGCACCTGCGCCTGGGCGCGGGTGGGCTTGCCAGCCGGCGTGAGCGCGATCATTTTCAGGGGTACTTCCTGCCGCGTGCTCACCAGCTCGCCGGGGGCCTGAATGCCGAACATCACGGCCTGGGTCTGCACCTCGAAGGTCGCCAGCCGGTTCACCGGCCGCCCGGTTTCGTCAAACACCGTGGCGAAGGCCACGCCTTCCAGCGTACCGAGGTCGCGCACGTCGGGCAGGGCGTAGGCGGCGGTGCCGCGCCCGCTGGCATCGGTTTCGCCCTCGCGCACCTCCTTCTGGAAGCGCTCGGTGATGCCCGAAAGGGTGGAGGCGTTGCGCCCCGTGCCGCTGCGCAGCTGGAAGGAGTAGCCCGGGTATTTCGGGGCCGAAAACGTCTTTTCCTTGAGCGAAAACTCGACCTCAAACTTGCGCCCGGCGGCCGGCGGGCCGAAGAGGTTCTGGGCCGTGAGGTTGGCCGTTACGGTCTGGGCCGGGCGCAGAATGGTGGGCGCGGCGGTCACGGTCACCTTCATGCGGTCGGGGATAAACTCCTCCACGCTCACTTGCTTGGAAGTCAGCAGCACGTCGTTGCCGGTCAGCACTTCCAGCGAGTAGAGGCCCGTCATCACGGTAGCGGGCAGAATGAAGCGCGACTCGACCGCGCCGGTGGCGCTGAGCTTCTCGCCCAGGCTGGCGTATTCCTTGCCGGTGGGCAGCAGCAGGCGCACCTTCACGGGCAGGCCAGCGGGGGGCGTGCGCCAGTCGTCGGTGCGCACGACCACGTTGGTGTGAATGGTATCGCCGGGGCGGTACAAGTCGCGGTCGCCGTAGAGAAAGGCTTGGTAGTGCGCCGCGTTGCTGGTCAGCCCGCCCACCTCGAAGCGCGAGGTTTCGACCCGGCTTTTAGGTAGGCTGAGGAAGGTAAAGTCGCTGCCCTGGGTGGCCGTGATCATGCCCAGCTTCAGGCGGCTGCCCATCACGCTGTCGTAGCGGGCCACGCCCTGGCCGTTGGTGGTAGCGGTGCCCATCAGCTGGTTGTTGGTGCTGATGAAGCGCACCGTGGCCCCGCCCACCGGCCGCGCCGTGCGCAACGAGTTGAGAAATACCACGGCCTCGCCGCTGGCATTCTGCTTGGCAATCACGCCGAGGTCGGTGAGAGCCACCAGTTTGTCTTCGCGCAGCCAGAGGTGCTCGGTATCCTGCACGCGCACCACGTACAGCCCTTTGAGCGGGGCGCTGAATTCCAGATCTTTGAGGCTGAGATTGAGCAGGCGCAGGCCATTTTCCTTGGCCAGCCCGGCCGTGGCGTAGGTGCGGGTAAAGAGCACGTCGCCCCGGTTTTCAAGGTCGTAATACTGGTAGCTGTGGCCTTCGGAATACTCACCCTCGCCGCCTTCACCGTCGTCGTCGCTATCGTAGCCGTACTGCCGGTCGGCCCGCAGAATTTCCTGGATGTTGCTGGCGTAGACCTTGGCGATGGTCACCTGCACGTTCTCGACCTCGTTAATCCGCAGGCCCAGGTTGCGCGTGCCATTGGCTCCCAGGTACAGCGCCTTGTCGGTGCTGGCAAAGCTGATGCTCGGCTCGCTGCTGCCGAAGCTCACCGTCTGGTTGAAGCTCTCGACTAACTGCCCACCCAGCGCGCCGCGCAGGCCCGGCGTGATACTCACCTGGTAGTCCCGGCCCACCTCGAAGCCGCCGCGCAGCAGCAGGCCACTTTCCAGCGCCTCGATTTCGTAGGGTACGGCGGGTTCCACCTTTAGCAGCGGCTGAATATCCGCCACCGAGACCGGCTGGTTGGTGAGCAGCGTCACCACGGCCTGGCCGTTGAGCACCTGGCCGGTGAGCTCGCGCACTTGCAGGGTTTGCTGGTCAGGCACCTCGGCCTCGGCTTGCAGCGGGGCCGCGGTAGGCTGGCTGCCGGCCACGGCTTTCAGGCCGGGATCAATCTCGACGTGAAGCGGCTGGCCGGTGTCCATTTCCTGGTTAAGGGTAAGGGCCAGGGTGCGGTCGGGCTCGGCGGCGGTGAGGGTGAAGGCCACCGGGCGGCCGTTTTGGGAGAGGTGCAGGCGCGGGCGCAGGTCGGCCGGCCGCACGGGGTAGTTGAACAGCACGTTGGCCCGCAGCTCGGCGGTGCCGGAAGCCCGATTGCTGCGCCCGTAAAACACCTGGGCCCCCGTCAGCTCCAGAAACGGGGTGTGGAACTTCGAGCGGGTCAGCGTCAGCTTCTGCTTGCCCGAGGGCAGAGCAGCGCCCCGCAGGCTGGCCGAAAACGCCGTGCTCGGCCGAAACGGCTCCAGCGGCGAAAATACCAGTTCACGCCCGTCGTTCACCCACTTAAACTTCCCCTTGATGGCCGGCTCGAACTGCACGTAGCGCGTGGTATCCCAGCGTCCGCCCTGGCTGGCCGGCACTACCGGCTCATCAAAGCTGAAAACCAGGTTCTGTGTGGGGTCTATTTCCTCGCCCGCCGCCTGGGTGGCGGCGCTGGCCTGCTCGGCATCAGGCTTCTTGGAGCAGGAAAAAGTGGCCGCGAGGGCCAGGAAAAACAGCGGCAGCAGGGAGCGGTGGCGCATAGCGGAGCCGGGAATAGTCGGCGCGGCAAGGTAGGGTGCGGCGGCTGGAAAAACAGAGCCGTTGCCGCCGAAAAGCTATTAATACGAAGGAGTAATACTTTAAAAAAGAAGGCTATGCCGCGGCAATCTTGGTGCTATGGATTTTATCAGTGGAGCTGCTTGGAAAGTCTGTTAGGTGCCCGGTTACGGTCATCCTCATTTGACGTCCGTCTGCCGAAATACCTCGCCCACCTCGTTAGACGAAGCGAGCAAGATGCTTCGGCAAGCGGACGCCAGATGAGCATGACAGATATATTATTGGTGACTTTTTGAGTGCGCCCACAAAGCCCGCACCTTTGCCCCATGCTTTCCCACCCCCACGAAGTATTTCTCGAAGTAGCCCAGCGGCTGAGCTTCACCCGGGCCGGGCAGGCGCTGTTCATCAGCCAGTCGGCGGTGAGCAAGCAGGTAAAGGCGCTGGAAGAGTACTACAAAACGGGGCTCTTTGAGCGGCTGGGTAGCAGCGTGCAACTCACGCCAGCGGGCCAGAAATTATACCAAAAACTGTTGCAGGCTAAGCAGTTGCAGCAGGAGCTGCAACAGGAGATGAGCGAGGCCAGCCCGGCCTTCGAGCCGGCCGTGCACCTGCTCATCGGGGCCAGCACCACCATCTCGCTCTACGTGCTGCCGCCGGTAGTGGCGGCCTGGCTGCGCCAGCATCCGCAGCAGCAACTCAGCCTCAAAAACCGTAACAGCGACAACATCCTTAAGGCTCTGCTGGAGCACGAGATTGAGTTGGGCATCATCGAAGGCATTCACAAAGTGAGCAACGTGACCTACACGCCGCTGCTCACCGACGAGGTAGTGGCCGTGTGCGCCGCCGCCAACCCGCTGGCCGGCCGCGAGCTGGCGCCGGGCGATTTACTCCGCATCCCGCTGGCATTGCGCGAAGTGGGCTCGGGCACCCTGGCCGTGCTCGAAGAAGCCCTCGAACAGCACGGGCTGCGGCTGGCCGCGCTGCCCGTGCGGGTGCGTCTGGGCGGCACCGAGGCCCTCAAAAATTTCATTCGCGTCGAAACGACCTGTCTGGCCTTTTTGCCCCGCCAAGCCGTGTTGAAGGAGCTGGCCAGCGGCGAGCTGGCCGAGGTGAAAATCAACGGATTGTTTCTAACGAGAAAATTCAATTTCATCCAGCGGCGCGGAACGGAGAATAACGGCCCGTACCGCGATTTTCTCCGCTTCACGCAACGGTATTATTCCTCGGTGGAATAGTCTATGCGAAAATCCCATTTCGCCAAGGCATGGGGTTACGTATAGGGCAGTCTCAATTTTGCCCTATGAACTACGTAGCTTCGCCGCTCCCCTCGCGGCTCCACGCCCTGTACTGCGCCAATTGCGGCACGGTTTATTCGCCCTTTGAGCTGCAAGGCGTGTCGGCCTGCTGCCAGCAGCCACTGGTGGCCGATTACAAGCTGCGCCGCCCGCTCAGTCGTGCGGAAGGCATCAATTTGGCTGATAGCTCGATGTGGCGCTACGGGGCTTTACTTCCCCTGCTTGATGAGGCCAATAAAGTGACGCTAGGGGAGGGCTTCACGCCGCTGCTCGCCCTGCCGCGCCTGGCTGCTCAGTACGATTTACCCTCCCTGTTGCTCAAGGATGAAGGCCAGAATCCTACCGGCTCCTTCAAGGCGCGGGGCCTGAGCATGGCCATTTCCAAGGCCAAAGAGCTGGGGGTAGAAGGCTGCATTATTCCCACCGCCGGCAATGCGGGCGTGGCGATGGCCGCCTACTGCGCCCGCGGCGGCCTGAGCGCCACCGTAGTAATGCCGCGCCACACGCCCGAGGCTTTCAAGGAAGAATGCTACTGGTACGGGGCCAGCGTGGAGCTGGTCGATGGCCTCATCAACGACTGCGCGGCCCGCGTGCGCCAGCTCAACGCTAAGGGCGAATTACTGGACATCTCCACCCTCAAGGAGCCCTACCGCCTCGAAGGCAAGAAAACGATGGGCTACGAGATTGCCGAACAGCTAAACTGGGAGCTGCCCGACGTGCTGCTCTACCCCGCTGGCGGCGGCACCGGCCTCATTGGCATCTGGAAAGCTCTCCAGGAAATGCAGGCCCTCGGCTGGCTGGCCCCCAACGCCAAGCTGCCGCGTATGGTGGCCGTGCAAGCCGAAAACTGCTGTCCGCTGCTCGAAACGTTTCGCGGTCGCCAGCCCAACTGCCTGAACTACAACGGCCGCCCCACCCTGGCCAACGGCCTGGCCGTGCCCCGCCCGCTGGGCGAGGCCCTAATGCTCCAGGTGCTACGAGAGTCGCACGGCACGGTAGTAGCCATCGGCGAAGAAGAAATGCTGACGGGCATGCGCGAACTGGGTCGCCACGAGGGCCTGTTCGTGGCCCCCGAGGGGGCCGCCGTGTGGATGGCCGCCCGCCGCCTGCTGACCCAGGGCTGGCTGCAACCCAGCGAGCGCATCCTGCTCCTCAACACCGGCAGCGCCCAAAAATACCTGTCCAACGTAGCCGGCCGCGCCTGGGAGTAAGTTCAGCCCGTAGCGTAAGCTGTAGCTTGCGGCGAGCGCAGCGAGCAGGTGCGTAAGCGAACGTACCCATCCGTAACTGCTCGCTGCGCTCGCCCGCAAGCTAAAGCTTACGCTACATTTACCTTTGGGGGTATGCGTATCCTGCACGTACTATCTGCCAATTTTTTTGCCGGTTCGGTGGCTTATGCCGTGGCCCTGGCCGAGGCCCACCACCGCGAAGGCCACCAGGTGTGGCTGGCCTCCGACGCGGCGGCGCTGCCTACGGTGGCCGGGCAGGTGCAGCTGCCCATCAGCCAGCGCAAGTATGGGCAGCGGCTGCGCAACATCCGCGCCCTGCGCGAACTGGTGCGTCGGCACGAAATCGACGTGGTGCACGCCCACTCGCGGGCGGCGAGTTGGGTCAGCTACTTCGCGCTACGGGGGCTGGGGGTGCCGCTGGTGAGCACCGTGCACGGCCGCCAGCACCTGCACGCTTCCACCTCGCTTTTCGACATCTATGGTCAGAAAGTCATTGCCATCTGCGAAAATCTGGCCCAGCACCTGCGCGAGGAAGTGAAGATGGCTCCGGCGAAGATTGCGGTAGTTCCCAACGGAATTAAGTGGGAAGTGAAAATTAAAAATGAAGAAGTAAAAATTAACTCCGAGGATGCTACCTCGTCAGACTCAATTTTTACTTCTTCATTTTTAACTTCTGCTTCCCTGCGGCTGGCTTTTATCGGGCGCTTCAATGGGCCGAAGGGCGAGCGGGCGGCGGCGCTGATTCAGCACGTTTTTCCGCCGCTGCTGCGAGAGTTTGCCCAGCTGCGCGTGACGCTCATCGGCGGCGAGCTGGAGCAACTGCCCGAAGCTGGCAAAACTGCCCTGGCCGAACTACAGCGCCAGTACGGCGAGCGCGTCGAAGTCATCGGCTTTACCGACGACGTAGTGAGCTGGCTGCGGCGCACCGACCTCGTTATTGGGGCCGGGCGCGTGGCGATGGAGACCCTGGGCGAGGGTCGGGCCGTGCTGGCCCTGGGCGAAGCGCTCTACGCCGGCCCCGTATCGCCGGAGAGCTACCCGGAGACAGCGGCGTCTAATTTCGGCGACATTCTGCCCCAGCTACGGCCCGCCGCGCCCTTCGACCCCGCTCCCGTGCTGGCCGATGCGCGGGCCTTTCTGGCGCAGCCGTACCGGGTAGCCCCGGCCTTGCAGGCGCGGGTGCGGGCCGACTACGACCTGGCCCGCGTGGCCCGGCGGGTACTCGGGGTGTACGAGTCGGCGCGCATGGCGCTGGCCGCGCCCGACTTCATTCCGGTGCTCATGTACCACAAAATTCCCGACCAGCCGCCCGCGACCAAGCACCAGATTTTTGTTACGAAGGAAAACTTCGCCCGGCACCTGGCTTATTTCAAAGGGCGGGGGCTCCAGCCTATTACGTTTCAGGACTACCAGGATTTTGCCAGTGGCCGCCGCCCGCTGGCCGAGTTTCCGCGCCGGCCCCTCATCCTCACGTTCGACGACGGTTACACCGACAATTACACCAACCTGCTGCCCCTCATGCAGCAGTATGGCTACCGGGGCGTGCTCTACCTGCTGGGTGATTTTGAGGTGCGCTGCAACCAGTGGGACCTGGCCGAGGACCCCAGCGAGCCCCGCGCCGAGCTCATGAGTGAAGGCCAGAAGCGGGCTTTCGTAGCGGCGGGCTGGGAAATCGGGGCGCATACCCTCACGCACCCGCGCCTGGCGGGCCTGCCCGCCGCCGAGGTTGCTCACGAAATGGCCGCCAGTAAGGTTGAGCTGGAGCGCCGATTGGGCATCAACGTGTTATCCTTTGCTTACCCCTACGGGAGCCTCAGCCCCGAAACCAAGCGCCTGGCGGCCGAGGTGGGCTTCACCTACGCCGTGGCCACCGACAGCGGCGGTATGCACCTCGAAGACGACCGGATGCAGATTTTCCGCATCAACATGTTCCCGCACGAGTCGGCCAGCAGCTTGTTCAAAAAAACGTCGTCTTGGTACCGCCGATACTACCGCTGGAAGCGCAAAAAGTAAGGTGGGCGCGGATTCGCGGCTAGCGGCTGGCGGGCAATAGCCGCTTAGTTAAGAAACGGCGCACCGGCTCATCGTAGAGCTTCAGGCATAAGTAGGCCAGCCCCAGCGACCCGGCGACCAAGGCCGCCGCGCCGGGTAGCGACTCGGCGAAAGTGAGGTTGTTATTCTTGACCCAGGCGTAGTACACGTAGATGAACGGGTAGTGCACCATATACAACGGGTACGAAATAGCGCCCAGCCACTGGCAGAGTCGGGTGGTGAAAGGCGCGATAAACCTGTCCGAGGCGCCGCAATAAACCAGCAGCGGAAAAACCACGACGCAGCAAATGGTATCGTACAGGCCGTTCCAGGCCAGATGCTGGCTGCCGCCGAGGCGCGGCATAGCGGCTACCGCCACGACAACCAGGCTACCCAGCCAGAATGCCCCGCGCACTGGCACCGGCCGGAATACCCGAAACAGCAGCAGGCCGGCCGAGAAGGAAAACAGCAGCCGCAGGAAGCCCCCCAGCACGTTGTCGCCCGTCAGGGCAAAGCCCACGCACACGTCGCCGTACGGCCCCCAGATGGCGAACGCGGCCAGGCCGCCCCCCGCCAGTGCCACTACCAGGGCCAGCAGTGGCGTAGCCAGCCGGCGCAGCCAAAAGGCGTACAGCAGGGTGCCGACGTATTCGAAAAGCAGCGACCAGCTCGGGCCGTTGAGCGGGAACATCTCGCCGACGCCGCGAATCTCGCCCCCGGGCGTGGCCGGCAGCAGGGCCGCGTTGAGCAGCGTGGCCCCGGCCAGCCGCGCCCCCGATACCCGAGAAACATCCCAGGCCGCGCAGCCCTGGAAATAAAATAAGGCCGCGCCCAGCAACGCGCCGATAACGACCAGCGGATGCAGGCGGATGAAGCGACGCTTGAGAAATTCCGCTACCGTCAGCCGGGGCCAGCGCTCGTCGTACGCGTAGCCCACCACAAAGCCGGAGAGCAGAAAAAAGAAATCGACGGCCAGGTAGCCGTGGTTGATGCGTTGGTCCAGGTGACTGGTGGCGTAGGCCTCAAACAAGTGGAAGCATACTACAGTGATGGCCGCCACGCCCCGCAGGCCGTCGAGCACGTGGTAGTGCGGCTTGGTACCCGCGAGCGTAGTGGCGGCGAGGTCAGCGCGAATAGCTGGGGTAGAAAGCGGCATGGGCAGTAGGTGGAAAAGGCGGGCAGTAAGCGCACAAGGTAGCTACCCTTAAGCCACCGCGCCGGCCGAAAAGTTACTGCGTGTCGGTACCGCACCGCGCTAGCACGGCCGCGCCAGCTTCGTCACTAAGGCCGCTAATTTCCACTTTTTTGAACGGGGCCGTGTGGCCACTCAGCAGTTGTACGTCGCGCTTGGGCACACTAAATAATTCGGCTAGAAAAGCCAGCAGTACAGCATTGGCCTGGCCCTCGTGGGGCGGGGCGGCCAGGCGCACTATCCAGCGGCCGTCGGGGCCGGGCAACAGCTGATTGCGGCGGGCATTGGGCTTGGCGTGCAGGTGCAGGGTCACGGGGGCGTGTCAAGACTAGAGGGAACAGGCGCTTATTCTTGACAAAGGGAAGAAGGAGCAAGCGGAGCCAAGCGGCCAGCCTTGATTCCAAAGCTAGTCTGGTCAGCTTATTTTCGGAGCTTCCTGCCGCGCCTGCCCCACCGGGCATACATCCAGCAGCACGCAGCGGTCGCAAGCCGGCTGGTGGTAATAGCAGCACCGCTGCCCATGAAACATGAGCGCCTCGTGGTGGTCGTACACCTGCTGGGCCGTCCAGTCGGGTGGGAGCAGGGCGGCCAGCAGGGCGTGGGCCGGTCCTTCACCCACCTTGGGGCCGATGAGGCCCAGCCGCTGCGCCACGCGGTGGTGGTGGCTATCAACGGGCATGGCTGGCAGGCGCAGTTGGCTGAACAAGAGCGTAGCCGCGCTGGTCTTTGGCCCCACGCCGCTGATGCTTTCGAGCCAGGCGCGGGCCTCGGCAATGGGCCGGTCGGCCAGGAAATCGAGCGAGCAGGGCGGTAAGTTTTCGTCGCCGCAGCGCCGGCTTATCTCGCGCAACACCTCCTGAATGCGGGGTGCCTTCTGCTCGGGCCAGGTGCAGGCGCTGATGGCCCGCTGCACGTCGAGGGTAGGGGCGTCGCGTACTGCCTCCCAGGTCGGAAACGTGGCGCGGAGCTGCTGGTACGCCCGGTGCGAGTCGGCATTTTTGGTGCGGTGCGAGAGCAAAGCGCTGATTAGCTCGCTCAGCGGGTCCTTCGTGCTGAAAAACAAAAACGGGGCCCCGTACTCGGCGCACAGCCGCTGGTGCGCCAGCATGGCCAGCGCTTGGCGGTCAGCAAAGTCGGGCGCGGCGGTAGCGAGGGCAGCGCGGGAGGAGGGCATGAGGCTGGGTGATTAGGTTGTGCGGCGGCCACTGATGCTCTACAAAAGCAGCTGTCAGGCCCAGGCAGTGAAAGCTGCCTAAGCCTGACATACGGCTGAAAAGAAAGCGCGTCTTACCCGGGGCGCGGTTTAGGTTGATTAGTAGTAGGTACTGGCGCGAGTTTAGGCGCAGCCGTAACTCGTGCCGGCCATGACGTGGAGGCTGCGCCTCCACTGCCGCAACGCGGCAAGCGGCGTAAGCGGGCACAACAACGAGGCGGGCTTAAAATTGCCGCTGGCGCGGCAGTGGAGGCGCAGCCTCCACATCATAATCGGCACGAGTTACGGCTGCGCCTAAACTCGCGCCAGTGTACGCCAGCAATTGAGCTACCGCAGCCCCCCGCTGTTATACAGCGCAATGGCCTGCCGTTGGGCAGCCGCCTGCTTGCCCTGGAATATCAGCGGCACGATGAGCACCGGAATGGCGGCGTACGTCACGGGCGAGATACCCGTCGAGTTGGCTTGGAACGATTGCAGCAGTCCGTAGAGGAGCAACCCCCCGCCCGCCACGTAGGCGATGGTAGTCGAGGTCTGGTAGCGCCGGGCCTGGGCCAGCAGCTCCTGGGCACCGGCGTTGTCGGCGGTGGCCAGGGCCAGGTTGCGGGCGTTCAGATTTTGAATGGGGCCGTTGTCCTTGGAAAAATATTCCGTTTTGGTGGTGCGGTAGCCGCTGCCGTAGGGATAGCCGCCAAAGCCCCCGTAGCCAAACCCGCCGTAGCCGAAGCCCGGCATGCCGTAGCCGCCGGGCGAGTAGCTGGTATTATAGGTGGCATAGAGGCTGATGCGGCCGGTTTTCTCGCGGCGCAGCGTAGCCTCGCGCGAGGAGCGGGGAAGGGTGGTGCGAACGTAATGCCCGGTTTCGTTTTCGTAAAAGCCCACCTCGCTCAGCTCAATGCGGCGCTGGCCGTCGAGCAGCAGGAAATTGCGCCCAAACAGCGGCTGCTTTACTTCCACGTCGTAGGCATTGTACACCGCCCCGTTTTTCAGCCCTACTTGGTAGCGCGTGGGCTGCGTAGAGCCTCCCATCACGTAGGGCCGGTTGAAGATGGTGGGGGCCGGCTGGCTGGGCGCGGGCTCGGGACTGGTAGCCACGGGCGCGGGGCGGGTAGAATCGGCCGCTACGGTAGTGGGCGTGGTCGCTGGCGCCGGGGCAGCATCGAGCTGCCGGGGGGGCGGAGCCACCGGGCGCGGGGTCGGCGCGGGCATCACGGGAGCGCCCCCCAGTTGGCGGGGAGCATCTTGCGCCGAGGCCGGCGCCCAGGCGGCGCTCAGCCCCAGGCCCAGCACCGCAGCGTACGTAAGTTTCATGCAGGCAAATAAACGTGCTGCCGACCAACTGCGGCCGGTACTTCGCTAACGCCGGGCTCCCGCCCAAAAGTGCCCGCCGCGTCAGGTCTTGGCTGGCTTCAGTCGGTGCTCATCTTCAGGCGAAAGCCAGCGGCGGCGCGGGCTATTTCAGCAGCTTTTCGAGCAGGCTCAGGCTATCGGCCAGGTCGTCGCCGCTGGCAAAATCGAGGGGCTTCAAAATATAGCCACTCACGCCCAGGCGGTCGGCCTCGGCCCGGTCGATGTCGAGGCCCGACGTCGTGGTGATGAACACCGGAATATCGGCCAGCTCGGGCGTGGCCCGCAGCACTTCCAGAAAGTCGAAGCCGTTCATGCGCGGCATGTTCAGATCGAGCAAAATGACCTCGGGCAGCGGGCGCAGGGCTTCCTCACCGTTGCGGCCCAGTAGGATATCGAGCGCCTCCTCGCCATTAAAAGCAGTGCGCAACGTGTGCGGCACGCTGAAGCGAGCAAACGACTTCTGCGCCGTCATGGTATCAAAAACGTCGTCTTCTACGAGCAGTACGGAGCGCATCTTTTTTTAATTATGAATTAGAAATTATGAATTATGAATTAGCTCGTGGGGCAGGGTGCAGAGTTGGAAGTAGTACCAGTAGTTTCAGAGAGGGAAAGCGGAAGCTATGCAAGACTTTAATACAATTCATAATTCATAATTCATAATTCATAATTCATAATTCATAATTCATAATTATTTATTCGGCCACGTAAAGATG
>CAJYVK010000151.1 GCA_913778455.1 uncultured Hymenobacter sp. | reverse complement strand
GTGATTCAGGAGCTCAAAAACTTCTCGGTAAACGTGGACATCGTGGACCCGCACGCCAGCTCCGACGAGCTGCACCACGAGTACGGCTTCCGCCTCACCGCGCCGGATAAAATCCGCGCTGACTACGACGCCGTGATCGTGGCCGTGAGCCACAAGCCCTACCTCGACAAGGACGAGGCCTATTTCCAGTCCATCACCGCCGACAATGCCGTGCTGGTCGATATCAAAGGCTTGTACCGCAACAAGCCGATGGAGCAACTTCACTACTGGAGCCTGTAGCGGTGAACTGGTGAGGTGGTGAATTGGTAAGCAGTAGAATTGCTATTATATCAACTTGCGTACTCTCCACCTCACTGCTCACCATCTCACTATTTCATCTATGAAAAAGATTCTCGTTACCGGTGGGGCTGGCTACATTGGCTCGCATACCGTAGTAGAGCTGGCGCAGGCTGGCTATGAGCCCGTTATTATCGACGATTTTAGCAATTCGCAGGAGTCGGCGCTGGCGGGTATCCAGGATATTCTGGGGCGCGAGGTGCCGTGCCACCGCATCGACTGCGGCAATGCCGAAGCGCTGCGCCAGGTTTTCAAGACGGAGGGCAACATTGCCGGGGTCATTCACTTCGCGGCCTTCAAGGCCGTGGGAGAGTCGGTGCGCAAGCCGCTGGCCTACTTTCACAACAACGTGGGCTCGCTCATTACGCTGCTGGAAGTGATGCAAGAGGCGGAAGTCGAAAACCTCGTATTCTCATCGTCGTGCACCGTTTACGGCGTGCCCGACCAGCTGCCCGTGACTGAGGCTACGCCCACCAAGCCCGCCAACTCGCCCTACGGCCGCACCAAGCAGATGTGCGAAGACATCGTGCACGATGCCGCCGGCGCTCCCGACAACAAGACGCGCACCATCCTGCTGCGCTACTTCAACCCAGTGGGGGCGCACGAGTCGGCCAAGATTGGCGAATTGCCGCTGGGAGTGCCCAACAACCTGGTGCCCTTCATCACGCAGACGGCGGCCGGCCTGCGCGATAAGCTGACCATCTTCGGCAACGACTACGACACGCCCGACGGTACCAACGTGCGCGACTACATCCACGTGGTGGACCTGGCCAAAGCGCACATCGCCGCCGTGCAGCGCCTGCTCGACCGCAAGGCCAGCGACACCGTCGAGACCTTCAACGTGGGTACCGGCCACGGCAACTCGGTGCTCGAAGTGGTGCAAACCTTCGAGCAGGCCAGCGGCCAGAAGCTCAACTACGTCATTGGCCCGCGCCGCCCCGGCGACGTGCCCGCCATCTACGCCGATGCCACCAAGGCCGCCGAGGTGCTGGGCTTCAAAACCGAAACCTCCCTCTACGACTCGCTGGCCAGCGCCTGGAAATGGCAGCAGACTTTAGGGTAGTAGGGTAGTAGGGTAAGGGGGCATGCGGGTGTGCAGTAGATGCACTTTGTCCATGTGTCCTTTAGCCCTCCTACCCGCTTACCCTCCTACCCTCTGACCTAAAAAAATGAAAATCCTTATCACCGGCGGCGCCGGCTTCATTGGCTCGCACGTGGTGCGGCTTTTT
This sequence comes from uncultured Hymenobacter sp., assembly GCA_913778455.1. Classification (GTDB taxonomy): domain Bacteria; phylum Bacteroidota; class Bacteroidia; order Cytophagales; family Hymenobacteraceae; genus Hymenobacter. The sequence goes on along the minus strand of CAJYVK010000151.1, from coordinate 14,623 downwards.
GTGACCAAGTATCCCGAGTACCAGATTCTTAATCTTGATGCTCTCACGTACGCGGGCAACCTGGAGAATCTGCGCGACATTGAGCAGGCTCCGAACTACCAGTTCGTCAAGGGCGATATTGCCGACCAGGCGTTTATCGACCAGCTCTTTGCTCACGAGGAGCCCGACGCGGTGATTCACCTCGCGGCCGAGAGTCACGTCGACCGGAGCATCACCGACCCGATGGCGTTTGTGAAAACCAACGTCATCGGCACCGTCAACCTGCTCAACGCCGCTAAAAACCTCTGGAAGCCCAAGGGCTACGAAGGCCACACGTTTTACCACGTAAGCACCGACGAGGTCTACGGCTCGCTGGACTTTGGCCCCGAGATGTTTACCGAGGAAACGCCCTACGACCCGCGCTCCCCCTACTCGGCTTCCAAAGCCGCGTCGGACCACTTCGTGCGGGCCTGGCACCATACCTACGGCCTGCCCGTCAAGCTCAGCAACTGCTCGAACAACTACGGCCCCAACCACTTCCCCGAGAAGCTCATCCCGCTGGCTATTCACCGCCTGCGCACCGGGCAAAAAGTGCCCGTGTACGGCAAGGGTGAAAACGTGCGCGACTGGCTGTTCGTGAAAGACCACGCCACGGCCATCGACGCGGTGTTTCACAAAGGCAAGCTGGGCGACACCTACAACATCGGCGGCGTCAACGAGTGGCAGAACCTCAAGCTCATCGAGCTGCTCTGCGACGTGGTGGACGAAAAAACCGGCCAGCCAGCCGGCACCTCGCGCCAGCTCATCACTTTCGTCACCGACCGGGCGGGCCACGACATGCGCTACGCCATCGACTCCAGCAAAATCATGAACGAGCTTGGCTGGAAGCCCAGCGTGACGTTTGAGCAGGGCCTGAGCCAAACCGTAGACTGGTACCTGGCCAACCAGGAGTGGCTCGACCACGTGACCAGCGGTGCTTACCAAGAGTACAACGCCAAGCAATACAGTGTTTAGCTTAATTATGAATTATGAGTTATGAGGTATGAATTGCCTTGACAATAAGCTCGTTGCAATCAAATTCATAATTCATAACTCATAATTCGTAATTCAAAAAAAGATGTACGAAATCCCCTTTACCGACCAGCCCATCACGGAGCTTAGCTTTCTCGTGACCGGTGGCGCGGGCTTTATCGGCTCCAACCTTGTCGAGTATCTGCTGAAGCACGGTGCTAAGAAGGTGCGCGTGCTGGACAATTTTTCCAACGGCTTCCGCAAAAACCTGCGGCTGTTTGAAGGCCACGCCGCGCTCGAAGTGCAGGAAGGCGACATTCGTGACCGCGAAGCTTGCGCCCGTGCCTGCGAGGGCATGGACATTGTGCTGCACCAGGCCGCGCTGGGCTCGGTGCCGCGCTCCATCAACGACCCCGTCACGACCGACGAAGTGAACGTGGGGGGCTTCGTGAAAATGCTGTTCGCCGCTAAGGAGGCGGGCATCAAGCGCTTCGTGTACGCGGCGTCTTCCTCGACCTACGGCGACCACCCCGGCCTGCCCAAGGTGGAAGACCGCATCGGCAAGCCCCTGTCGCCCTACGCCGTAACCAAGTACGCCAACGAGCTCTACGCCGACGTATTTGCCCGCACTTACGGCATGGAGATTATCGGCCTGCGCTACTTCAACATCTTCGGCCCGCGCCAAGACCCCGGCGGCGCCTACGCGGCCGTAATTCCGCTCTTCATCGACGCCATTTTGCAGGACAACGCGCCCACGCTCAACGGCGACGGGGGCCAGACCCGCGACTTCACCTTCGTGGCCAACTGCGTGCAGGCCAACATCCGGGCGGCCCTCACGACCAATCCCGAGGCCGTCAACCAGGTGTATAACATCGCCGTCGGCGACCGCACCTCGCTGGTGCAGATGTACGACATTCTGCGCGAAGAAGCCCACTCGACCCTGGAGCCCAAATTTGGCCCCAACCGGGCCGGGGATATCCGCGACTCGCTGGCCGACATCAGCAAAGCCGAAACCCGGCTGGGCTACGCGCCGCAGGTGCGCATCCGGGAGGGGCTGCAAAAGACGCTGGAGTGGTTTAAGGCCAATCAGGAGTTTATCAAGGAGCGCAACTAACGTACTTTACCAAGCTACCGAGGGCTGCTCACCACGGCGGTCTTCGGTAGCACTACTCACTCACTGGCGCGAGCAGATTCGCAGACCTAGCACGACGGTAATCTTATGAAAGGCATCATCCTCGCCGGTGGCTCCGGTACCCGGCTGCACCCCCTCACGCTGGCCGTGAGCAAGCAGCTCATGCCCGTCTACGACAAGCCGATGATTTATTATCCGCTGTCGATTTTGATGACGGCGGGCATTCGGGAAATATTGATTATCACCACACCCCACGACCAAGCGCAATTCAAGAAGCTGCTCGGTGACGGGCAGAGCCTGGGGTGCAACTTTCAATACGTGGTGCAGGAAGTACCCAACGGGCTGGCCCAGGCCTTCGTGCTGGGAGCCGATTTTATCGGCCAGGATAAAGTAGCGCTCGTGCTCGGCGACAACATCTTCCACGGCGAAGGCATGGAGGAGCTGCTGAAGGCCAACAACGACCCCGACGGCGGGGTAGTGTATGCCTACCACGTGCACGACCCCGAGCGCTACGGCGTGGTCGAGTTCGATGCCAATAAAGTGGCCCTCAGCATCGAGGAAAAGCCCGCCCAGCCCAAGAGCAACTACGCCGTGCCCGGCCTGTACTTCTACGACAACGACGTAGTAGAAATTGCTAAAAATCTGGAACCCAGCCCCCGCGGCGAGTACGAGATCACGGACGTCAACCGCGAGTACCTGCGCCGGGGCAAGCTCAAGGTCGGTATCCTGGGCCGGGGCACTGCCTGGCTTGATACCGGCACCTTCGAGAGCCTGATGCAGGCCGGCGAGTTTGTGCGGGTGCTGGAGCAGCGCCAGGGCCTCAAAGTGGGCTCGATCGAAGAAGCGGCTTTCCGCCAAGGCTTTATCGATGCCGCGCAGCTGCGCAAAATTGCCGAGCCTCTGCGCAAGAGCGGCTACGGCGACTACCTCCTGCGCCTGCCCGAGCAATTGGTTGTAGGGTAAGCTTTAGCTTGCCCGGCGTCAGGGATGCGTCACCTCACGCCGGGCAAGCTAAAGCTTACCCTACAGTTATTACTGGTTCAAAATCAGGCGGAATGTAGTGCCCTTACCCACTTCGCTCCACTTCACGAAGAGCCGCCCCTCGTGGTAGTTTTCAATGATGCGGCGGGCCAGCGCCAGGCCCAGGCCCCAGCCGCGCTTCTTGGTGGTATAGCCGGGTAGGAATACGCTTTCGAGCTTGTTTTTGGGAATGCCCTTGCCCGTGTCGGTGATGTCGATGGCCACCTGCGGGCCGGGTTTGCGCCAGCGCCACCACTCGCGCCGCTGCTTCACGCGCCGCAGCCGGAGCGTGATGGAGCCGCGCCCATCCATCGCATCGACCGCGTTTTTGCAGATGTTTTCCACCACCCAGTCGAAGAGCGGCACGTTGAGACAGGCGGGCGTATCGAGCGGTAGGTCGGTTTCAATGCTGAACTTGACCTTGCGCGACACCCGGCTTTCGAGGTAGGCGATGGCGTTGCGAGTGGTGTGGTAGAGGTTCTCGGCCTTGAGCACCGGTACCGAGCCAATGTTGCTGAAGCGCTCGGTGATGATTTCCAATCGCTTAATGTCCTTGCCCAGCTCTTCCACAATGGGCTCGTTGCGGAAGCGGTCCGACTGCCGCAGGTATTCCTGCCAGCCCACGAGCGAGCTGAGCGGGGTGCCCAGCTGGTGGGCGGTCTCCTTAGCCAGCCCCACCCACACCCGGTTTTGCTCGGCCCGCCGCGAGTAGCTGAAGGCGATGTAGGCCATCATGGAGAGCGAGGCAATGACGGCCAGCCCCACCAGTGGGTAAGTGCGCAATTGCCGCAGCGATTGCGAGTCCTGGTAAAAAATGTAGTTGCGTGCCCCGCCGGCCAGCTCAATCACGATGGGCGGGTGGCGCTTCTGCATATCGAGCAGCACGCTGTTCATGCGCCGCACCGAATCGGCGGCCGGCAGGTTTTTGCCCAGACCTAAGTTCTTTGCATCGTTGATATTCTCGCCATCAGTAAGGATAACGGGTATCGTCGTATTGGCCTCGATAATCTGCTCCTGTAAAAATTGCAGATTTTTTGTGTCTTCGGTGCTGATGAGGTAGCGTAGCGTTTTGGCGTACAAATCAATCTGGTGCTGCTCCTGCTCCGAGAGGCGTCGCACCAAGACGTTGGTGTACACCACGGTAGCCCCGGCAATGAGCAGGGCCATAAGCAAGACTGCGAGCTTGATGCGGGCTTTTTGGTCGTAAAGGGGCGGCAGCATAAGACGGTAAAGGTCGGGCCCGGAGCCCGGAGCGCGAGTTAGCGCGTTCAACGAGGAAAGGCACCAGTTTGTGCGCCGCGCCGGCCGCCCGAACCCAATGGCTTGGTTTTCTGTTTCCGTGCCAGCTGTTTATACCGTAATTTTGCAGGCCGGCCCAGGGCCGGCCCGTGCTATGTCCCATCCGTTTAAGGCCGTTAGTTTATCTTTCCGTAATGCCCCGCTCGCCATTCGCGAGCTGCTGGCACTGGACGAGGCCGCCTGCCGCCGCTTTCTGGAGCAACTGCGCACCGAGCTTCACCTGAGTGATGTGCTCGTGCTCAGCACCTGCAACCGCACCGAAATCTACTACGCGCACGACGACGACTATTCAGCCGCCATCATCCGGGCGCTGGGCGAGCTCAAGCACCGGCCCGACGCCGGTAGCTTCGCCGCCTATTTCGACCTCTACCCCGATGCCGACGCGGCGACGCGCCACCTGTTTGAGGTGGCGCTGGGCCTCGACGCGCAGGTGGTGGGCGATATGCAGATTATCAATCAGGTAAAGCAAGCCTACCAGTGGGCGGCCGACGCCGATGCGGCCGGCCCCTTCCTGCACCGCCTGCTGCACACCATCTTCTTCGCCAACAAGCGCGTGCAGCAGGAAACGCGCTTCCGCGATGGGGCTGCCTCCATGAGCTACGCCGCCCTAGAGCTGGTCGAGGAGCTGACCGCCGACGTGGCCAGCCCGCGCGTGCTGGTGGTGGGCCTGGGCGAAATTGGTAGCGACGTGTGCCGCCACCTGGCCGACAGCAAGGCGTTTGCCAGCGTAACGCTCTGCAACCGCACCCGCTCGAAGGCCGAAGTGCTGGCCGCGGAGTTTGCCCCCGGCCAGCTGCGCATCGCCAACTTTGAAGACCTGGCCGAAACGCTGCGCGAGGCCGACGTAATCATCTCGTCTATCAACCGCGAAACGCCTTTCTTTACCCACGACCTGGTAGCCAACCTCGATGTACTGAGCTACAAGTTCTTCATCGACCTCTCGGTGCCGCGCTCCGTGGCCGCCGACGTGGAGCAGGTGCCCGGCGTGCTGGTTTACAACGTCGACGCCATCCAAAGCAAGGCCTCGGCCGCGCTGGAGCAGCGTCTGGCTGCCGTGCCGCTGGTGCAGGCCATCATTGCCGAGAGCTTATCCGACTTTGCCGATTGGAGCCGGGAGATGATGGTATCACCGCTCATTCAGCGCATGAAGGCTGGCCTGGAGCAACTGCGGCAGCAGGAGCTGGACCGCTTCCAGAAGAAAGCTACCCCCGCCGAAGCCAAGCTGCTCGATGAGGCCACCCGCGCCTTCATGCAGAAAGTGCTCAAGCAGCACGTGCTGCACCTCAAGGCCGCCTGCCGCCGCGACGAGGCCGAGCAGCTGCTACCCCTGCTGACGAATATTTTCGACCTGGAGCACCAGCCCGCCGTGGCTTGATAGCTCAGCGTCGCTAACAACGCCTAAAGCTCGACGGGCTACCAGCAATTAGCTGGTAGCCCGTCGAGCTTTAGGCGTTGTTAGTACGAGCAGATAGGCGCAGTAGCTAGCCGGTTTAAGTTAATTTCCCCTAAAACTCCTAACTTATGCGTAGTTGGATGTACCTACCTTGGTCAGTTAGAATACAAAATCCGCTCAGAATGCCTCCAAAAAAAGTGCGTGCATAGACGCCAAAGGGGCTTTCTATGCACGCACGGGGATTTTTGCTTAGATGCGGCCCGAGTAATCTTCGAGGGTATCGATGATTTTCAGCAGCTGCGGTACGGCCAGCGAGTAGTAGATTTTGGTGCCCACTTTGCTCGACTTCAGCACGCCCCGGTCTTTGAGGGTGATAAGGTGTTGCGAAGCAATTGCTTGGGGGATGTCCAGCGCTTGGTAGATTTCGGTTACCGACATCTGGTGCTCTTTCGATTTGCTCTTACCGAGCAGGTCAACGATGGCCAGACGCTTGGGGTGCGAGAGCACTTTGAGCATGGCGGCGGCGCGGTCCAACTGTTCCGCTTCGACGCGGGTGTGCAATGGTTTCATGATAACTTTAAATTGAGAAATGGTAGAAGGGAAGAAGAAGAATGAAACCAACATCTTAGTACTAGTATGTTGGCGCTGCAAATTAAAACAAAGAAGACTATTGTAGAACAATTAAGTGACATAAAAAACGGATTAAAAGAAAGGCTTGCTTGCTTGGGTAAGTGCAATTTGTGCCCGTACGGCTCGCATTGGCCCTTTTTTGCTTTGTCCGGACACTGAGTATAGGTTCTATTTTTTTATTTTTTTTTAGTTCTTGAATGCTGCAAAGCTTCTATAAGGCGGCGAGTGAGCTCATCGAGACCTCATTAATACCGACTAGAAGCGTGACTATTCGGCCGGGCCGGCCCGCCAACGACGGGGTCAGCCCTGCGTATCGAAGGCTTGCTTTCCCCTGTTTTTGAATGCTGCTTATGCAAGAATCCGTTTTAGCCGCCGCGGTGCCCGCCTTTTTGCGCCGGGAGATCCTGGGCAATGAGTTGATTGATTACATAATAGCCGGTGTCATCCTGCTGCTGGGTGCCGTGCTCAACCGCCTGCTCTCGCGCCTGCTGAGCAAGGGCCTGTTTCGGCTCACCAAGCGCTACACGGCCGGCGTAACGGAGGGCGAACTGCACGACCTGCTTATCCAACCGCTGGGGGCCTTGTTGTTCCTGATTTCATTCTATCTGGCGTTCAGCGTATTACGCTATCCGCTGCCCCCGCTGGCGGTGAAGGGCGTAGAGCCCTGGCCCAAGGTGGCGCTGCTGGGCCTGTTTCACCTGGGAGTAATTGCCACGGTGGTGTGGGTAGTTATTAGCCTGGTCGATTTTGCCCTGCTCGTGGTGCAGCGCCGGGCCGAGCTGACGGCCTCGCTGGGCACGCGCCGGCTCGACAATCAGTTTTTACCCTTTGCCAAGGACCTGCTCAAGGTATTCGTGGTGGTGATCGGCCTGCTGGTGGCGCTGGGGCAGGTATTTGGAGTAAACGTAACGGCGCTGATTGGCGGCCTGGGCATCGGGGGCCTGGCGGTGGCCTTCGCCGCCAAGGAAAGCCTGGAAAATCTGCTGGCCTCCTTTACCATCTTCATCGACCAGCCCTTCGGGGTGGGCGACCTCGTGACGGCCGGCTCGGTAAGCGGCACGGTGGAAAAAATCGGCTTTCGCAGCACGCGCCTGCGCACGGCCGAGAAAAGCTACCTCACGGTGCCCAACAAAAGCATGATCGACAAGCCCCTCGACAACCTGAGCCTGCGCACGGCGCGGCGGGTGGGCTTCACCATTTACTTCGACCAAAAAACGACCAGCAGCCAGCTCCAGGCCATTATCGCGGAGGCGGTGGAAGCCATGCTGGCCCACCCGCTCGTGACCAAGGACGTGCAAATGAAATTCAACTCCATCTCGCCGGCGGGCAAGGAAGTGACGGTCCAGTACTTCGTCGAAACTACCAGCTACGACGAGTACCTCGACGTGAAAGAGTCGCTCAACTACCGCCTCGTAGAGGCCGTCGAGCACCAGGGCGGTAGCTTTGCTAGTTCTACCACGGTTGCCCCGCCGGCTACGGCGTAGGCCAGCCGGCGGACAATTTTGGTGCTTCGTTATGTCTGAATCCTTGCTTTTAACGCCCGGCCAGCCCAAGGCCGCCCGCTACGCCGAGCTGCACCCGCAGGTGGTAGCGCTCACTGCTCCCGAGCCCGACCGCACGGCCAACCTGGCCAATACCGCCGCCGCCCTGCGGCAGGCTTTTGGGTTTTTCTGGGTCGGATTTTACCTAGTGCAGGGCGAGGAGCTGGTGCTGGGACCATTTCAAGGGCCGATAGCCTGCACTCGCATCCGGCGCGGGCGCGGGGTGTGCGGCACGAGCTGGGCCGAGGCCCGCACCGTGCTGGTGCCCGACGTGGAAGCCTTCCCCGGCCACATCGCCTGTAGCTCCGACTCGAAATCGGAAATCGTGGTGCCCATTGTTAAGAACGGCGCGGTGGTGGCCGTGCTCGACGTGGACAGCGATAAGCTGAATGATTTTGACCACGACGACCAACGGGCGCTGGAGCAGCTGATGCAGCTGGCCGCCACGTGGTTTTAACGCAATGGGTACTACTATGAAGACGCACTGGTGGCTGGGGCTGCTGGCAGCTGGCCTGACGGCCTGCGGCTCGCGAATAGAAATAGCGCCCGGCGTGGCCCTGACGCAGCAGCACCGGGCCGCTTTCGAGCGGCAGGCGCAGCTGCTGCACGCCGAGCAGGTAAAAATCGCGGCCACCGAGGCCAGCGGTGCCGCGCCGGCCGTGCTCACCCTGGAGGTTATCAACCCCACTGGCTCGCCCGAGCAGCAGCCCGACAGCCTGAAGCAGCGCATGCGCAAGCTGGCGCACCTGCTGGTGGCCGACCTGGCCCAGCCCGCCCGCTACCAGGCGGTAAGCGCCCAGGCTACCTTTCGGCGCAGCCTCATGTCGCCGCGCAACGCCTCCAGCTCCCAGTCTTTTATCTACCCGCTCGCTAGCCTGAAATAGCGCTCCCTTGGCTGCTGGCATGGCGGCTACCTTCCTCGCATGGAGTCTTCTCTCGCTACCTCCGCCGCCGCAACGCCCGCGGCCGAGCCGCTCGTTATCATGGGCGCGGGCCTGGTGGGCACGCTGCTGGCCCTCTACCTCACGCGGCGGGGCCACCCGGTGCATCTCTACGAACGCCTGCCCGACCCCCGCAAGGGCGGGCTGCGCGAATCCCGCTCCATCAACCTGGCACTCTCGGACCGGGGGTGGCGGGGGCTGGCGGGCGTGGGTATCACCGACGACATTCGCAAGGTGGGTATTCCGATGTACCGCCGCGTGATGCACGACCAGCGCGGGCAGCTCACCTACCAGCCCTACGGGCAGGAAGGCCAGGCCATTTTCTCGGTGAGCCGCGACAGCCTCAACCGCACGCTGCTCGACTTGGTCGAGGCCAAGCCAAACGTGGAAATCACTTTCGGTCAGAAGCTGACGCAGCTCGACCTGCCCGGCCGCCGGCTGCACCTGCGCGACGTGGCCAGCGCCCGCGAGTACGACGTGCCGTACCAGCGGCTGTTTGGGGTCGATGGCGCGTGGTCGGCAGTGCGCGGGGCTATGCAGCGCCTCGACCGGGCCGATTATTCGCAGCAGTATTTAGAGTATGGCTACAAGGAGCTGACCATTGCGGCGGGACCGGGCGGCACCTGGCAGCTGGAAAAGAACGCGCTGCACATCTGGCCCCGGGGCAACTACCTGATGATTGCGCTGCCCAACCTCGATGGCTCGTTCAACGCCACGCTGTTTTTTCCCTACGAGGGAGCGCTTTCGTTCGACAGCCTGCGCACGCCCGAGGAGGTGGAGAAGTTTTTTGGGGAGGTGTTTCCCGATGTGGTGCCGCTGATGCCGGAGCTCGACACCGAGTTTTTCGACCACCCGACGGGCTCACTCGTCACGATTCGCTGCTGGCCCTGGAGCTACCAGGACTCGGTACTACTGCTCGGCGACGCGGCCCACGCCATCGTGCCGTTCTACGGCCAGGGAATGAACGCGGGCTTCGAGGACTGTACCGTGCTCGACCGCCTGCTCGACGAGCTGGGCGAGGACAACTGGGGCGCGGTGCTCGACCAGTTCGAGCGCCTGCGCAAGCCCAACACCGACGCGATGGCCGAGCTGGCCCTCTACAACTTCGTGGAGATGCGCGACCACGTGGCCGACCCGCGCTTTCTGCTCCGCAAGCGCATCGAAAGCAAGATCGCGGCGCAGTTTCCGGGGCAGTGGCTGCCGCTGTACTCGCGCGTCACGTTTTCGCCCGATACGCCCTACGCCGAGGCGTGGGCGGCGGGCCAGCGGCAGGAAGCGATTATGCAGCGGCTCATGCTGCACATTCAGGAGGAAGGCGACTACGAGAAGCCGGAAGTGCAGGCGCTGGTGCAGCAGGAGCTGCGCTAGGGGGTTTCGTGGTACAAGCCCGGCTCGTACCGCAAGTCGAAGCGCCCCTGGCTAACCTGCATGCGCTCCATCTGGCCGTACGGTATTTTTTTGCGCTTTGTCCTGTCCTTCGGGTAGGGCCGGTACAGCGTACCCGTGAACGTACCGGCGATAATGTGCGCCACCGTATCGAGGCGCGTGACGGTAACTACCGCCGCGCCGGGTGCCGACCCCCAGGTGGCGGGCTGGTTATTGGCCGACCGCCACGCCCACACAATCGACAAGGTGGCCGGCCAGTTGCCGGGCTTGCGGGGCAAGGGGTAGGGCAGGTCTATGTAAAAGCTGTCGTATAAGCGGTCGGCCTGCATGATGAAGCTAACGTGCCCATTCATGGTCTCCCAGCCCATAGCCTTGGTAGCTGAGCAATCGATAGGCTCGGGGGCCGGGTGCATGGGTACGCACCACACCTGCCGGCCTAGCACGCAGCCCAGGGTGCCGGCTCCCTGCTGGGTAGCGGGTAGCAGCACTTGCGGCGGCAGCAGATGCAGGCGGTCTAGGCTGTCGAGCCGGGCTCGTTGCTTGGTGCAAAAACGAAAACGGGAAGCGCGTTGGTCTTCGGCTCGTTGCTTGGCCGAGTCGGGCCCGAAGTAAGCGAAATCTTTCTGGACCGGGGTCCAGTGTTGCACGTCAAAGATGGAGGGCGCAACGGGGATACGAACCCAAGGCGTGATGGATAGTAGGACGATGTCGCGACTGTCCCGGTGCGAGATATCAACTTGTTTGACGTAGCGGGCAAAGTTCGCTTCGCTGTACACAAACGAGGTATTCCACGCATTGGCCCCGCCAAAGAAAAAGAATAAGGCTTGAATGAGTAGAATGCCGCCCATAAAAAAGGTGAGCACGCCCAGCACGGCTACGCCCACCAGCCCCAGCCACAGACTGCACCCGAGCCAGCGACTGATACCAAAGTGCTGGCTAGCCGGAAACACTAACAACCAAGGAATGGCTCGTACTACGGCGCACAGTTGGGGCGAAGAAAATTCGATGGTGCCCCGCAGCTCCAGCAAGGCCAATAGGATGCTCAGCAGCCAGACCCAGGCCACGATGCTGCGGGCAGTGCGCACTATCTTCTCCATTGGGCGGGCCAGGGTAACCGGGCTGTTGCTAGGGGCAGCCGAATAGCTCAACCATACTGCCTGCTAAAGTAAAGCGCCCACCAAGAAACTTGGTGGGCGCTGGCGCATGATCTGCTGAAATATAATGCTCGGCTAGGGCGCTACCGTAATGGTCCGCGTCACCGAGTTGTACGGCCCGGGGATGAGGTTGCCGCTGCTGTCGAGCAGCTCCAGCTTGATGGTTGCCTGGCCGGCGGGCAGGCCTTCCATCATGTAGGGCAGCCAGTTATCCAGCATAAACTCGTTGCCGTTGATGGTAGCCCGCACCTTGTTGCCGTCGGGGGCCAGGGTGGTATTCACGAGGTAGAAGTCCAGCATAATCTTCTGGGCATCCTTGCCGGAGTAGGTATCCTTGGGGCGGCTGTAGAAGAGGTGCGGGGCCTTGGCGTCAAATTCCATCGGCGGGGTGCCGGGAGCCGGCGTGCCCACCGTGATGGTGCGCAGGTCGTAGGCCCCCCGGTGCTTGAGGCTTTCGTGGTAGGAGCGCGACAGGAAGGACAGGACGACGTGCTGCCCGTCGGCGATGGGCTTGGTAAACTTGGTATCGTAGTGGGCGGTGTAGGGCTGGTTGTCCACGATGTTGTGGATGTGCTGGCCCTTCATCGAATTAGCCATTTGCATGGCGTGGTCGCTGTCCGTCATCTTGGTCAGCTGGAAGTTGGTGAGGTCGTACGAAAACGCCACCTCGCCGCTGGGTACCGTCGAGCCATCGACGGGCGCATTCACGCGCATCTGGGCCGTGGGGAACTTGGGCGAGTCGTTGTAGGGCGTGAGCGTAATGCCACCCTTGGTTTGTGCCTGGCCCGAAACGGTTGAGGCAGTACGCTGCGCCCCAATGGCTTCGGGGCGGTCGGCGGGGCTGGTAGTGGTGGTTTCAGCTTGTTGCGAGGCGCTGCAGCTAGCCAGGAAGGCCAGCGCAGCCAGGGCCAGTGAGCCGGTAAACGGAGCAGTGAGGCGGGGCATGTGAAAGAAACAGAAGAAGGTGAGTAACTGGCCCATTACGCGAACCGCCGGGCATAAGGTTTTGTATTACCTTCGCATTAGGTAACTACTGGTTGCTGCTGGCAGGCTGCGCCAGCGGTGGGCTCCGCGCAAAGCCCGTCGTTATTGCGGTCCGCTACCAGTAGTTAACAGTCACTAATCAGCAAGTAACCACCCCTACTTATTTTATGGCTGATAACCTGCCTGACCACATCCCTTCACTCGATTTGGCGGATTTCCGCTCGGGCGACCCCGCCCGCAAGGCCAAATTTGTGCAGGAGCTGGGCGATGCTTACCAGAGCATTGGCTTCATCGCCCTCAAAAACCACGGCCTCAACGAGGACCAGACCAAGGAGCTGTACGCCGACGTGCAGGAGTTCTTCCAACTGCCCGACCAGGCCAAGCAGAGCTACGAAGTACCCGAGCTAGCGGGCCAGCGCGGCTACATCAGCAAGGGCAAGGAACACGCCAAGGGCCGCAACACCGGCGACCTGAAGGAGTTCTTCCACGTGGGCCAGGAAGTGCTCGACGAGCACGACCCGGTGAAAAACGACTACCCGGCCAACATCTGGCCCGCCGAGGTGCCCCGCTTCGAGCAAAGCACCATGAAGGCCTACCGCACCCTGGAGGCCGCGGGCAAGGACGTGCTGCGGGCCATCGCGCTGTACCTGGAACTGCCCGAAAACTACTTCGATGACAAGGTGAAGAACGGCAACAGCATTCTGCGCCCCATTCACTACTTCCCCATCGAAGACCCCGACGCCGTACCCGCCGACGCCGTACGCGCCGCCGAGCACGGCGACATCAACCTCATTACCCTGCTGATGGGCGCCAGCGCCGACGGCCTGCAAGTGAAGCGCCGCGACGGAGCCTGGATCAGCATTACCGCCCTGCCCGACCAGATCGTGGTGAACGTGGGCGACATGCTCCAGCGCCTCACCAACGGCGTGCTCAAGAGCACCATCCACCGCGTGGTTAACCCGCCCCGCGAGAAGATGAACACCTCGCGCTACAGCATCCCGTTCTTCATGCACCCGCGCTCGGAAATGAGCCTGGCTGCCCTGCCGCACCTCGTGACGGAAGACAACCCCAAGAAGGAAGCCGACATTACGGCCGGCGAGTTTCTGAACGAGCGTCTCATCGAGTTGGGGCTCAAGAAGAAATAGCCTGTTAGCCAACAGCAAAAAGCGGCCTTCCTCACGTGAGGAAGGCCGCTTTTTTGGTTGTAGCCCCCGGCTTAGGTCGTGCCGCCGGTGCTGCTCCCGGTGGTGGAACCGCTGGTAGTGCCCGTGGTGGAGCCGCTCGTAGTGCCAGCGGTAGTCCCGGTGGTGGAGCCGCTCGTAGTGCCGCTGGTGGTGCCCGTGGTAGTGCCCGTAGTTGATCCGTCCGTGGTGCCACTCGTAGTACCGGCGGTGGTGCCGCTGGTAGTGCCCGTGGTCGATCCGGCGGTGGTGCCAGCCGTGGTACCGGTAGTCGAGCCGGCCGTAGTGCCAGCGGTGGTGCCGCTGGTAGTGCCCGTGGTTGACCCGGCGGTAGTGCCAGCCGTGGTGCCCGAGGTAGACCCAGTCGTGGTGCCGCTGGTGGTGCCCGAGGTAGACCCGGCCGTGGTGCCCGATGTGGTGCTGGGCGTTACGTCGTCATCGTCGTCGCAGGCCGTGAATACGGCGGCCGACGAGCACAACAGCGCGCAGGCCAGCAGCGAAAGCCATTTGTTTTTCATACTGTGGAAAGGAAAAGGAGAAAGATGATAGAGGGGAGCCGCAGCCCGCTGTGATGTATACGGCTCACAAAGAAGGTATTTACTCGCAAAGGCGGTCAGAAAATACCCCTTTTACCTTCCGCATAAATCCCGGCTGAACAGTTGGGTAAGACGAGTGGCGGGCGGGTTTTCCACGCGTCAGGTAAGGGCAGCAGGCGGCTGGTGCCAGGGACTAGCGCCTCACGGCCTGGTTCATAGTTAGGGCTTTTCCTTATCTTCGAACGCCGTTTTACCGCCCTGCTGCTTGCTCCCCGACGCTACCCCGCCCTCGCCCGTATCGCTGACGCCGCCCCCGCGGCGCTCGGGCCTGCGAACGCGCCGGGTGCGCAGCATCATCTTCTTGAAGGACGTGGCCGCGCTGGCTTGCACGGCCTTCGGGGGGCCGCAGGCGCACCTGGCTATGATGTTTCGGCTG
>CAJYVK010000150.1 GCA_913778455.1 uncultured Hymenobacter sp. | reverse complement strand
CCGAAATCCGTTTAATCCGTTAAATCTGCGGTCTAGTAGAAGTCAAAGCCCAGCACGGCACGCAGCGGGAGCGTGATGCCGGCTTTCAGGCTGATGTATTCAGAATGAGCCCCCCACACTGAAGTTTGCACGCGCTTGGTTTGGCCGTCGGCGGTTTGGAAAAAAATATCCAGCTTACCGTGGTACGCATTGCCGAGGCGGGTGGCCCGTTCGGCGTCGACGCGGCGTCGCTCGCGGGCAGCCTGGTCAGTCAGGACGTCTTCGGGGGCAAAGCGCAGGCTTGGAAGGGCTTCTTTCTCAACGGTTTCAACTGGCAAGTTGGTGGTGGGGGCAAACATAAGGCAGTGCAACAGGAGGTGAATAAAAAAGCAGAACGCCAAGCTACGCAGGTAACAGCTCATTTTACGCAGGTAGCTGCTTATTTATTGTACCAATCAGGGGCCGGTTCGGTTTACAGTTCGGCCGCTAAAAACTCCATCGTATCGATGCCATCGGCGTAGTCGGCCACGCCGGGGTGCTGTGCCCGCCCCAGCGGAAACGAGCCAGGGTAGCGCCCGCCCGCCGACACGAGGCACTGCGTTTGGGCCGCCACGTCGGTAAGCTGGTCGAGCAGGTCGATTTCCTGGGTGTACGTGCTGTAGTGCACCACCGAGATGGGCGACACGAGCGCCGCCCGCTCGGTGAGCAGTAGAAAGCCCGTATCGAAATGCGGTACGGCATTCACGAGCAGGATGCTCTTATTGTAGTCGTAGTTGTTCTGGTACTTGTGGTGGTCGAGCACCGTATGCCGGGGCTGGAGAGCATCGAGTAGCGGCACAAAGTCGTAGCCCTCGGGCACGTAGAGCTTGCTCACGTTGCGGCAGCCCAGGCCGTAGTACTGGAAGATGTCAGAACCCAGTTCGGCCAATTCCGCGGGTGTTTCGCGGCCGGTGAGAATAGCCAAGCTGGTGCGATTGCGGCGGATAAGGTGCGGCTTATTCTTGAAATAAAATTCAAAGTAGCGCGCCGTGTTGTCCGAGCCGGTAGCAATAAAGGCGTCGGCCGCGTTGAGACGCTCCACGAACTGAATGCGCTCGGCAAAGGCCGGCTCAATGTCGGTCAGCTCCTTGGCCACCCAGAGCATGAGCACGGTATCGTCCTTGCTGGGCTTGGCTAGCAGCGTGTGGCCGCTCAGCAATACGCACAGCAGGTCGTGAAAGCCCACGAGCGGGATGTTGCCGGCCATCACCACGCCCACCTTGCGGGGCTCGGCAGGCTCGGCGGGGTAGCGGCCAGCCCAGCGAGTCAGCCCGGGCTCGGTCAGCAGGTGCGCGATGCCGCCAATGGCGGCGCGTACGTTGGGTAGATCAAACCAGGCGTTGCGGCTGCGGGCGCGGGCCGCGAGGTCGATGAGCTCAGCTTCGGGGAGGGTGGCGAGGCGGCGGCCCAGCGCCGCGAAGGCAGCGAGGCGGGCAGAGTGATTCAGCATTACCTAGTGGATGGGGAAAATGTGGAAAGGCGAGCGACGTATGAACTGGAAAGTGCGCGACCAAGCTTTGTAGCGCAGCTTAGACGTTTTCTATATTTCCAGAATGCTGCTCATTTGCCACATTTGAAAAGTACTTTTGGGGGTTCAAACCGGCCTGGCCCGGTGCTTTTACGTACAGCCGGGCAGCTTTGACCAAGCAAATTTACTCACTAGCATAAGGAGACGACGGCAATGGCCATCATGATAACCGACGAGTGCATCAACTGCGGTGCCTGCGAACCGGAATGCCCCAACACCGCCATTTACGAGGGCGGCGCCCAGTGGCGCTGGGCCGATGGCACTACGCTGAAGGAAGTACAAACCATTGACGGCAAGCTCGCTGGCGGCACCGACCCCCAAAAGCCGGTGTCGAACGAGTACTACTACATCGTAACCGACAAATGCACCGAGTGCGTGGGCTTTCACGAGGAGCCGCAGTGCGCCGCCGTATGCCCGGTAGACTGCTGCGTCGATGACCCCGACCACCGCGAAAGCCGCGAGCGCCTCACCCAGAAGCAACACTGGCTGCACAAGGCGGCGTAAAGGTCATTTAACAGGTATCAATTAACAATTAACAGTTGTTCTATTGGCGCGTTTTGTGCTGGCAGAACAGCTGTTAACTGTTAATTGATAATTGTTAAATGTTTCGCTTGTTCGACGGCCAATAGCGCCAAAAACTCCTCCCTCGACACTTCTTCCGCGCCCAGCGCTGCCATATGCGGCGTGAGCTGCTGAATATCGAACCAGTTGGCCCCGCGGGCCTGTAGGTGCCCGGCCAGCGCCAGTACTGCTACCTTCGAGGCATTAGGCCGGTGGTGAAACATGCTTTCACCCGCAAACACGCCTTGCACTGCCACCCCGTAGAGGCCGCCCACTAATTCGTTGCCTTCCCAGACCTCTACGCTGTGCGCGTAGCCAGCGGCGTGCAGCGCCGTGTAGCCGCGCACCAGCTGCGGGGTTATCCAGGTGCCGTCCTGGCCGGGGCGCGGCTGCGTCTGGCACGCCCGCATCACTTGCTCGAACGCCTCATCGAAGCTGAGGCGCCACGGCGCCTGCCGTTGCGCCCGGGCCAAACTGCGACCTACGTGCAGCCGGTCGAGCCGTAAAATACCCCGGCGCGGCGGGCAAAACCAGGCCAGCGGCCACCCCGGCACCGGCCACGGAAAAATGCCCTGGCTATAGGCGGCCACCAGGTTTTCGACGGTGGGCTGACCGCCGAGCAGCAGCAGGCCGTCGAGGTCGTCGCGGGCGGCGGTGGGAGGGGGGAAGGCGAGGGACATGGTCTACCAGGTTTTTGACTGTTGATAGAGCATCTGCACATCATGGAGGGCAACGTCATTTAACTCGCGCCAATCTTGTTGATTAGTTAAAGTGAAATTTTGATAAATAAGTAGAAATCGCAGAAGAAAAGCCTCTATTTCGAAGAGAGTACCGCAAATTCCCTCGTTGGCAAGATTATAATCGTCATCTATGCCAGCCATAAAACTATGCTCTTCTTTTGAGAAATCTACGTGCATTGCCAGCCAATCAATAGCTCGAACAGCTTTTTCTAAGGTAATTTGACTATTTATGAATTGGTGAAGCAAATAGCCTAATATAACCCGTTTAGATACCTCCGGCTTATATTCTCCGGTGTGCTCATCAAGTAGACCAATAAAGTCATTGATATTACTGCGTCCACCAAGTGCTAATTCGATTAAAAGATAAGCCGGAGCTTCTTGTTGCATCACTAGTTGGTCGGCCCACTCCACAACTATTTGCCTGTCCAAAATTCCGGTGTGTAAACCGAGTCGAAATACTTCTAATAGGTCGATAAAGTTTTCAGGGGCAGTCTGCCGCATAATGCGATAGGTTTGTATAAGAGTTGAGTGTGACGTATCACTCCTACACTGGCGTGAGTTTAGGCGAAGCCGTAACTCGTGACAAATGATAGTGATGAGGTTATACCTCGCCTGCCGTAACGCGGCAAGCTACAGTTGTGCTGATAGTCTGGGGCCTGGCGGTCCCGAATTGCCGCTAGCTCCCAACTGGCGCGAGTTTAGGCGAAGCCGTAACTCGTGACAAATGATAGGATGAGGTTGTACCTCATCTGCCGCAGCGCGGCAAGTTACGGTTGTACTGGTAGTTCGGAGTCTGGCAGTCCCGAATTGCCGCTAACGCGGCAGTGGAGGTGCAACCTCCACTGCATGAATAAACACGAGTTACGCTACGCTAAACTCGCGCTAGTAATAGCGTACTATGCATTCAAATTCGACTTCAATTCTTGGGCTAATTGTATGATAGCCCTGAGCCCATCTTCTGTATAATCCTCAAAAAAAAGCTGGTTCCGGTCGTACAGCCGGATAAAATTATTGATTTCCCGATCCGTTTCGCTTAGAAAGCTTTTGGCCGTGGGGTTTGAACCTTGCTGAGTACGCCACCAGTCCAGATTCATGTCGTGGCTTGATAATGCTTGCCGAGCCTGTTCTGTAGGAAAGGCAGGTTGAGCTAGAATGTACTGGACTAATTCTGGTGGTAGGCGCAGGGCATGCTTACTAATATAGTGAGCCAAGCCCTGGGGCCAGCAATAAATGCCGTCTGTCAAGTCGCTGGCCCCCATCGCCCCGGCAGGAATACCGCACCTAAATCGACACCAGCTAAAACCCATCCAAGTGCAGGATAAATGCCCTTGACTTAAATAATAGGCTACTTGCTGACGCTCAGTCTTATCCCATGACGCATCGACAAACCAAGCTGGGTCAGGTAAGCTAGGCTCGTATAGGCTACGCCAATAGCCAAAGCCAATGAGTTGCTGCATAATTTTTGAAGCGATGGGAGTGCAAAAGGCAGGAAATAGATTCGGCTATTGTCTCCAATCTGCTGCAAATATGGCGTAGCATAATTCGCGGCAGATACTAGAGATAGCGTGTGGCATTCTGGTAGCAATTTGTGAGTATGCTGCTAGCGGGAGCCGAGTAGCTCCAGCGTGCCGCCAGTGCGGCAGTGGAGGTGCCGCCTTGCCTCCATAACTAGACACGAATTACGTTGCACCAGACCCGCACCAAGAGTACTGCAAAGTAAAAGCGGTACCTTACCGGTTTGCCGTATTTTTGTCCATCACTACCTAATCCCATTTCGCCAGCCGCGTCGCCAGCCAGCCTGCGCAGCAAGCGCATCCGCGAAATCCGTTAAATCCGTTAAATCTGTGATTGCCAAAACCTATTCGCCCGCCGACGTTGAAGCCAAATGGTATCAGCGCTGGCAGGAGCAGGGCTTTTTTCAAGCCAAACCCAACCCCCGCAAGCAGCCCTACACCGTGGTTATTCCGCCGCCCAACGTGACGGGCGTGCTGCACATGGGCCACATGCTCAACAATACCATCCAAGACGTGCTGGTGCGCCGCGCCCGGATGCAGGGCAAGGAAGCCTGCTGGGTGCCCGGGACCGATCACGCCAGCATCGCCACCGAGGCTAAGGTAGTGGCCATGCTCAAAGAGCAGGGTATCAATAAAAAAGACCTTAGCCGCGAGGATTTCCTCACCCACGCCTGGGCCTGGAAGGAGAAGTACGGCGGCATCATCCTGGAGCAGCTCAAGCAGCTCGGGGCTAGCTGCGACTGGAGCCGCACGCGCTTCACGATGGAGCCCAAGCTGACCGAGGCCGTGCTGCGCGTATTCGTGGACTTATACCGCAAAGGTCTGATTTACCGGGGCGTGCGCATGGTCAACTGGGACCCGCTGGGTGGTACCGCCATCTCGGACGAGGAAGTGATTCCGAAGGACACCCAGGCCAAGATGTACCATTTGAAGTATGAGGTGGTAGGTAATGAGGTGACAAGTGATGAAGCGAAAGCGGGATTGGAGGCGGGTCACTCCATCACCTCATCACCTCGCTACATCGTTGTCGCCACCTCGCGCCCCGAAACCATCATGGCCGACGTGGCCGTGGCCGTGAACCCCACCGACCCGCGCTACCAGGATCTGGCCGGGCAGCGGGTGCGCATTCCGCTGCTGGGGCGCGAAATACCGGTTATCCAGGATGAGTACGTGACGGTGGATTTTGGTACGGGGGCCTTGAAAGTGACGCCCGCCCACGACCTCAACGACTACGAGCTGGGCCTGAAGCACAACCTGCCGGTTATTGACATTCTGAACGATAACGGCACGCTGAACGAAAAGGCGGAGCTCTACGTGGGCCAGGATCGGTTTGCGGCCCGTCGCAACATCGTGAAGGATTTGCAGGAGGCCGGCCTGCTCGATAAAATCGAGGAGTACGCCAGCATCGTGCAAACTTCGGAGCGCACCGGGGCCGTCATCGAGCCCAAGCTGAGCTTGCAGTGGTTCCTGAAAATGGAGCACCTGGCCAAGCCCGCGCTGGAAGTTGTGGAAAACGACACCATCAAGCTGCACCCGCCCAAGTTCAAGAATATGTACCGGGTGTGGATGGAGAACGTGCGCGACTGGTGCATCTCGCGCCAGCTGTGGTGGGGCCAGCGCATCCCGGCCTACTACTTGCCCGACGGCTCGTTTGTGGTGGCGCTCAACGAGGAAGAAGCCGTGCAACTGGCCCGCACCCAAAGCGGCAACCACAACTTGCAGGCCAGCGACCTGCGCCAGGACGAAGACGTGCTCGATACCTGGTTTTCGTCGTGGCTGTGGCCCATTTCGGTGTTCGACGGCTTCGACGACCCCGACAACGCCGACATCAATTATTTCTACCCGACCAACGACCTCGTCACGGCCCCCGAAATTCTGTTTTTCTGGGTGGCCCGCATGATTATGGCTGGCCTGGAATACCGCAAGGAGGTGCCGTTCAAGAACGTGTACCTGACGGGCATCGTGCGCGACGCGCAGGGCCGTAAGATGAGTAAGCAGCTCGGTAACTCGCCCGACCCGCTCGACCTCATCCGCGACTTCGGGGCCGACGCCGTGCGCACGGGGATGCTGTTTTCGTCGCCCGCCGGCAACGACCTATTCTACGACCAGAAGCTGATTGACCAGGGCCGCAACTTCAACAACAAGCTCTGGAACGCCTTCCGCCTCGTAAAAGGCTGGGAGGTAGACAACGCGCTGCCCTTCGCCAACGAGCAGGCCGTGAAGTGGTTCGAGGCCAAGCTGGCCGAAACCGTGGCGGTGCTCGACGAGCACTTCGAGAAGTTCCGAATGAGCGACGCGCTGCTGACGGTGTACAAGCTCGTGTGGGACGATTTCTGCGGGCAGTACCTCGAAATGGTGAAGCCGGCCTATCAGCATCCTGTGGATGCCGAGACGCTACGCGCCACCGTGAGCTTCCTCGAAACGCTGCTCAAGCTGCTGCACCCCTTCATGCCCTTCATTACCGAAGAGCTGTGGCACGAGTTGGCCGAGCGCGGTCCCAAAGACTACGTGTGCGTGGCCCACTGGCCCAAGGTAGCCACCCCCGCGGGCAGCGCCGAGGTGCTGGCTGGCATGGACAAGGCCCTGGCCATCGTGGCGGGTATTCGCAACGTGCGCAATCAGAAAAACATCGGCCCGACCAAGCAGTTGGAGCTAGCCGTGAAAACCGACGACCAGGCTGCCGTTGAAGTCTACGCCACGCTCGTGCGCAAGCTGGCTAACCTCAGCGATTTATCATTTGTAAGCGAAGGCCCAGCCAGCTCGGTGAGCTTCGTGCAGGGCAGCAGCGAGTTCTTCGTGCCGCTCGACATGCAGGTGGATGCCGCCGCCGAGCGCGCCCGCCTCGAAAAGGAGCTGGAATACGCCAACGGCTTCCGCGACTCGGTGAATAAGAAGCTGGGTAACGAAAAATTCGTGGCTAACGCCAAGCCCGACGTGCTGGAGCGCGAGCGCCAGAAGCTGGCCGATGCCGAGGCTAAAATTACCGCGCTGGAGCAGGCACTCAAGGCGTTGTAGCGCATTGCCTAGCTGATTCTATCCATCGCCCGGCTCAACTGATGCATATCAGTAGGGTCGGGCGTTTTGGCTGATAGGAAGTTGGTAATCAAGTGATATAAAAGAAATTCACTACGTGGTTACCGAAAATATAACCCGGGTGAATCCAATTTTTGGTGTTTCTTTGAGGTTGCTAACCCCTATTCTGTTTGTATGAAGTTACTGTTTACACTTGGGCTCAGCTGCCTGGCCAGCCTCGCGGTATTGTCCGCGCGGGGGCAGGGGGCATCCTCTTCTGCCATGCTTACTCCTCCTACGGCGGCCGTTAAGGCCAAGGTGTTGACCTCGCCCCACGGCACGCGCACCGACAATTATTACTGGCTCAACGAGCGTGACAACCCCCAGGTAATCGACTATCTTAAGAAGGAAAACGCTTACTACGACCAGCAGATGGCTCCAGTCAAGCCGCTGGAAGAGAAGCTTTTCAATGAGATGAAGGGCCGCATTCAGGAGCAGGATGCCTCGGTGCCCTACCGCGACCACGGCTACTACTACTACACCCGCTACGAAACCGGCGGCGAATACCCGCTCTACTGCCGCAAGGAAGGCAGCGTCACCGCGCCCGAGGAGGTGATGCTCAACGGCAACGAGATGGGCCAGGGCAAGGCGTACTTTGCCATTGGGGGCTATGAGGTGAGCGATGACAATCAGACGCTGGCTTACAGCACCGACGAGGTAAGCCGCCGCCTCTACACGCTGCACTTTAAAAACCTAAAAACCGGGCAGCTCTACCCCGAGAAAATCGAAAATACCGCCGGCTCGGCCGCGTGGGCCGCGGATAATAAAACGGTTTTTTACACCAAAAAAGACGTCAATACGCTGCTGGCCAACCGGGTGTACCGCCATACGCTGGGCACCGACCCCAGCCGTGACGTGCTGGTATACGAGGAGAAGGACAATACGTTCAGCGTCAACATCGCGCGCAGCCGGTCGCGTCGCTACGTAGGTATCACGCTGCACAGCTCGCTCTCGTCGGAGTACCGCTACCTGGAGGCCAACAAGCCCAACGGGGAGTTCAAAGTGTTTTTGAAGCGCGAGCCTGACCACCTGTACGAAGTGGAGGATGCCAACAGTGAGTTTTACATCCTGACCAACTGGGAAGCGCCCAATTTTCGGGTGATGGCCACGCCGCTGACCAGCACGGGCAAGGGGCAGTGGGAAGACGTGGTGCCGCAGCGCGAAGACGTCTTTATCGAGCAGATGCAGGTGTTCAAGGAGTACCTCGTGCTCAACGAGCGCGACGAGGGACTGCGCGAGATGCGGGTTATCAACCTAGCCACTGAAGTGGGGCAGGTTATTCCGTTCCGCGAGCTGGCCTACACCACGTATATCGGGGTTAATCCCGAGTACGACACCCCGGTGCTGCGCCTGACTTACACCTCGTTTACCACGCCCACGACGACCTACGACTACAACATGGCTACCCAAAAGCTGACCCTGCTGAAGGAGCAGCCGGTGCTGGGGGGCTTCGTAAAAACGGACTACGTGACCGAGCGCGTGTTTGTGCCTTCGCGCGATGGCAAGGAGATTCCGATGACCATCGTCTACAAGAAGAATTTCAAGAAGGATGGTAGCGGACCGCTGCTCCAGTACGCCTACGGCTCCTACGGCCTGTCGATGGACCCTACCTTTTCGGCGGCTCGCCTGAGCCTGCTCAACCGGGGCTTTGCCTACGCGCTCTGCAACATTCGGGGCGGGCAGGAGCTGGGCCGGCAGTGGTTTGAAGACGGCCGGATGCTGCACAAGAAGAACTCGTTCAACGACTTCATCGACTGCTCGCTCTACCTCATCCGCGAGAAATACACCTCGGCCAATAAGCTCTTTGCTCAGGGCGGCAGCGCCGGCGGCCTGCTCATGGGTGCGGTAGTCAACATGCGCCCCGACCTCTACAAGGGCGTCATTGCGGCCGTACCCTTCGTCGATGTGCTCACCACCATGTCCGACGCCAGCATTCCGCTGACTACCGGTGAATACGACCAGTGGGGCAACCCCGCCGACAAGCAGTACTACGATTACATTCTGTCGTACTCGCCCTACGACAACGTGCGCGATCAGAAATACCCCAACATGCTCGTGCTCACCGGCCTGCACGACTCGCAGGTGCAGTATTTCGAGCCCGCCAAGTGGGTAGCCCAGCTACGGGCCACCAAAAACGACAATAATCTATTGCTACTGCACACCGACATGGACGCCGGCCACGGTGGGGCTTCGGGCCGCTTCAAGGCGCTGCACGACATTGCCCGGCAGTATGCCTTCCTGTTTATGATGCTGGGGCAGAAGACGATATAAGGGAAATTGCCAGCCGTTACGCGTGAATGGCTGGTAATGTGCTTAGCGTGCCGAGGGCGCGGTGGTCGTAGTGGCCGCCGCGCCTTTTTTGTCGGCGCTCAGCTCATTTTGTAGCTGAAACGTCACTTGCTGGCAGTCGGCAAAGTGCTGCTCGGCCACTCGCAACGCGGCCTCGGTGGTGACGAGGCGCTGGTAGAGAAAGATAATCAGGCCAATAGAAATGGCCAGTGCACCAATGAAAAGTATATTCTTCATAAAAGTATTTATGTAAGGTAAGCTTTAGCTTGCCCGGCGTCTGGCAGGTCGTAGGCTCGCCCGGCGTAAGGCAAGCTAAAGCTTACCCTACAGTTCACTAAAAACGTCTGTCCTGCTGCGTCAAGGCAGCAGGACAGACGTTTTTTACAGGCGTTCAAAGCCAAGGAGAGATTAAATAGCCGTATTCGGGTCGAATTGCTCCAGGTAATCCGCCACTTTGCGCACGAACATGCCGCCGAGCGAGCCATCGACCACGCGGTGGTCGTAGCTGTGGCTCAAGAACATGAAGTGGCGCACGCCAATCAGGTCGCCTTGCGGCGTCTCGATTACGGCGGGCTTTTTCTTGATGGCGCCCACGGCCATGATGGCTACCTGCGGCTGCATGATGATGGGCGTGCCCATCACGTTGCCAAACGAGCCCACATTGCTCAGCGTGTAGGTACCGCCTTCGAGGTCGGCGGGCGTGAGCTTGTTGATGCGGGCGCGGCTGGCCAGGTCGTTGACCTTCTTGGTCAGGCCGTTGAGGTTGAGCTGGTCGGCGTTGTGGATGACCGGTACGATAAGGTTGCCGCTGGGCAGCGCCACCGCCACGCCGATGTTGATGTCGCGCTTCTTGATGATGTAGTCGCCGTCAATCGACACGTTGATCAGCGGGAAATCCTGGATGGCGCGGGCCACGGCCCACACGAAAATCGGCGTGAAGGTCAGGTTTTCGCCGGTGCGCTTCTTGTAGGCGTCCTTGTGCTTGTTGCGCCAGAGTACGAGTTCCGTCACGTCGGCCTCCACGAAGCTCGTTACGTGCGGCGAGATGCGCTTCGAGTCTACCATGCGCTGGGCAATCATCTTGCGCATGCGGTCCATCTCAATCAGCTCCTGGCCGCCCGACACCGAGGGGGCGGGCTTGCTGGCGGCCTGGCCGTTGGCGCTGGGTGCGGCGGGCGCCGGGGCGGCCTTCGGTGCCGGGGCGGCTGGCTGGGGAGCGGCCGGGGCGGGCGCTGGCTGGGCGGCCGGGGCGGGCGCTGGCTGGGCGGCCGGGGCCGGGGCTGGCTCGGTCGGGGCCGCTGGGGCAGGCAGGAGCGAGGGCTTGCCCGCCGCTACGTGGTCGAGCACGTCTTTTTTAGTAACGCGACCATCTTGGCCAGTACCAGGCAGGCGTTCCAGCTCACTCATGCTGATGCCTTCCTCGCGGGCGATGCTGAGTACTAGTGGTGAGTAGAAGCGGCCTTCCTGCACGGGGTGGCTGGCGGCGGGTACGGGATTGCTGGGACCGGGCAGGTAGGGCACGCTCTCGTCGCCGGCCGGAGTCGCGGGCAGGGGACGCACGTCTTCCTCTACCGGCGGGTTGGCGCTGGCCTCTTCCAGGTCGTCGGTGTTGTCGCTTTCGGTGGGGGCGGGGGCCGCCGCAGCATCGGTCTCGATGCGGGCAATGGGCGCACCCACGGCCACTACCTGGCCTTCCTGCACCAGAATCTCGGCCAGCGTGCCAGCGTACAGGGCGGGCACTTCGGTGTCTACCTTATCGGTTGCCACTTCCAGCACCGACTCGTCTTGCTCAATGGTATCGCCTACTTGCTTGAGCCATTTTAGCACGGTGCCTTCCATGATGGATTCGCCCATCTTGGGCATCGTCATTTCCACTCGGGCCATAATCAGGGGCTGGGGGTCTTAAAAAAAAGGGGTGGGGTGGGGAGCAGTATTTGTGCCGCAAAGGTAGGCAGAAGCCAAACGCCCCCGCACCCGCCCGCCCGGGCGATGCTGGGCGGGCCGCTGGTGCCTACTGTTCACGCGGGCCTTCTGCCCAGTACAGCCACGACCATCCAGCCCAATAAGCTAACTACTAAGCCCATGCCGAACGTAATGGCTGGCCCCATCCACTGGGCCAGAAAGCCGTGCAACTGCGCGTTGTAGGGGCGGTCGGGGTCGTAATACACCGATACGACCTCGCCCACCGAGTAGCTGGCGGGCCGGGTAGCCGCGCTACTGGCCGTAAATACGTAGCTCCGACCCGTAGCATCGTGGTAGCGGATGGTCGGTGCCGTCGAAGCGGTCGTTTGGGCCCGCGTGGGAGATTGGTACGTGCTGCTAGTCAGGCTCTCGACTACGCCCGTAGCTTGTACGCTACGAGCTACCCGGGCGCGTTCCTTTTGCAGCAGGTGCCAGCCCAGGCCCATAAGTAGTACGCCGATGATGATGAAAACCCGGCCCGCAAGCCGGCCGACGGTGAGAGAACCAGTGGTGCGTAGCATGAGCAGGACGAAAAAAAGGGCACCCAGACTTTACGGCCCGGTTCCCGGCTGGGGTTGTAAGACGCCGGGGCGAAAGTTGGGCGGCACAATCGGGGCGTTGGTCGGGACATTCGCTTGAAAAGCCGCTTCCCGGCCGCTGGGCCGCTTTTTCGGCCACGCATTTGCAAAGGGTTAAGCACCTCGCCGCCGGTGCCTAGGCCGCCGACGGGGGCAAATCTTCCTCTCCTTTCCTCCAGCTTTTTCTTTTCCCGCGTCATGAAATCCTTCCTGTTTGCCGCCCTCGCTACCGCCAGCCTCTTCACCAGCACCGGTGCCTTCGCCGCCACCTTGCCCGGCCCCGGCAGCCGCTACGAGCAGGCCCGCCCCGGCGACCGCGACTTCAACTACGGCTACGACCGCAACCACCGCGTAACGCCCCAGGAGCGGGCCCGCTGGGAAGCCCAGCACCGCAACGACCGCCGCGACGACAAGTTTGACCGCAGCAAAAACTTCGGTTTCGACCGCGACCACAAAGTGACCCTGGAAGAGCGCCGTGACTGGGAGCGTGCCCACAACTACGGCTACGCCCAAAACCACCGCGTAACGCCCCAGGAACGCGCCCGCTGGGAAGCCCAGTACCGCCGCTAAACCTTTGCCCCCGGTCGGCCTCTAAGCAAGTGGTATGATTGCCAGCGCCCAGTTGAGGCGCTGGCAGTCCACCAGCCTTTTTTTACTCAAAAATCCTTTTTAGTCGCTTCTTTTTTATGAAAAAGCTCCTGCTGCCGCTGCTGGCCCTCGTGCTCTCCGCTACCGCCGCCTCGGCCCAGGCTGGCCCCGGCCCGGGTGGCCGCCCCCAGCGCACCCCCGAAGAAATGGCCGCCCGCCAAACCGAAGGCCTGACCCGGCAGCTCGGCCTGAGCGCCGACCAGTCGGCTAAAGTACAGCAAATCATGCTGGCCCGCGGCCAGGAAATGCAGGCCGTGCGCGGGCAGTTGCAAGCCGGTACCGCCGACCGTCAGCAGCTGCGCGAGCAAATGCTGGCTGGCCGCACCAAGTACGACGACCAGCTCAAGGCTGTGCTCACCCCCGACCAGTACACCAAGTACACCACCATGCAAGCCAACCGCCGCGAGCACATGCGCGACATGGCCGCGCCCCAGGACGGCAAGGTGAAGGCCAAAGAGGGTAAGGTGAAAATCAAAGCCAAGGCTGATGAGTAAACGGGCAGCTACTGTGTTGTCACGTGCATTAATCTAAAAAGCCCGGTGTGCTGCACAGAGCACACCGGGCTTTTATCTTAAAATGGGGCAGGGTTGCCTCCCACTGATTCTCTTAGCGAACAAGCCAGTTGTAGTAGCCCCAAGCTCCAGCTTGGGGAGGCACCTGGTGAGCGTACCCAAACGCCCCCCTAAGCTGGAGCTTGGGGTTACAGTCTACTTGAAAATGCCCGAGGTGCGGTGCCGCCGGGCCTTGCTGGCGCGGGAGCGGCTCTTGCGGCGTGCCAGCGCCGAGCGGCGGTTGCCGGAGTGCAGAAAGCTGAACAGTCCCCCACCATCCTGGCGGCTGTGGTGGCGGTAGGTGCCGTAGTGGTGCGTATAGTCGCCGGCGAGCTTGCGGCTGCCGTGGCGTTCGGGCTTCGACAGCCAAAAGGGCCAGCTGGCGTGGGTGGGGCGGGCCGAGGCCGGGCCGGCGGCCAGCAAGGCCAGCAGGCTTAGCAGGAAGGCGGTGCGCAACATATCTTTTTGCAGAAAACGGGTAGGCGCGGCACCCGGGGCACCACGGGCAGCACCCTGCTGCCACCCCCAGAACTGTCCGGCCCGTTGAAATAGTATGCGGGGTCGCGTCCGGGGCTTCCCAATGCTCCAGCCAAAAGACTTGCGCGGTTCAGTCGTTGCGTGCTAAGCGTTGGCCGTAAAGCCTTAGATGTGAGCTTTTACCCAAGATCGGGTGCGTAAAAAAGCCGCAGGCTCACCGAGCCTGCGGCTTTTTCGCTTTCTACTAGCTTAATGCCAGCGCCTACTTGCCGCCGAGCAGCACGCCCACGTAGGCTTGGAAAGTCGAGTTGCGGGCGTTGCGGAACTCGTTGTTGCTGTAGCCATCTTTCGCAAAATCGGTGAAAGCTCCGCTGTAGCGCACGCCCAGCATTACGCCGTTTTCGGCCTGGTAGCCGAGGCCACCCACGTAGCCGAGTTCGTTGCGCCGCACATTGTCGAGGTTGCTGGTGCCCGAGCCCGAATTGCCCACCACGTTGCCGTTCAGCGTTTGGGTGCGGTCGGTCGAGACGTTCATCAGGTAGCTGTACTGCGGGCCTACTTCGAAGAATACGCCGGCGGCACGCACGCGCACCAGCACCGGTACGTCGAGGTAGTCGTAGCGTACGCTACCCGTGTTGCGAAAAGTGCCTATCGGACTGGTAATCTGTTGGTCAGCGTACTTGAAGCCTTTTTGCGAATAAAGAACCTCGGGCTGAATAGAAAGGATATCCCCGAGGCCAAAGTTGAGCATCACGCCGCCCTGGAAACCCCAGCGGTTCTTATACTGGTCCTGGTTGACGAGGTCGCCGGCCAGGTTGGAGAGATTAGCGCCGGCTTTTACCCCGAAGCGGAGACCCTGAGCGTGCGCCGAAGGCGCTGCGGCGGCGGCCAGCAAGGCCCCCGCGGCACTGAGGAGTAATTTTTTCATGCCCCGACTTACGCGAAAGCGTTTCGGCCGGTTTCTACGGTCGGGGCTGGCCACCGCGCCAATAACCTGCGCCCTACTCGCCGCGTCTACCCGGTTTGAGCTTTTCCTATTTTATTGCTGCCGATGAGCCTCTGGCAAATTATTCAACGCCTGCTGCCCTTCGTGCGGCCCTACCGCCGCCTGGTAATTAGCACGCTGCTGCTCACGCTGGTGGGTTCGCTGGCCGCGCAGGTCAATCCCTTTGTGCTGCGCTACACCGTCGATACCGTGCAGGGCCTGCTCACCCGGGGCCTGGGGCTGGCCCAGGGTTGGCAACTGCTGTTGTGGGTAAGCGCTTTATTGCTGGGAAAAGAATTAGTGAACACCGCCATCACCTTCGGCCAGAAATACTACGGCGAGAAAATCCGCATCAGTGTATCGGGGGCGCTGGCCGAGGCGGCGGTGACGAAGATTCTGGGCTACGAGCTGGGCTTTTTTACCGACAGCGGCAACCAAACCGGCAAGCTCCAGACTCGCATCGACCGGGGCGTGGAGAGCCTGATGAAGCTGGTGCAGAACTTCTTCATCG
>CAJYVK010000149.1 GCA_913778455.1 uncultured Hymenobacter sp. | reverse complement strand
CTGGTGCAGCAAACCACCGCCGACCAGCCGCACCAAGTAGTAACTGCCACGTTCAAGGGCACGCGCATCATCAACTCGCAAACCGTGGAAACGCCCGGCGCGGGCACCCTGCTCTTCCTCATCCAGCACCGCTTCGGCACGCTCAATTCGGGGGCGTACAATTTCTTTGGCCTCGACCAGGCCGTGCTACGCCTCGGCCTGGAGTATGGCCTCACCGATCGGCTGGCCGTGGGCGTCGGCCGCAGCTCGCAGGAAAAAACCTTCGATGGCTTCGTTAAATACCGCTTGCTGGAACAGGCGACCGGGGCAAGGCCCATGCCCGTGTCGGTGGCGTTGCTGGCCTCGGCGGCCGTCACCACGCTCCGGTTTGACCCGTCCGAGACCCGCACTACCAGCTCGCGCGTCACCTACGCCTACCAGGCGCTGCTGGCTCGTAAGTTCAGCCCCAGCCTATCGGTGCAGCTGATGCCCACGCTCGTGCATCGCAACTACGTGGCTACCAGCGCTGCCCAGAACGACGTGTACGCCCTCGGCGCGGGGCTGCGCCAGAAGGTAACCAAGCGCACCGCCATTACCGCCGACTACTACTACCTGCTACCCGGCAACACGGCCCGCGATTTTCGCAACGCGCTGGGCGTGGGCGTGGACCTCGAAACCGGCGGCCATGTGTTTCAGCTGCACGTGACCAACTCGCTGGGCATGACGGAGAAGTTTTTCATCCCCGAAACCACGGGTAATTTCTTCGCGGGCGACCTCTACTTCGGCTTTACCGTGGCCCGCAGCTTCACCGTGCGACCGCAGCGCTAGGCTGGCTCGTTCATTTTTTTCGCCGGGCCACGGCCTAGGCAACCCTCGCGGCCGCCGCGCCGAGTAGGCTAGTACCGGCCCCCGTGCGCGGGCCGGCTTCCGTCCCTTATCACCTGCCCTGCCCACCTCCCCCAGCCACCTACCAGTGGCTGCTCGCTACCGGCTTGCCTTTTCACCAGGTTCTTTTTCAGAATTAATTTCTTCACCTACAATTACTTAACCCTCTTTCTCATGCGTACAAAACTCTTCCCCCTGCAGCTGACCGGGTTCGCCGGAATGACCCTAGCGCTGAGCCTGGGCCTAACCGCCTGCAAAAAGGACGATGCCTCGACCACCGCCCCGGCCACGGCCAACGTGAAGCTGGCGACCTCGGCCTCGCTGGGGACCATTCTCACCGATTCGGCGGGTAACACGCTGTATTTCTTCGCCTTAGACGTGGCTGGCACCAACTCGTGCACCAGCGCCACGTGCAACCCCACCTGGCCCGTGTATTACGGAGGGCGCATTACGCCCCCCAGCGGGTTGAATGCCAGTGATTTTACCAGCAAGAAAACCACCGATGGCCGTAACCAGACCTTCTACAAAGGATGGCCCCTCTACTACTACGCCCCGGCCGTCAACGGCACCAACACCCGCGAGGCCGCCGGCCAAACGGGGGGCAATGGCATCGGCGGCGTGTGGTACGTGCTCAACCCCACTTACAGCGTTATGCTGGGCCGCAAGAGCGTGGTGGACCAGACCACCAACGTCGCCACGACCAAAACCTACCTGACTGATGCCCAGGGCCGCACGCTCTATTACTTTGCCAAGGACGACGCCTCCCCCAATACCAAGCCCACCAACTGCACGGGCGGCTGCCTCAGTGCCTGGCCCGCGTTGCTACTGAACGCCCCGGTAATACCATCCGGCCTGAGCGCGAGCGATTTCAGCACCATCACCCGCACCGAGACTACTACCTCCGGCCCCTACGGCAGCGCCACGAGCAGCACGCAGCAGCTCACCTACAAGGGGCACCCGCTGTATTATTTTATCAATGACAACACCACCCGCGGCCAGGTAACCGGCGACCACCTCAACAGCTTCGGCGACTACTGGTTTGTGGCCGCGCCTTAAATCAATGTGCCAAAACATGTCCTGTCATGCTTCGGCAAGCAAACGCCAGTTGAGCAGGACAGGACGTGTTTAATACACTTAACTATTTTCAACCACTGACATCTTTCTAGCCGATCACCGCCATCGTGGCGGAAGCCTTGGCAATCAGCACGTCGTCGCACCACACCTCGGCTTCGCAGAAATGCAGCCGCCGCCCGGCCTTCAACACCCAGCCAATAGCCTTTATGCGCTGGCCGACACCGGGATTTAAATAGCTCACCTTCAAATCGGACGTCACCACGCCCTGGCTCTCGGACACGAGCGTGACGGCGGCGAAGCCCGCCGCCAGGTCGGCCATCGTGGCTACGAGGCCGCCGTGGGCGAAGCCCCGCTGCTGCTGGTGCTGCTGGCCCAGCGCGAGCTCGGCTTCGATACGGCCGGGCTCAATGCGGGTGAGGTCGGCCCCGATAAGATGCATAAAATACTGGCGCTGGAGCTTTTCGCGGATGCGGGCTTCGAGGTCAGCGGCGGATTCGGGAGGGGTAGCGGGCATAGACAGTCCAAAGATACCGATGGGCCGGGCCGCCGCCCCCGCGCCCCAAATTCGCCCGCCCCGGGCGGGTTTGCGTAAAGCCCACCATTCTTGGGGCTACCTTCGTTGCTATGTCCACTGCCAATTCGAATTCAACCAATTCTCTTCTAACCCCCTACGCTGGTCTGGTGCGGGTGCGCGTGGGGGGAATTCTAGTGCGCGACGGGGGAATTCTGCTGGCGGCCCACCGGGGGCTGCTGGCCGACGACGCCCCATTTTGGTCGCCGCCCGGCGGGGGCTGGGCCTTCGGGGAGAGCTTAAAGCAGGCGTTGCAACGCGAGTTTTTAGAGGAAACCGGCCTAGCCGTACGCGTGGGGCGGCAGTTGCACCTGCACGAGTTTCGGCACGACAATCTCCAGGCCCTCGAACTATTTTTTGAGGTAACGCTCGACGACCCGGCCGCCACCCCGCGCCTGGGCCACGACCCCGAGCACGCGGCCGACGCGCAACTGCTCACCGAGCTGGCCTGGCGCACTCCGCGCCAGCTGCTGGCCCTGCCGCCGGCCCAGGTTCACCCCGTACTGCGCGGCCTGCTCAGCACCGACGACATCTTTGTGCCCCAGGTGCTACTGCACCCCTAGCTTTTGATTGTCAGATTTTTATCGCGGACAGCCACGTAGTTCCGCCCGAAAACGGGGAGCCCACCAGTACTTTTACCCCGTGCCTGCCTCTTCTGCCCTGCCCGCTTCTTCTCTGCTCAGCCTGCGCGACGACACCTTCGACGCGGCGAACCTCACTGCCTACCACCTCTACGCCCTGGCCGGCGCGGGCCGCCTGCGCCTAGCCGCCCTGGAGGTTGCTCGCCACAAAATCGTCACTTTCGACGACCTACCGCTCCCCACCCTGGCCGATTTGCCCGCCGTAGCGGCTGGTACGCTGCTGGGCCAGCCCGGCTGGGCACGCCTGCGGCTGGGCCTGGCCAGCGGGGCTACGCCCCTGCTACCCGCCCCCCTGTACCGCCCCGGCGATGAGGAAGCCTACCTGCGCCCGCACCACGAGCTGGCCCCCGGCGAGGAGGCCCTGGCCTACACTCTGCACCTACCCGCCCCGGCCACCGACATCGTGAGCCTGTTTGCCGCGCCGGCCAGCCTGGGGCAGTGGCTGCGGCAGGTACACGGCCCCAGCGTCCGGCTGCTGCCCCAAGCCAGCGCCCTGCTCGGTGGGCTGCTGCACCAGCGCGGCCCCAGCGGCGCTCCGCGCCAGGTATATCTCAACCTGGCCGACCAAGAGCTGACGGTCATCGTGCTCGGCGACCAGGTGGAGCTGTGCAACTCGTTTACGGTGAGCACGGCCGAAGACGTGGCCTACTACACCATCCTCGTGATGCAGGAACTGGGCCTTAATCCCGACCGCGACGCCGTCACCGTCTGGGGCGAGCTTACGAGCGACTCGGCCACGTTCGTACTGCTCAGCACCTACGTGCGCCACCTGCGCTTCGGCACCCGGCCGTTTGGCTTGCAGTATTTCTACTACCTCAACGAAATAGCCGACTACCGGCATTTCGACCTGTTTAGCCTGGCTTTCTGCGAGTAAGCTCGCGCTTCCACCTTAGCCTATTTCCGTCGCTATGAAAAGAATCGCGCTTTTTCCCGGCTCTTTCGACCCCTTTACCAACGGTCACCTCGACGTGGTACGGCGCGGCGTGGGGCTGTTCGACGAGGTAATTATCGCCATCGGCACCAATAGCAGCAAGCAGCGCTACCTGCCGGTGGAATGGATGATTGCGCAGCTCACCACCCTGTTTGCCGATGAGCCGCGAGTATCGGTGCGTAGTTACCAGGGCCTCACCACCGAGTTTGCCCGCACTACCGGGGTACGCTACCTGCTGCGCGGCCTGCGCAACACCCTGGACTTCGAGTACGAAAACGCCATCGCCCAGGCCAACCGCCACCTGCACCCCGACCTCGAAACGGTATTTCTGCTCACCGCACCCACCCTGGCGGGCGTGAGCAGCACCATCATTCGCGAGATCCACCGCTTTGGGGGTGAGGTAGCCCCTTTCGTACCGTTCGCGTTGCCAGCGGTGGTGGCGTAGTGCCACATTCTTGATTTCTTAGTAGCTGATTCGCTTAACTACTCCTTGCGCCACCTATGGTCGTCATGCTGAGCCTGCCGACCATAGGTGGCATTGGGCTATTCTAAAAGCTGCGTTAAGAGTGATTCTCCCATTAGCTACAACAAAACCAACACAAAAAAGGGCGGCCATTTCCAAGGTTTGGAAATGGCCGCCCTTTTTACTTATCATACTGAATTACCCAGCCTAGCGCTCCATTGCTTTCAGCGGGTCGATGGGATCGGCTTTGTAGTACTGCATGGCTATCAGCGAAGTGATAACGCCCGTCATGGTGCCCATCAGCACGATGGCCAGGAAGGCCACCACTACCGACAGATCGAAGCCGAACAGATTCTCTACCTGGGTCAGGTCGAGCGAGTGAGGCATGATCACCGACAAAATGATAAAGAACAGCCCGAGAACCACCGAGGCCACCATGGCCGAGATGATGCCCGTGCCGTAGCCGCCGAGGTAAGGCATGTGGTCGCCGCGCAGCTGGCGCAGGTGCCGAATGGCCATTACCGAGCCCAGCACGAGGATGAGCACGTCGAGGCTACCGGCCTCAATGCGAGAAAAGAAGCCCAGCAGCGCCGCCGCCAGGGTATAAATGCACAGTACGGCGGCCGTCATCAAGCCGTAGCGGAAGCCGTTTTGCTCGGGAGTGAGCGTGTGCGCGTGGGGAGCCGAGAGAGAACGGGAAGCCATAGGAAAAGGAGTTTAAAAGGAATTGAATGCCCGGAAGCCACGGGGGATGACTTCAGGCTTTTATACTGAAATTCCGGTCGGGATGTTGTGTCTGGGCTGGGGCACAAAATACGGCTAGCCTGCGTTGTGCAGCAGTAAGGCCGGGCGGCAGCGTATTTTTGGGAAGTTTTTTCGGTTTCTTATTCTGGCATAGATGATTTCTACGACCAACGTGAGCTTGCGCTACGGCAAGCGGGTGCTGTTTGAAGATGTAACGGTGAAGTTTTTGCCCGGCAACGTGTATGGCCTTATAGGGGCCAACGGGGCGGGTAAGTCCACCTTTTTGAAGATTTTATCGGGGGAGATTGAGCCCAATACCGGCTCGGTGGAGATGCCCGCCGGCCAGCGCCTGGCCGTGCTCAAGCAGAACCAATTTGCCTACGACGACCAGGAGGTGCTGAAAACCGTTATCCAGGGTCACCAGAAGCTGGCCGACGTAATGCGCGAGAAAGATGCCCTCTACGCCAAGTACGACGCGGGCACGGCTACCGACGCCGACGGCGAGCGCCTGGGCGTGCTGGAGGGCGAGTTTGCCGACATGGAGGGCTGGGATGCCGAGTACAAGGCTGCCGAGCTGCTGAGTGGCCTGGGCATCACCGAAGACAAGCACTACAGCCTCATGGCCGACCTCGGGGCCAGCGAAAAGGTGCGCGTGCTGCTGGCCCAGGCGCTGTTTGGCAACCCCGACGTGCTGCTGCTCGACGAGCCGACCAACAACCTCGACGCCGAAAGCGTACTCTGGCTCGAAAACTTCCTCGACAACTTCGAGAATACGGTAATCGTGGTGAGCCACGACCGCCACTTCCTCGACGCCGTGTGCAACTACATGGCCGACTTGGACTTCTCGAAAATCACGATGTACCCCGGCAACTACTAGTTCTGGTACGAGAGCAGCCAGCTGGCCCTGCGCCAGCGCCAGGAGGTAAACAAAAAGACCGAGGACAAGCGCAAGGAGCTCGAAGAGTTCGTGCGCCGCTTCTCGGCCAACGCCTCCAAGTCGAAGCAGGCCACCAGCCGCCAGAAGCTGCTGCAAAAGCTGACGCTGGAGGAGATTAAGCCTTCGTCGCGCCGCTACCCCTACATCGCCTTTAAGCCCGAGCGCGAGGCCGGCAACCAGCTGCTGACAGTAGAAGGCATCAACAAGACCGTGGACGGCCAGCCGGTGCTGAAAAACGTGAGCTTCACGCTCGACAAGGGCGACAAGGTAGCCATCGTGGGCCGCGACGACCGGGCGGCCTCGCTGCTGTTCGACATCATTTTTGGTGAGGAAAAGGCCGACAAGGGCACTTATAACTGGGGTACGACCATCACGCCGAGCTACTTTCCGAAGGAAAACAGCGCCTTCTTCCAGGCCGATAACATGAACCTCGTGGACTGGCTGCGCCAGTAC
>CAJYVK010000148.1 GCA_913778455.1 uncultured Hymenobacter sp. | reverse complement strand
AAATCAGCGGCCTTCGCGGCGCCCTACTCTTGCTAGGAGATGTTAATGTCAAATTATATGTTCGTGTATATTATATTTACTGAAAAACGCACAGTGGGCGCAGATTGCGCCCCTATTACCCGGTCAGAAGGGCACCAAAGGCGGGCGGGGTCGCGACAACCGCCACTTCGTAGAGGCGGTTCTATGGCTACTGCGCAACGGCTGCCTATCCATCAACAAATAAGCCATGCCTAAACGTACTACTTACTGTTAACACCTCCTAGTAAGGCGCTGTTTCACCCCACCTACACCCCACGAGAGGCCACTAAAGTATTTGCTGGCTCGTGCCAGGTGGTGGGCATCGACCCGGGCCAGTACATGGCATTTTGATTGGCTGTGCCGCTTGATGGGCAAGAAAGAATTACAGAGTACTTACACTAGCAGAGTCGGGGGCAAAACCGACCGGGGGCAAAAACTAAAGTTGCCCCCGGTTTCTGGGTAAATCGCTGCCTGAACTTGCAGCCAGTACGCCACTAAATCATGCATAGTAGCACGGAATGGCACTTTTACCGGCAAGCACTGGCACCGTCCGGCAAATGATTGAGCACGATACTGCCCACGAAAACCCCCGTTTGCAGCAAGCAGACGGGGGTTTATTTTTTTGCCCCCGGTCCACGGTAAGTGAGGGGAAATCGCGGAAGCCTAGTGCAAACGGCAGCCCAGCCGATAGCCTAGGGTATTTGGTTACGGTGCCTTGTCATAGTGATTCAGCAACGTTAGCCCACGTTGCCGGTGGCGCGGCAAAATAGCGGGCACGCAGGCGGGCCTGCTCAGTGGGCGACAGCAGCGAGGCGGCCAGCGCATTGTGCGCTAGCTGCGCAAGAGTTGCCAGCGAGAGGCCCAGTTCGCAGTGGCTTTTATAGTATTCCTGCGTTAGGCTGGTGCTGAATAGGGCCGGGTCATCGCTGTTGAGCGTTACGTAGAGGCCCTGCGCTAGTAAGGTAGGTAATGGGTGGGCGGCGTAGTGGTCAACCACCTTCAGGCAGACGTTGCTGCTTGGGCATACCTCCAGCGGGATGCGGTGCTCGCGCAGGTAAGCCACTAGCCGCTCGTCTTCCAGGCAGCGCACGCCGTGCCCAATACGCTGACTGTGCCCCGTTTCCAGCGCCTCCCAGATGCTGGCCGGGCCGGCCGTTTCGCCCGCGTGCAGTACGCAGGGCAGGCCCGCTTCGCGGGCCAGGTCGAAGGCGGCCCGGTAGGGAGCCACCGGGTTGCCCACCTCGTAGCCGCCCAGTCCCAGCGCCGCGACGCCGCTGGCCCGCGCCAGTACCACCTGCTCGGCCATGACTAGTGCCTGCTGCGGGCTGGCATAGCCGCGGGGAATGTCCGCGATAACGAGACTGCTCACCCCAAAGTCGCGCTCCGCCCGCTGGCGGGCCTGGTGCAGGGCGGCAAACTGCTCGCTGTAGGGCAGACCCCAGTTGTGGAAGTGAGTCCAGGCCGTGAAAGTGAACTCGGTATGCCAAATGGCTTGCCGCGCCTGCTCGCGCAGGAATTCGTAGGTTAGCTGTTCT
This sequence comes from uncultured Hymenobacter sp., assembly GCA_913778455.1. Lineage (GTDB taxonomy): Bacteria > Bacteroidota > Bacteroidia > Cytophagales > Hymenobacteraceae > Hymenobacter. Next base: position 5,022 of record CAJYVK010000148.1, on the reverse strand, counting down.
AAATCGTCGGTTGTTTGAATGCAGCGCGAGATGGCCTGGTAGACCTGGGCGAAGTGCGGAAAATCCTTGAACTGAAGCCAGTTCGTGGCCTCGGCTTCGGTGCGGGCAGGTAGTTGCACGCCGTGCCGCCGAGCCAAGGTGAGCAGCGTAGCCGCAGGGATAGCTCCCTCCAGGTGGACGTGTAGTTCGACTTTGGGCAAGCGCAGCAGCGTGGCGTACGTGGCCGCAGTAGCGGAAAGAGGAGTCTGGGCGGCGGAGGTAAGCATCGAATAAACGGAGGAGGGAAGTACCCTAAGCTACTTCCCTCAAAAGTAGGTCAGTGTGTGCCGAGCCCCGCTGGCTAAAGCGCAAGGCCGCCCACGCTACTTCGGGGTGGCTTACTCGCTATGGAGAAATTTTACGGCCGTAAGTGGTACTTAAAAAGTGGGCTGATTCGAGACGGGCATGGGTTGTCAACTTGTCCTGGCCGAAGTAATTTACTGGTCGCCTTTGATGGGAAAATTCTTCTGAGACTACCCAGGACGACCCGGCCTGCGGTACCTCGCCCCATTCTGCTCCAAGCCGAACTACTTCACGCAACCGCCCTGGCTCCTTACGACCAGCTGCGGGTATTGCACAACCGTCGATACGACCAGCCAGACGAATTGCTGCCGGCGGAAACGTCGCCTGTTGCAGTAACCGACGAGCTGCCGCCACTCATTTAGTACACGCGCAGGTTACGGTGGGAGTGCGAAACAGTAGATGATAGAGCGCCCGTTAGACAGGGCAACTTGTGAGCGTAGAACTACTCGTTTTTTATAAATAGGTACTTCTACGCTCACAAGTTGCCTTGCGCGTGCCGGTGCTTTGCTAGCAAGTTTCACCCTACTTAAACGATGGTAGAAGTCATGAGCGATCCTGCAAGCAACGTCGATCCGATTCCGTTCTCCGCCTATCCTACCCTCCAGACGCAGCCTGCCCTGACGCCACCCGTCATGCCGCCGCAGTGGAGTGCAGTCGCCCTATTACAGCCATTCAGCCCACCGCAGGATGGTAGTGCGCCGGCCGATTCCCCGTTTTATCAGCTGTGCATCGCCAACCTTTCTTACGCGGAGGGCGGTTATTTTTCTGCTCAAATTGCTGGTACCCAAGGTGGCACTTGGTGGTATATCATCGAGGAGAATGGATTTACCACGCTTTCTACCGACCAAGGTAGCACCTGGACGCAGGTAGAGATGGGCTGGCAGATGCCCACCAACGGCTGGTTTGGCAACAGCAGCAATACGCCGCCGACGTGCGCGGGGAGCTCCCCGCTAAACTGGATGAATGCCCAAACTGCCGACTGGTGGAAAATTCCGGTTAATTCTTCTGTACCAGACGTCTTCGCTGCCACTTGGATGTGGTTCGACTCCCAGAGCCAATACCCCGTGCGGATGATGTACGGCCAAGGGCCACCAGCTATTACGCAGGGCGACCCGACGCAATTGCCGCTGCTTCAGATGTACTCTTTCACGTACTTTCCTTCGTTCAGTCCGCAGGCGCCAGGTGCCCCAGCGCCTTGGGCAGAACCCATGATTGAAGGGTTCTCTCTGGGTAATCCCAGCAACTACTCCAATTTCGTCTTCAACGCCAACTTTGGCATGACGGCCCTTATGACGCCGGTCAATGAGCAGTATAATCCGTTGCCTACCCGAGTGTTGTACGTGTGGAAGCCCGACAGTGAGTATAGTGTTTATACCGACCGGGCGCAAAATACCCTCATGCTGTACACGTACAATCCGGACGCTACCGACAGTACGGGCAATATAATAGTATCGCAGGAAGCCTTGCTGACGGGGCCTTCTCCCGTAGCTCCGGGGCCTGAGTACAGCGATACCAGCTATCTTATCACGAACTACCTCGAAGGGAGTACGCCCCCGTGTTCGTGCGCAGGTCCTGCCCAGCAGTTTGATTTCCCCCAGGAAGCCCCAAACTGGATTTCCAACCCAGGAGTAGAGGGCACTATTCAGGCGACTATCACCAATAACCCCGTGCTGTGCCCCAATACCACCATTCTCATTTACTCGGCACTGTTTCCCCCCGCAGAGCCTAACTACCCGCAGTCTACCTATCTGTGGACGTGGTACGCTCCCCTGTCGCCCGATGGTACATTGAGTCGCCCGGTGACTTTTATGCAGTCGCAGTCCGCGTTGGGGGTGGGCACCAGCCTGGCGTTGGCGGACTACTTTGACTTTGAAGTATTGCAGCAGCCCATTAACCCAGCCAATTTCGCGGTACCCGCCTGCTGCGATTAAGTGAATGGCCACGCCACCGGCTTACTACGATCTAGCAGCCAGGCAACCTAGTCTAGAGGCCGTAGTAGGGAGCAAAAAAGGCCCTTTCGCACGCGGCGGAAGGGCCTTTCTGCTGGCTAATACCGAGGGTTAATAAATGCGCGAAAACAGCGCCTTGCCGTTGCCCGAGCCGCCGCTGCCGGTGATGGTGATGTGGCCCGTGTTGCCGTTGCCGTCGTAGCCGCTGGCCTTGTTGGTGTTGCTGGTGCAGTTGGTGACGGTATGGGGCACGGTCTGGCCGGCGCTGCCCAGCTTGAAGCCGTTGCCGTCGCCGTTGCCGCCGAAGCCGTTGTTGGTGGCCGTGCAGTTAGTGATGGTCACGGTGGAGGGCTGGCCGTAGAGGTCCCAGCCGTCGTCGGAGTTGTGGTTGGCCGTGCAGTGGTCAAACTTATTGTTGGCACCGGCCGAGAGCTTGCAGGCGAAGCCGTCGGCATTCTCGCCGGCGTTGGCTGCGTCGTAGTTTTCGGTCGAGGTGCAGTAGCTGATGTTGTTGTCGTGGGCCCCGTTGTACACTTGCAGGCCCGAGTCGCCGTTGGCCGTGGTGATTACCTTGTACACGTAGTTGTAGCCGCCGGTCTGGAAGACCAGGCCGCAATCGGGCGCGTTTTTGATAGTCATGTTGGTGATGTTCCAGTAGCTGCCGTTCACCTTCACGCCCCAGCCCGAGGACAAGCCCGAGCAGTCGAGGGTGCCGCCCGTGAGGTTGATTTTGGCGCTGGCCGTGCCGCTGCGCAGGCATTGCAGCGTGCTCGTGAGCCGGATGGTGCCGCTGATGGTAATGATGTCGCCGGGGTTGGCATTGGCGACGGCCGTTTTCAGGGCCGCTTCGGTCGTGACCGTGGCGCTGGCATCGGCCGAGGCGACGGTGGTCGGGTTGGGTGCGGGCGCGTCTTGTTTGTTGCAGGCCACGACAGTGACTGCCAGCCCGAGCAGCAGGGAGAGCTTCTTCATGTGGAAAAGAGATTGGGTGGGAAAGCCCGGCCACGCGGCCGGGTAGGGGCGTAAAAGTATTCGGCACGTCAACTACTTATCCGGCGCAATGCTTAAAAATTTGCGCAAACGATGCCGACAACGATTGCGGACTGCAAACGCGCTACCTGCACAGCCACAGATCATTAGCTTAATGAGTGGGTGCCCTGGTTTTTATTGCTCACCCGCTGGCTAGGGCTGGCGGGCCGCCCGCTGGCTAGCCGACCAACGCCAGTACTTCCTCCAGTACCTGACGCGAATTGGCGAGGCGGGGCACCTTGCGCTGGCCGCCCAGGCGACCCCGGCCGCGCAGCCAGGTTTCGAAGGTGCCGGTGGGTACGAAGTGTACCCGGGGCGGGGCCAGCGCCAGGTCGCGGTGACGCTTAGCGTCGTAGTCGGAGTTGAGGCGGCGCAGCTCCGCGTCCAGCGCCCGGGCGAAGTGGGCCGCGTCGGCGGTGGCTGGGCCGTGCAGCTCCACGGCCCATTCGTGGCCGCCGCGTGAGGTGCCGGTGCCCGCGGCGAAGTACACGGGCGCGGCCGTGAAGTCGCGCACTGCGCAGCCCGTGGCCGCCGCCGCCGCTGCAATGGCCGCCTCGGCATTTTCCACCACCACTTCTTCGCCAAACGCGTTGAGAAAGTGCTTGGTACGCCCCGTGATGCGCACCCGGTAGGGCCGCAGCGAGGTAAAGCGTACGGTGTCGCCTACTAGGTAGCGCCACAGCCCGGCGCTACTGCTGATAACCAGTGCGTAGCTCGGGCCGATGGTCACGGCTTCGAGCGGTACGGGCCGCGGGTCGGGGCTGTCGAACTGCTCGGCGGGCAGAAACTCGTAGTAGATACCGTGCTCCAGCAGCAGCAGCAGGTCGGGGGCACCGGGCTCGTCTTGCAGGGCGAAGTAGCCCTCCGAGGCGTTGTAGATTTCGAGGTAGCGCAGCTGCTCGCCGGGCATCAGTTCCTCAAACAGTGCCCGGTACGGCCCGAAGGCCACCGCCCCGTGCAAAAACAGGCTGAGCTGGGGCCACACGGCGCGCAGGTCGGCGGCCCCGGCCAGGGCCAGCACGCGGCGCAGCAGCACCAGCATCCAGGTGGGGACGCCGGCCAGCACGCGCACGTCCTGGGTGAGCACGTGGCGGGCAATGCGCTCGATTTTTTCTTCCCACTCGTCGAGCAGGGCCAGCGGCAGGGGCGGGGTACGCAGCGCCTGCGCCCAGCCCGGCAAGCTGTGCATGATGAGCGCCGACACGTCGCCGGCCACCGCGCCCCCGCCAAACGGGCTGGCGTCGAGGCTGCCGCCCAGGCTCAGCGTCTTGCCCCCGATCACGCGCTGGCTGGGGTAGAGGTGGGTGGCCAGGGCCAGCATATCGCGCCCGGCGCGGTAGTGGTTGTCGTGCAGGGCTTCCCGGGTGAGCGGGATGTATTTGCTACGGGCGTTGGTGGTGCCGCTGCTGCGGGCCTGCCAGCGCGGGGCCGGGCCGGGCCACAGCACGTCGGGCTGGCCCCGCAGCACTTTTTCGAGCTCAGGGTAAAGCTGCTCGTAGGTGCTCACCGGTACGCGGCGGGCAAACTCTTCGGCACCCAGCCCCGGCGTGTAGCCATAGCGCCGCCCCCAGGCCGTGCCCTGCGCCCGGCCCAGCAGGTAGCGCAGCAGCGCCGCCTGCGCCGCCAGCGGCTCGCGCCGCACCCGCGCCAGCCGGGGCAGGCTAGCCAGCTGAACGGCACGGGCAAGGAGCTGGTCGAGCAC
>CAJYVK010000147.1 GCA_913778455.1 uncultured Hymenobacter sp. | reverse complement strand
AGCGCGGCCCAGTACGCTAACTTCTCGTTTCAGGTGAAGTTGTACCAAGGCACCAACGTCATTGAGTTTGTGTACGATGCGCCCACCCCTGCCACTACCGGGACTGAAATAGCCCGCTATTCCACCGTTGGCATCAAGGGCTCGGGGAGCGCGTCCGGCCAGGATGTGCTAGGGCTTAGACCTGCTTCGTCCGCAGCTTGGTCTACGACCACCTTTATTACCGGCACTTACACTGGCAGCACGCACAACTTCCGCCGCTCGGTAGGGCCCGATGCTGGCCGCACGTACCGGTTTACGCCCGTGGCCAAAGACGCCGCCGTGCTCGCCCTCTACACCCTGCCCAAGCTCGCCACGCCCATCAGCACGCCCCACGTGGTGAGCACGGCCATTGCCAACTACGGCTCCGACCCGCTCACCAACCTAGTGGTAACGCTGCGCTCGACGGGTGCCAATCCCTTCACGACCACCGTTACGGTACCGAATATTCCTACGCAGGACACGGTACTGGTCTCGTTCCCCGGGTTTTCACCGACAGTGTTGGGCACCAACACGCTCACCGTATCGGTGGCTGCGGATGGTAACAACGCCAACAACTCGCAGACGGCCAGCCAGCTGGTTTCTACCAACGTGGACGGCTACACGCGGCCCAATGAGGGCAACTCGTCGGGGCTGGGCAATGGCAATACCGGCGGCATGTTCCTGGCGCTTTTCCCGACCAGCGTCGCTACTCCCGTCAATACCGTTTCCATCTTCATTGCCGGCTTCACGGGCTACTCGCCAGTGGGGCGCACGCTGTATGCCGTAGTTACCGATCCGACTACCGGGGCAATTCTGGGGCGCTCGGCCGACTACGTGGTCACGAATGCTGACGTAAACACCGTCAAGACGTTTACCATCACCGCCGCCGGCGCAACCACGCCGCTCACGGTACCCGCCGGGGGCTTCCTGGCGGGCCTGGCTATCCCTAGCTTCACGGGCACTACCTACTACCCGCTGGGCCTGCAAGCCGAGTCGCCGACCCGTCCGGGCGCTTTTTATTATGAAGACCTGACCGGCAGCGTTCCGGAGGATTTGGCTTTCATCAACTTCGGCAGCTTTATGATTGACGTGAACGTGGGTGCGGCCCCGAGCTGCCTGCCGCCCACGGCGGCCACGTTCTCGGCCCTCACCGGCACTTCGGCGCAGGTAACTTTCACGGGCGGCTCGGCTTCGCCGGCTGGCTACACCATCATCTACGGGCCGGCGGGCTTCGACCCGACCACGAGTGGCACTACCCTCACCAGCGCCACGCTGCCGATTTCCATCACGGGTCTCGTACCGAATACCGTGTACCAAGTATTCGTGCGTACCAACTGCTCGGCAACCAGCCAGAGCGCCCTGCGCGGTCCCTTCCAGTTCCAGACGGGTTGCGCCCCGAATACCACGGTGGCCTCATTCCCCTACGCGGAGACCTTCGACAACATCATCCCCGGCCAGCCCTTGCCCTGCGGCATAACCGTGCTGAATGCCAATAACGACGCCGCCACCTGGGCCATTAACCGGACGGCTCCTTACTCGGGATCGAACGCGATGCGTTACACCAGCGCTCTCACCAACAGCGTAGCGGCCGATGACTGGTTCTTTTCGCCGCCCCTGACTACGGCCGCCAACACGCGCTACCAAGTAGCCTTCCGCTACCGGGGCGAAGGTATCGTCAACAGCCCGTCCAACTACGTGGAGCGGCTCGAAGTGAAGGCTGGCCCCTCCGCCAGCGCCGCGGGCCAAGTCACCACGCTTTACACCAATAACAACATCACCAACACGAACTACGCCCTGGCCAATGCCTCTTCCACCCCGGCCGTGGCAGTGTTCACGCCCGGTGCCGGCACGCAATACGTGGGCTTCCACGTTATCAGCGCGGCTGAGCAGGGCAACCTGTACATTGATGACCTGAGCATCACTTCCGCCGTATTTACGGCGACCACCTCGGAGGCGCTGCTGCGGGCCGTATCGGTGTTCCCCAACCCCTCGACTACCGGCGCGTTCGACCTCGAAATCCACGGGGCTAATGCCAAGGGTGCCCTGAGCGTGCGCGTAACCAACACCCTGGGTCAGGTTGTATACACGGGCACCGCCCGCGACAACTTCACCAACCCGCTCAACCTGACTACCCTGGCCCCCGGCCTCTACTCGCTGCAAGTGCGCAACGGCGAGGAGACCATGACCCGCCAGCTGGCCATCGTGAAGTAAGCAGGTAGTTCGGTTCGCATTTACCCATATCAAAAAGGCCACCCCAGCAAACGGGGTGGCCTTTTTTAATGCGGTAGGCTGCCAGGCTGCCAGGCTGCCGCTGCATCACTGCAAGCGCATTGCTACTTATTAAGACTGTACCTCTTACAACACCCTTCGTGCTGCGGCAGGCGGATGCCGGCTGAGGGTATAAGTATCCACCTTAGGTAAATAAACTATATTCAGCACCTAACCAGCAGGACTACCCTGCATGCCCCAGCCCGTCGGCATACAAGGCAAGAGCGGCGACAAATCTCCAAAATGCTCGGAGACTTGTCGCCGCTCTTACGACGGGCTAAGCAGGTACGCCAGAATTAAGCCACGGCGCGGGGACGGGCCGCCCCGGCGCGGTCGGCCGCCGCTGGTACTGCGGCGGCTTTGGCAGCTTTGCGCTGGCGCATACTCAGCACGAGGCCCAGGCCCATGAGCAAGGTGCCACCCCACAACAAGTTGATGAAGGGCTTTTCGGTGGCTTTGAGAATAATGTAATCCTTGCCGGTGGTACTGATGGCGAAGGTGAACTTACCCTTGACCGGGTCAATTTGGTCGAGCGTGAGCTTGAGGCCCAGGTCTTCGATAATTTCGGGCACGCGGCCCACCTGGCGGTCGCGCAGCAGGAAGATGGGGTGGGCGTGGTACTCGCGGCCCTTCTCGCCGGTGATAATCATGTCGGCCTGCAAGGCAATGTCGCCCTGCTCCAGCTTGATACCCGGTACCTCGTGCGCCTGCTCAATGGCCCGGAACACGGCAAAGTAGTCGTTCAGGAACAGCGTATCGCCCACGCTCAGCTCGTGCGGCACGGCGGTGCTCCACGGAATCTCCTTGCGCGGGTCGGGCACCGAGGAAATGTGCGAGTAGATGTCGTGGTCCCAGAAGCGCTGCAAGGCCGGCGAAGCCAGCAAGCCCCCCATCTCCTCGTTGACTTGGGCGCGGGGGTAGAGGGTAAATTTCTGCCCGTTTTTCTTGTCGGTGTATTCGACGCGGTAATAGGTATTTTCGGGCAGGATATTGAGCGAGTCGCCGGTGTGGTAATACACCTTGTCGCCCTGCTTGATTTCGCCACGGGCCACGGCCTTGTACTCATCGTCGGTGCGGTAGAGCAGGGTCGTGTTCACGTACTCGGGCAGGCCGGGCACGTCGAGGTACTGGCCGGTGTAGGTAACGTCGTAGCCATTCATGGCACCGGTTTCATTGCGCCAGAGCAGCACGTTTTCCTCGTTACCCTTGTCGTCCATGTCGCGCGAGATGAGCTTGCCGCTGGTGTTGCGCGAGATGATGTTGGAATAGCCCGACGAGGCTAGGATGCCCAGCAGCATAAGCGCAATGCCCAGGTGCGACACCGCGCCGCCCGAGAGCTGCACCTTGCGCCGCCACAGCCCGAAGATGGCCGAAACGTTGGTCATTACCCCAAACAGGCCCGCCAGCAGCAGCGTCACGTAGGGGGCCGACATGGTGTGGCCGAAGTAGCGCGTGAGCAGCACCACGAGCGCCGTGGTGAGCAGCGCCAGCATGGTAGGCGTAGCCAGGGCATTGAGCACCGTTTCCTTGGCCGGGCGCCACCACAGGATTTGGGCGATGCCCGAGAACAAGCCGATGAGCACGCCCGCCCACAGCTGAATGCGCGTGTAGTGCTGAATCTGGTCGGCCGGCAGGGCCAGGTTAGATTTGATGCCGATGAAGCCCAGGAAGGAGTTATACACCGGGATGCTGGTTGTTACCACCACCTGGAAGGCGGCCAGGCACAGCACCGTGGCCCCCACGAATACCCACAGTTCGGGGCTATACGAAGTCAGCTCCTTCTCCGAAACGGGGATGTCTTGCCAGCGGGCGGCCAACAGCGCGATGGCCCCCACAGTGAAGAATGCGAGGTAGATAATGAGCTGGCCCGACAAGCCAAGGTCGGTAAACGAGTGCACCGAGGCGCTACCCAGCACGCCGCTACGGGTGAGGAAGGTGGCGTAGAGAATGAGCACGAACGTCGCCACTACCAGCGAATAAGCCGTGCGCAAGCCGATGCGCCGACGCTGCCACAGCACCATCCCGTGCAGGGCCGCGATGAGCACCAGCCAGGGAATGTAGACGGCGTTTTCGACGGGATCCCAGTTCCAGTAGCCGCCAAAGTTCAGGGTTTCGTAGGCCCAGTAAGCGCCCATCATGATGCCGATGCCCAGCACCGCGCCGCCGAGGGCGGTCCAGGGCAGGGCGGGCTTTACCCAGCTCGTCAGTTCTTTTTTCCAGAGGGCCGCGATGGCGAAGGCAAACGGCACCAGGGTAAGGGCGAAGCCCAGGAACAGCGTGGGTGGGTGAATAACCATCCAGTAGTTCTGGAGCAGGGCGTTGAGGCCGGTGCCGTCCTTGGGCACGAAGTTGGGGTTGAGCTTCCACACCGGTAAGTCAACCATGAAGTCGCGCAGCAGAATAAACGGCGACGAGCCGATTTTAACGCCGCCCACGACTACGCCCAGAATCATGCTCACCAGGAAGCCTGCACGGCCGCGAACACGGCCAGCACGGGGGCTTCCCACTGCTTGTTAAACTTCATGATACCCAGGCCCAGCACCACGTGCCAGAATATCCAGAGCAGGAAGCTGCCCTCCTGGCCTTCCCAGAAGCAGGAAATCATGTACTGCACCGGCAGGTGGTTGCTGGAGTGCGACCACGCGTAGTAGTACTCGTAGCGGTGTGCGTAGATAATGTTGAACAAACACGCCACTACCGCCAGCACTGCCGCGCCGTGCACGAAAAACGCGCCGCGGGCCAGCCGCAGCCAGCTAGCATCGGCCTCGCCGAGGGCGCGGCCCCGGGCCGCCTGAAAGTAGCCGTAAGCGGCCACCGCCGCCGCCACGAAGGCCAGAATAACGCTGGCCTGGCCGAGATTTCCGATAAGTAAATTCACGAGCTAGCTGATTTTTTAGCAAAGGTACCGCCCAGCGGGCGGGGGTGCGCCGTAGCCCGCCCCCGAGTTGCCGGGAAGCTGGCCGATTTCGGAATTACCTTGAGCACTGATTTAGTGCTACACTCCATGTCTGCTCCTGGTTCCTTGTCTGCAACTGCCCCAGACGCCAGCTTACTACCCGCCGCGTCCGTGGCCCCGGCGGCCTCCCCCACTTCCGCTATTCCACCGGCCCAGCAGCTGGCCGCCCTGCTCAATGGGCTGCGCGAGGGCGTGCTGCTGGTCGATGCCAACTACCAGGTAGTGCTGGCCAACGATGAGTTTTGCCGGCTGCTGGGCCTGCCGCTGCCGGCCAGCCAGTGGATCGGCACCCACACGAGCGCATTGACCGCCCTTTTTCGCCCCATGCTGCAAGACCCGGCCGCGTACGAGGCCGAGCTGGCCAGCCAGGCGGCCGATGTCATCCGCAGCACCGTGCTCGCGCTGCGCGACGGGCGCATGCTGGAGCGCGACGTGCGGCCCACCCCCCTGGGCGACACCCCCGGCTGGCTCCTCACCTACCGCGACGTAACCCAGCAGCAGGCCGCCGACCAACAGCGCGAGGCCCAGCGTAAGTTCTACGAAACCATCCTGGACGAGGTGCCCGTCGAAATCGCCGTGCTCGACGAGCAACGCCGCTATATCTATACCAATCCGCAAGCCGTGCCCGACGCCGAGCACCGCGCCTGGCTGCCCGGCCGCACCCTGGCCGAATACTGCACCCGCTACGGCTTTCCGCTGGAGCTGGCCGCCCACCGCGACCGCATGTTTGAGCTGGCCGAGGCCAGCACGGCCTCGGTGGTTTGGGACGACCGCACGCCCCTGCCCGGGGGCGCCGAGATGCACCACCAGCGGCAGTTTAAGGTGCTGGCGGGCGCGGGCAAGGGCCTTCCCTACATGCTGGGCAGCGGCCTCGACGTGACGGCCCGCGTGCGGGCCGAGGAGCGCAGCCAGCGCAGCGAGGCCGAGCGCCGCGAGCAGCAGGAGTTTATCAAGCAGGTGCTCAACACCAGCCCCAACCCCGTGTACGTGCGCAACGCGGCCGGTGAGGTAGTCTTCGGTAACCGGGCGCTGTTTAAGCTCGATGAGAACGCCGAGCTGTACCCGGCTACCGACGCCCTGAAGGCCGCCAAGGCCCGCGAGGCCGCCCACTACGCCGCCATCGACGCGCGGGTGCTGGCCAGCAACGAAGAAGTAACGGCCGAGGAGCCCTTCACGCTGCCCACCGGCGAGCTGCGCTGGTTTTACACCATCAAGCGGCCCCTGGTGCGGCCCGACGGCGAGGTGCAGGTGCTGGCCGTAAGCACCGACATCACCGAGCTGAAAGCCGCCCAGCTGGCCGCCGAAGAAGCGGCCAAGGCCCGCGAAAACTTCCTGGCCAACATGAGCCACGAAATTCGCACGCCCATGAATGGGGTGCTGGGCATGGCCGCGCTGCTGGCTAAAACCCGCCTCAGCCCCCAGCAGCAGGAATTTGTACGCACCATTCGCAGCTCGGGCACGCACCTGCTGGGCGTGCTCAACGACGTACTCGACGTGTCGAAAATCCACTCGGGCAAGCTGGAGATGGAATCGGTGGCCTTTCACCTGCACGACTCCATGCAGCAGGCCGTGGCTACGCTTACGCTGCAAGCCCAGGAGAAGGGGCTGGTGTTCGGCTTCAAGCCCTTTGCTACCGACGAGGCACCCTGGGTGCTGAGCGACCCGTTCCGCCTCAACCAAATCCTGCTCAACCTGCTTTCCAACGCCATCAAATTCACCACGAGCGGCAGCGTGTGGCTGCGCAGCTTCCTGGTGGATGAAACCGACGAGGAATTCCTGGTGCGCTTCACGGTGCAGGACACCGGCATCGGCATCGGGCCGGAGGCGCTGGAACGCATTTTCGAAAGCTTCACGCAAGCCTACGCCGATACCACGCGGCGCTACGGCGGTACCGGGCTGGGCCTCACCATCAGCCGGGCGCTGGTGACGCAGCTGGGCGGCGAGCTGCGCGTAACGAGCAAGCTGGGCCAGGGTAGCACGTTCTCCTTCACCGTGCCGCTGCTCAAAACCGCCGAGCCCGAGCCCGTGGTGGCCGATGCCTTCGACACCGGCCAGCTGCGCGGCGTGCGGGTGCTGCTGGCCGAGGATAATCCCATCAACCGCACCGTGGCGCGCCTGCACCTCCAGCAGTGGGGCGTGGAAGTGGACGAGGCCGAGGATGGCCGGGTAGCCCTACAAAAACTGGAAGCCGCCGCCTACGATGTCGTCCTGATGGACATCCAGATGCCCCACCTCAGCGGCATCGAGGTGACGCAGCACATCCGCAAGTTTACCGACCCCGTGCGGGCCGCCGTGCCGGTACTGGCCCTCACCGCCAACGTTTTCCGCACCGACAACGAGAAGTATCTGGCGGCCGGCATGGACGACTACCTCGCCAAGCCCTTCGCCGAGGAGCACCTGTACGCTAAGCTGGTCAACCTGCTGCACCTGCCCGCCACCATCGCCAGCCTGGCCCCGCCCCCGGCCTACGACCTCGGTCGCCTGCGCCAGGATGCCAAAGGCAATCAGGCTTTTATAGCGGGTATGGTCAATTCCTTTCTGACCCACATGCCGCCTAGTCTGGTCAAAATTCAGACCGCCGCCGAGGCCCGCGACTGGCTCCAAGTAGCCGAGCTGGTGCACCACATCAAGCCCAATCTACTCACGCTCAGCATCGGAAGTGCCATTGAGGCCATGCACGTGCTAGAGCCCCCGCCCACCCAGCTTCCCACGCCCGACGAGCCCGCCCGCCAGGTAGCCACCGCGCAGCTGCTGGCCGCCGTGGAAGTCGTGCTACTGGCTCTACCCGACGAATTGAAATAACAGCAAAGGGCGCATTGCCACCGCTGGCAATGCGCCCTTTCGCAGGCTTCTTCGACGTCCTTCTGGCAGGTACTGGCCAGATACTGGCGCGAGTTTAGCGTAGCGTAACTCGTGCCTAGTCATGGTGTGGAGGCTGCGCCTCCACTGCCGCAACGCGGCAAGCTCGCGTTTGGGTAACATAAATTGAGTGACAAGCAAGCGCGGTATTGCCGCGTTGCGGCAGTGGAGGCGCAGCCTCCACATCATGGCTAGGCACGAGTTACGCTGCGCTAAACTCGCGCCAGTATCTGGCCAGTACCTGCCAGAAGCTACTTACCTAAATACCCCGCAGACGGCGAAAAAAACCCTCCTGGTAAGCCTTGGCTACGGGTACCTCGTGCCCGCCGGGCAGTTGCAATTGGTTGTCCTCCACCGCCTCAATAAGCTGGGTATTTACCATGTATGAGCGGTGCACACGCACGAAATGGGCGAAGGGCAACCGCTCCTCGAAGGTCTTGAGCGTGGCGTACACAATGTGCTTGTGCTTGAGCGTGACGAGCACCGAGTACATCGACATGGCCTCAATGTAGAGTACCTCGTCGAAATTAACCCGCATCAATCGATTGTTTATTTTAAGAAAAAGCGAGTTGCCGTCGGCATTGAAAGCCGGCTCGGGCTCTTCGACCGTGGGGGCCGGCGCCGTGGCCAGCCGCTGGCTGCGGATACGGTCTACGGTGCGGCAGAAGCGAGCGTAATCGAGCGGTTTTACCAGGTAGTCGGTCACGCGCAGCTCAAAAGCATCGACGGCGTAGTCGCGGTGCGAGGTCACGAGCACCACGTCGGGCAGCGGCTGCGGCAGAATGCGTACCAGGTCGAGGCCCGTCAGCTCGGGCATGCTGATGTCGAGCAGTAGAATGTCGGCCGTACCGCCCGCCCGGAAATAATTGAGGCAGGCCACGCCATCGGCAAACGTCCCGGCCAGCGTCAGGCCCTCGGTGATGCGCACGTAATGCTCCAGCAGCAGCCGGTTCATCTCGTTGTCATCCACTACGACGCAGGCTAGCTGGGCCAGGGGAGCCGCAGCAGCGGCGGTGGAACTCATACTGTCTATAATTGATAAAAGGTAAGGAATACCGGGCGAAAGCAGGCTGAAAGATAGGGCTAAAAACACCATTCACCCCAGTTTTACCTCAGCCACTTCCCGATACAACACCGGGCTCCGACGGCAATTCTAAGCGGCCCCGCTGGCCTTTCGTTACTGTTCAGGTTGATTCCCTAGACGTTGGGGAGGGCTGGGTTGAAAATCAGTTTTCTCCCAACTCAAAGCGCCCGGCAGGCTGAGCCTACCGGGCGCTTTGCGAGGTGCCAGAGCTAGCGGCGCGTGTTCATGGCCGTAGCGGGCGGGCCGGTTTTACCCAGGTCCTTTTCCACGTACTTACTGGGGCACTTGGTCAGAATCTGGTCGGCCTCGAAAACGCCGTCTTTCATGGCCCCCACTATCACTACCTGCTCCGACTTGTCGAGGTCCTGGGGCTTGGGATTGCGGTACACCACGCGCTGCGACACTTGCAGGGTATCTATCATGGTGAAGGCAAAGTAGTTGGGATTCACCATCGGGTCGTACTCCAGGCCCACGGGACGCTTGTCGGCATCCCGGGGCAGGGTGCCTACTACGTGCACCTTGGCCAAGTTGCCAGATGCCGCCTGCTGGCGGGCGATGGCGAAAGTCGAATACGTGCTGGCATCCGACATGGTGCTGATGATGATGCCGACCGCCGCCGCAATAATCACCAACACAAAAAGGTGTGACTTCTTCATAAAGGATAAAATTAACTACACTGACGCCGGGACGAGCTAACGCTTATCCTACCGGTCGATTTCGCGCTCCAGGCGGCTCACTTTGCGGTCGAGACGCACCAAATACAGCAGCAACCCACTGACAATAATGACGATAACAAGTACCACCACGTAAATTTTGCCGCTGGCTCGCAGGGCATCGGCCATCTCAGGCTGGTCGGCGATGGCGGGGGCTTGGGCGAGGGCGGTCCCGGCGAGCAGGAGCAGCGGCAAGAGCAGGGCGCAGGCCCGGCTAAGCCAGTTGTTTTTCTTGTTTTTCATAAATCTTCTCTTTTACAAAAGCAAAGCGGCAGGCTACTTCAGTAATCCAGACGCCGAGCAGCGTCCAGCCGATAACGGCGGGATAGAACACCATCCGCATGGCGCTGTCGAGGTCATATTTGGAAAAGCCGGGATTGCCGCCCATGCCGGGGTGGAGCGAGGCCGAGGCCAGCCGGGGCATGATAAACAACAGCGGACTGGCCGCCGCGAACGCAAAAATATTATAGATGGCCGAGAGACGCGCCCGCTGCTGCTCGTCTTGCACGGCCCCGCGCAGCACCAGGTAAGCCAGGTATATGAGCATGGTAACGGCCGCGCCGTTGAGCTTCACGTCGGTCGTCCACCACGTACCCCAGGTGTAGCGGGCCCACAGGCTGCCGGTCAGCAAGCCCAGCACGCCCAGCAGGATGCCCGTCTTGGCCGACTCGTGGGCCAGAATGTCGAGGCGGGGGCTGGGGTTGCGCAGGTAGCGGATGGAGTTGACCACCGAGGCGAGCAGGATGATGGTCATCCCAAACCACATCGGCACGTGGAAGTAGAGGTTACGCTCCGTTTCATTGAGGATGGCCAGGCGCGGCACGTGGCCCAGCAGGCCCATCACCGCCGTGTAGAGCAGCAGCCCGATAGTCAGGTATTTCCACCACTTCATGTTGAGGTATGAGTTAGAAGTTATGAGTTATGAATGGGGGCCTTGGCCACCACGCCGTAGAGAGGATCGCCGTACTGGGGGCGGTGGGCATACACTTCGGCGGGGCCGAAGCCGGCGGCGGCAACGTACTGTTTTACCAGGCCGACGTGCCCCAGATCGTCGAGGGCCAGCCAGGCGTACACGGCTTTGTCGGGAAAGCAGCGATTGGAAAACGTAACGACCAGCGGCGCACCCGGCCGCAGCACCCGGACCAGCTCCTGGAAAACTGCAACTGGCTGCGTCAGGTACTGCACCGATACGCAGATGGCCGCGCCGTCAAATTCGGCGTCGCCATAGGGCAGCGCAGGATTTTCGTTGAGGTTTTGTACGATACCCGGCTCGGTGAGGCGCGGATTCTGGGCCAGCTCGCGGGCATTCATGCCGAGGCCCGCCACGCGACTATACTGTACTTCGCCGGGCAGGTGGCTGACCCAACTGCTCATGAGGTCGAGGATGGCCCCGCCGGGAGGCAATAACTGCCGGTAGAGCTGCGTGACCGCCGCCACGGCCGCCTCGTCGATGTGCGTCACGAGGCGCTCGAAGCGGTAAAACTCCGCATCGGGTGCTTCGTCGCGACGGGCAAAGGGATCAGTTA
The DNA here is from genome assembly GCA_913778455.1 of uncultured Hymenobacter sp. Classification (GTDB taxonomy): domain Bacteria; phylum Bacteroidota; class Bacteroidia; order Cytophagales; family Hymenobacteraceae; genus Hymenobacter. Next base: position 10,783 of record CAJYVK010000147.1, on the reverse strand, counting down.
CCATTTAACAATTATCAGCTATCAATTATCATTTAGCAGTCAGTAATTAACACTCAACAGCCAGCAATCAATGCAGATAGAGCAGCTGTTAAATGATAACTGTTATCTGTTAAATGTCTTAGCTGCGCCACAGGAACGGGAATAACAGATAAGACACCGCCCCCACGATAAAGTTCAAGGCTACCAGCGTGATGATGGAGCTTTGGCTGGCCTCCCAGGGGAGGCCGTCGAGGGCATTTTTACTCACCTTCACCAGCAGCAGCAGCACGGGCACCAGCACCGGCAGGCCCAGCACCGCCAGCAGCGTGCCACCGCCACCCTGCCCTGCTCGCGCCGCAATACCCGCCACCAGCGTGAGCGACGAGGCCAGGCTCACGGCTCCCAGCCCAATGCTAAGCGCGTAGGTGGGCCAGTCTTGCACGGGGTTGCCGAGCAGGAGCGTGTAGAGCAGCAGCCCCGGCACCGCCAACGCCAACAGCAGCAAGGCATTATAGAGAATCTTAGCCAGCACTACGGCCTCGGGCCGGGCCACGGTGTAGTAGTACAGCCGCAGACCCGCCGACTCCTGGGCCAGCCCGCGTCCGGCCGCTCCCAGCGCCGCAAACAGCAGGATAACCCAGAACAGCGCGTTCCAGGCCGGGGCCGGCGGCGTACCCCCGCGAAAGCTGAAGCTGAGGTAACTCACGTATACCGTACCGCCCACGTAGAGCAGCAGGCCCCCCAGGGCGCTGCGCTGCCGCCATTCCAGGCGCAGGTCCTTAAGCAGCAAAAGCCAAATTTCAGCGGGTAGCGACACGCACGCAAAGGTACGCAAGGGCACCGGGGTAAAGCGGTGTAGGGAGCAGAAGGTAGGGCAAGCATCTGCTCGTCCTACCTTCTGCTCCCTGCACCGCTTTACCCCAGCGCTTTGCTCGGCTAGAAGTCGTACCCGAGCGTGAGATAGGGCTTAGGCTTGGAGGTGGTATAGTTTTCCCAGGCCCAGGCCAGGTCGAACTTGGTGTAGAAGCCCAGTACCATCGTGCGCACCCCCGCCCCGTAGCCAATCAGGAAGGGGCTGGAAAACCGGGTGACGGTACCCGAGAACGCGTTGCCATTGCCGCCAAACGGCACGGTGGTGTTGGAGTTATCCTCGCCAAATGGGTTGGTACCGTTGTAGGCCGTGCCCGCATCGAAAAAGCCCGTGAATTGCAGGTTGCGGAAGAAGCCCGAATAGATGGGCTTATTCGAGAAGTACTGCACAATGGGCAAGCGCAGCTCGCTATTCAGCAACACATAGCGCGTACCAATTTGGCGACTCAGGTTGAAGCCCCGCAGGTTGGTCACGAATTGCTGATAAAAAATGCCCGTAGGGTCGGCTAGCGGCTGGCTGGTGGGCTTCAGCAGGCGCTCGCCGGCAAACTGCTGATTGACCCAGTTGTCCATGCCACCCAGGCGGAATACCTGCTGAGGGTTACTGCCCGTCTCCGCATTCCCAAAATACTGCCCGTAGCTGACGCGGTTGGCCCACACCAGCTGGCGGTGAATCTTCTGGTAGTGACGCAGGTCTATGTAGAATTTCCCGAAGTTGTTCGCCTTGGTAGCAAAGTCGTTCATTTGCAGCACGCCGACTTTCATGCGCGTACCCAGCAGCATGTTCACGCCCGTCACGCGGGAGTTGTCGAACACCAATTCGGCATTGAAGCCGACATAGTTGCGGTTGATGTCGTTATCGGCCGACGCCACGCCGGTCAGGGAGCGGGAGATGTTGTCGTAGCGCGGGCCACCGCGCAGGCTCAGACTGTGCGTAAGCGGGTAGGCAATGGTGGGCGCTACCGAATGGCGGCCAAAACGGGGCGTCTGGCCCAACTCGTTGCTACCGATGAAGTACGCCTGCTTCTGATAAGCAATCGACCAGTCGAAGCGCCGCGTCACGTTGGTGTACGACACATTAATGTTGCTGGTACGCAAGTCTAGCAGGGCAAATACACTGGCTTGGAAGCGCTGATTCTCAAACGCATCCGACAAGTTGGCCTGTAACGAGAAGCCGAAGCCCAGCAGGGGATCGACGGCCACGCCCGTCACTAGGTTGTCGGCCATGAAGCGGGTATCGTAGCGGTACGGTCCGCTGAGGGCTGGCAGCGAGGTGGCCGGGCGAGCAGCCGTGGGCGGCGTAGCGGCGGCGCGACTGCTGCGGCGGGGCCGCACGGGAGCCACGTCTTCGTCTTCCTCAAATTGGTAGTTGCTGGGGTTGACCGGGGTCGTAGCACCGCGTGACGGGGCAGTACCGCCACTGGCCGGCGCGGTAGCGGCCGGAGCCCCCGTAGCCGGGGCCGGCGCAGCGACGGGCGTCGTACCGGCGGCCGTACTGCTCGGAGCGGGAGCCGCGGGCGTAGTAGCGGCGGGCCGCACGGGCGTCGGGGCTGGCTGCGAGCGGTTTTCGAGAATGCGCTGGCGCGAAGTTTTGCTTAGCGCCTGCTCAGTGGTGAGCGGAAACTGCGGGTAGAGGTAGAGCAGGTCGCGGGCCTTGACCTGCGGAATAAAGGCCAGTGCGCCGGTGGACGGGCTCAGGTCAAAATCCTGAATATTGGTTGCGAAGTTACTGACGGCCTGGTGCTGGCCGGTTTTGCGCGAGTAGCGGTACAGGCCGCGAATACCATTCTCCTCGCCCAGGTAGAGAATCTCATCGTCGGAAATCGGCCGGGGCCGGGTTTCGTTGGAGATGGTACTCACGAGCGACTCAATGGGGATGGGCCGGCCATCGAGGTGGCAGAGGAAGAGGTCGTAGTTGTTCACTACGTTGGGAAACGTAGCGGGCCGCGCCCGGCCCGTCGAGTCGAGGTAGCGGTTGGAGCTGAAGGCGATGGCCTGCCCACCGGGCAAAAACACGGCCTGCTGGTCGTCGAAGAGGTCGTTGGTAAGGCGCTCAGGCTGCCGGCTGCCGGCCCGCAGCAGGTAAATGTCATTCTGCCCGTCTTGCACCGCCGTGTACACCAGGGCCTTGCCATCGGCCGAGTAGTTCATGTCCAGCACCTGGTCGTAGGGGGCGAAGATGGTGGTCGGCTGGCGCAGGCGGAACGTACGGCTGAAGCGGCCGGCCAGGTCGAGGCCCATTGCTTCGCGCAGGCGCAGCACCATGCGGCCGTGCAGCATCTCGGCCACGGCCAGCTGCGAATTACCGCGCCAGGCCAGCACCGGCAGCCGGGTCTCCACCTGCTGGTCGGGCGTGCGGTAGCCACCGTGCAGCAGGGTGCGCTGGTGCGAGCCGTCGCGGCGGGCCACCACGACGCGGTAGCGGCCCTGCTCATTCACGGCGTAGGCCAGGTGCTGGCCATCGGGGCTGAAAACGGGCTGCGAATACACCTCGGTCCCGCGCCGGTTGCGGCTGCTGAGGCGGTTAGCATCGGTGGGTACCACCAGCGAGGCCAGCGTGCCGCCGGTGTTGATATCGCGGTAGTAATTTATCCAGTTGCGCAAAAACAGCTTGAACGGCACGTTCAGCGACGACGAGATGCCCACCTCCACGTCGCGGGTGATACGCGTGAGGTTCAGCACGTTTTGCACGGCACCGTAGCCGTAGCGCTCGGCAATGTAGTTCCAGATGCTGTGACCCGCCAGGCGCGAATTGCGCAGGAAAAAGGGCGCCGTGCGGTTGCCGGTGGGGTACTCGCGCACCATGTCACGCATGTAGGCATCCATATCGATGCTCCAGCCCTCGGCCGCGTAGGCCGAGGCCCCCTCGATAAACCAGCTGGGCAGCTGGAGCAGGTAGTTGCTCTGAAGCACTTCCCGCAGCGAGCCGCCGTACATCATGTCGTTGAGCAGCACCTGGGTTATCTGGTAGCTCAGATCGCGCTTAAAATCGGTCTGGCGGCCGGTGAAGGCTATTTCCACCTTAGTCTGGCGGGCCAGCTGGGCCTCGCCGCCGCTCATGGCGTTGGCCACGGGCAGATTGATGTTGCTCTGCCGCAGATCGCCCACCGAGTTGTACAGCATGAGCGTCGTCTTGCTGTAAGGAAAATACCCCACTAGCGCCGTAATGCGCTGCAATTCCTGCTCGGCGTAGGCGGCCGCCCGCCGGGCGCTGGCTTCGCCGCCGGCGTAGAAGTAGACGTTAAAATTTTGAGTCGAAAACTGCTTCCACTCAAACTTCTTGTACTGGATGCGCACCCGGCCGAAGGGCTCCTGGGCCGTCTGGGCCTGGGCGGGCAGAGCCAGCAGTCCACCCACGGCGCTAAGTAGCACGACAACCCGCTCCCGAGGAAAGCCAGCTGCGCGCCGGCCGAAAAATTGGAAAAAATTCACAGCAAATAGCGTCAGGTTATGGCAAAAGGAACGGGAACAGGCGGCACCGAAACCGTGCAAAAAAGCGCGAGGCGCGGGTTTTATTTCTTAACGCAACAACGGGCCGGTCTGGTGTCCCGGCCGGCTTACGGCGCTACGTAAAGCGCGTAGTAGCGGGCTAAGTTAACATCGGGCCACAGCTCGCCATTATGGTTCAGGTAATCGGCCAGCTGGCTCGCCAGGCGCGGGGCCAAGCTCACCCCCTTCGAGCCAAAGCCCCCGAACAGGCTGAGCCAGGACAGCGCCGGGTGGCGGCCCAGCAGCGGCCGGCGGTCGCGCACGGCGGGCCGCACGCCCCGCCGCTCGCCCGTCACCGTGAAGGGCAGCGGCGTGAGGTCGGCCAGGCGGCCAGCCAGCTCGCGCTGGTCGTCGCCGCCGGGCTCGGTAGCGAAGGGCGGCCAGCGGTAGGTAGCCCCCACCCGAAACCGCTCGGGCACCACTCCCGGTACCACGTAGGCTCCCCGATTGAGAACCTGCGCCGCGCTCAAGCCGGGCACCGCTACGTCGAGCACCGCGCCTTGGTTGGGCGTGAGCGGCAGCCAGCTAAAGTGCGGGCAAGCCAGCGCCGCCGCGCCCTGGCAGCATACGACGCGGTGCGCCCGCAGCCGGCCCGGGGCGTAGGCCACGCCGCTGCCGTCGGCAACGAGCGCGGCCCAGTCAAAAGTTTCTTCGCGCAGCCAGCCTTCGGCGCGGCCCTGGCGGGCCAGCGCAGCCAGCAGCGCCTCCACCCGCAAATGGCCCCCACCCCGCAGCCACGCGCCGCCGTGGGGAGCCAGCAGCCCGGGCCGCTCAATGGGCGTCGTTTCTATTTTCGCTACAAAGCCCTGCCAGGGGTCGCCCTCAGCGGCGCGGGCCAGCATCTGAGCCTGCTCTTGGGCCGAGCCGAATACTTTGAGAATGTCGTTAGCCTGAAAGAATTCCTCGCCCAGCTCCTCCCCCAGCTTTTGGTAGTAGGCCACGGCGGCCGGCAGCGTTTCGTGGGCGCGCCAAGTCAGGGCAAAGCGTTTGCCGGCCACGGGGTTCATGAGGCCGGCAGCCACGCGCGAGGCGGCCTCGGGCCGGGGCTCGTCGTACACGAGCACGCGGTGGCCGCGCCCGCGCAGCTCGCGGGCCAGCACGGCCCCGGCAATACCGTGGCCAATGAGCAGGTAGTCGTAGATAGCAGGATCAGTCATTTCGGTCCGGCAAGGTACGGCGGCGGCGAAATGGCGAGTGGTGAGATGGTGAGTGGTGAAATGGTGAGAAGTGAAATGGCGAGTGATGAGGTGGTGAGTGGTGAACTAATGACTATACTAGCATACAGCGCCATTATTTCACCTCTCACCGCCTCATCACTCACCACCTCACCATCTCACCATTTCACCGCTGCCTACCTTTGCGAGATGCTTCGAATCGTCTCCTTCACCTTCAACGCGTTCAGCGAGAACACCTACCTGCTCATTGACGAGGCTACGCGGGCTACGGCCATCGTGGACCCCGGTGCCTACTCGGCGGCCGAGCAACGGACGCTCCGCGAATATATCGAGCGCGAGCAACTGGACGTCAAGTATTTGCTCAATACGCACGCGCACATCGACCACGTGCTGGGCAACGCGTTCGTGCTGCGGCAGTACCCAGGACTACCCTTCCTGCTGCACGCCTTGGACCTGCCCACGTTGCGGGCCGTGGCTACCTACGCCGGCCCCTACGGCTTCGCGGCGTACGAGCCGGCCGAGCCCACCGGCGAGCTGACGGCCGGGCAGGTAATCCGGCTCGGTGAAAGCGAGCTGGCGGTGCGCTTCGCGCCCGGCCACGCGCCGGGCCACGTGGTGTTTTATGATGCGGCGGGCGGGCAGCTTATCGGGGGCGACGTGCTGTTCAAGAGCAGCATCGGGCGCACTGACCTGCCGGGCGGCGACCACGCGACGCTTATCGCGAGCATTAAGAGCCAGCTCCTTACGCTGCCCGACGCCACGGTAGTACACCCGGGCCACGGCCCGGCTACCACCATCGGTGCCGAGCGCCGGAGCAACCCGTTTTTGACGTAGGCCCCGGTCTATTTGCCTGTCATACTGACGAAGGAAGTATCTTGTCACGACGGCTTCGGTCAGCAATCAGTAACCCCAGCGGCGCGGGCGTGAGAAGGTCCCTTGCCGTACTCAGGACGACTTTACTTTGAAACGACACATTCCCAATACCGTCACCTGCCTCAACCTGCTGTGCGGGTGCTTGGCGCTCACGTTCATCTTCCGGGGCGAGCTGGTGGTGGGCGCTTACCTGGTAGGCATTGCCGCCGTGGCGGACTTCTTCGACGGGCTGCTGGCGCGGGCGCTACGCGTGTCGTCGCCCATCGGCAAGGACCTGGACTCGCTGGCCGATATGGTGTCGTTTGGGATAGTACCGGGGGCGATTATTTATAAACTATTGCTCCTCTCGGCTGACACTACTTCGCATCACGACTATCTGCCTAGCACATGGCCTAACGATTACCTGCTGGCCTATTGCGGCTTTCTCATCAGCATCTTTTCGGCGTTGCGGTTAGCAAAGTTCAACAACGACACCCGGCAGACTACCTCCTTCATCGGGTTACCGACGCCGGCTTGCACGCTGGTAGTTGCCTCGCTACCGCTTATTTTGGCTAATGACCAATTCGGCGTTAAAGAACTCATTCTTAATCCCTGGCTACTCATTGGGCTTGCGGTGCTACTCTCCGGCCTGCTCGTGGCCGAGTTACCGCTTTTCGCGCTCAAATTCAAGAATCTGAAATGGGTGGGCAATCGGCGGCGCTTCATCTTCGTGGCGCTGGCGCTGGCGCTGGTACTCACGCTGGGCGCGGCGGGGATTCCGCTGGCGGTGCTGCTCTACGTGCTGCTGTCGGTACCCGGCCGGGTGCGCAGCCGCGAGGGGCTGGAGGCCAGCCCCGGCACCCCGCAATAGCCTGAGCTTCGCCGCACTTGGCGGGCGCGGGAATCAGGCGAAGGCAACGTATTTTTGAGGGTTGCCCACGGGCGTTAGTCGGTTGTATTTATGCGAAACCTTTTCTCGTTGCTGCTGCTGGGGATGCTGGCCGGCTTTGTGCGGCCCGCCCGCGCCCAGGGCAGCGGCCCGCAAACGGTACCCGTAACGCTCAGCTGGACTATCTACGCCAGCCTGCGCAACCCCGCCGCCGGCCCCGAGGCGATGCCGCGCCGCGTACCCAGCTTCGTGGGTGCCCACCACGGCCCCGGCCAGGTGCTGGGCACCTACACCCTGCGCCTGGCAGGCACGGTAGCCAGCGGCGAGCTGCGCGACGCGGTGTACGAGCCCTTCCCGGCCGCCGACGCCAAGCTGCTGGGCAACGCCAGCCTCCCCGCCGCCCCCACTGTGCAGCTCCGCTACGGCACCGAAGCCCGCCGGCCCTACTCCTACGTGCTACTGCAACCCGTGCGCCGCAATTCACAAACGGGCCAGCCCGAGCGCCTGCGCTCGTTTAGCTACGCGTACCAGGCCGATGCCAGCGGCTCGGCTAATCGCACCGCCGCCACCCGCCCGCACGCCGAAAACTCGGTGCTGCGCAGCGGGGACTGGTACAAAATCGGCGTGCCGCGCAGCGGCGTGTACAAGCTCGACCAAGCGGCTTTGCGTAGCCTGGGCCTGCCCGTGGGCAGCCTCGACCCGCGCCGGGTGCAGCTGTACGGCAACGCCATGGGCCTGCTGCCCCAGGCCAACGCCGCGCCCCGCCCCGACGACCTGGCGGAGAACAACATCTTGTTCGTGGGTAACAACGACGCGGTGTTTGATGCCAACGAGTACTTTCTTTTTTACGCCAAGGGGCCGCACACCTGGCAGGCCAGCCAGCCGGCGCGGGCAGCGGCGCTGGCGCAGCCGGGGCTGTACGGGCTGCTGGGCGAGGGCGGGCGCTTCAAACACATCAACAATTTTTACTCGGATACGGCCTACTACTTCGTGACGGTGGGCAGCCGCGACGGGCGGCGCATTCCCACGGCCGCCACGCCGACGCGGGCCGCCACGGGCGCACCCGTTACCACGTTTCTGGACCGCCGCTTCTACGAGCACGACCTGGTGAATATTCTGCGCTCGGGCCGCCGCTGGCTGGGTGAGTCGTTTACCAACTCGGCCACCACGCGCGACTTCGTGTTCAGCGGCGATGGTAACCCCGCGCTGGCCGACCTCGTGGCCGGCGATACCCTGCGCCTGACCGTGGCGACCGCCAGCACGGCCTTGCGGGGCAGCACGTTTACGGTGGCGCTGGGCGGAACTACGCTGGGCACGCAGGCGCTCGCGGGCATTCCCAATGGCTCGTTTACGACGATAGCCAACGAGGATTTTCGTACGTTTACCGTGGCTACGCCGGGCGGCCTCACCGATCCCAAGGTGACGCTCTCCTTCGCTTCGCTCGACCCGTCGGGTACCGGCTACCTCGACTATCTGGAGCTGGTGGTAAAGCGCCAGTTGCGCCTGAGCGCGTCGTTCTTGGAATTTAACTCGCTGAATAATAAGCGCGGGCCGGGCACGGTTGGCACCTTCTCCCTGGCCAATGCCAGCGGCGGCGCGCAGGTGTGGGAGGTCACCAACCCGCGCCGGCCCCAGGCGCAGACGCTCGATGGCAGCGGCAACTTTGTGGCGTACACCGATTCGCTGCGCGAGTTTGTGGCCGTGCAGCCCAACGGTACGTTTGAGGCACCCCGGCTTTTCGGCAAGATCCCCAATCAGAACCTGCACGCCCTCAATGTGGACGGCAAGCTCGATTTGGTCATCGTGACCTACCCGCCGTTTCGGCAGCAGGCCGAGCGGCTGGCCCAGCACCGGCGCGACTACAACGGCCTGCAAGTACAGGTGGTGACGACCAAGGAAATCTACAACGAGTACAGCTCGGGCGGGCAGGATGCCACGGCCATCCGCGACCTGATGAAGCAGGTGTACGACCGCAACCCCAGCCCGACCAGCCGCCGCAACTACCTGCTGCTTTTCGGTGATGCCTCGTTCGATTACAAGTCGTCGCCCTACAACGACGCCAGCCAGGAACCCGCGTGGTGGGCCAGCCGCCGGCCGTTTGCCAACACGGCCAATTTTGACGCGGCCAACCAAAACTTTGTGCCCACTTACGAGTCGCGCGAGTCGTTTTTGCCGGTGCAGCAGTTTGGCGGCGGGCGTGCTAACGTAGAAGGTGAAAGTAGCTATTCCTCCGAGGATTATTACGGCCTGCTTGACGACAGCGAGGGCGACTGGCTGGAATCGTATAATTCGACGTTTGAAACTACCGATATCGGCATCGGCCGCCTACCGGTGCGCCCACCCGTGGGCCAGCGGGCCGATGCCACCCAGGCGCAACAGGTAGTGGACAAGCTGCTGGCCTACGACTCGCCGGCCAGCTTCGGCAAGTGGCGCAACCGCATCACGCTCACCGCCGATGACACGGATGTGGAGAAAACCAACGAGTTTGCCACCGAGTCGGAAAAGATTTTTGCCGCCAACATCAAGCAGAGCGAGCCGGCGTACAACATCCGCAAGGCTTACCTCGACCTCTTTCCGCAGGTGAACGTGGCCGCCGGGCAGCGCTCGCCGGCCGCCGTGGCGGCCATCGACGAAGCCCTGGAGCAAGGCTCGCTGCTTACCGGCTACACTGGTCACGGCGGCCCACGCTTTTTGGCCGATGAGCAGCTCATCACGGTGCCGTCGCTGCTGGCCCTGCGTAATCTGAACCGACTTACGTTCTTCGTCACCGGCACTTGCGACCTGAGTACTTACGACAACCCCGAGCTGACCTCGGCCGGCGAGCAGGCGATTACCGACAACCCCAGCGGCGGCGCGGTAGGGCTATTCACTACCACGCGGGTGGTGTACTCTAATTTCAACACGGAGCTGGTCAACAATTTCTACACCCAGGTGCTGGCCCGCAACGCGACCGGGGTGCTCCCCTACCTGGGCTACGCCGCCAGCACGGCCAAAAACCAGTCGCCCAGCGGCGACATCAACAACCGCAACTACACCTTGCTTGCCGACCCCACCACCCGCCTGGCCTACCCCAGCCAGCGCGTGGTGCTCGACTCCATTAAGGTCGATAACAAGCCGCTGCACACCTTCGCCAGCGGCGATACCTTACAGGCGCTGGCCCAAGTGCGGCTGAGCGGCCACATCGAGCGGGCCGGGGTGCTGAATACTACTTTCGGCGGTACGGCCGACATCACCATTTTCGACAAGCCCGTAACCGTGACGACGCTGGGCGATGCGGGCTCGACTCCGGTTCAGGTCGAAACCCAGGAAAACGTTATTTATGGCGGGCAGGCCAGCGTGCGGAGCGGGCGCTTCGCGGTGAAGTTTGTGGTGCCCAAGGACATTGCCTACAACGTGGGCCTTGGTAAAATCAGCCTCTACGCCGCCGACCTCGCCAATAAGGTCGATGCCCAGGGCTACCAGCCCGCCCCGGTGGGCGGAGCCTCGCGCCTGGCTCCCACCGATACTGCCCCGCCCCAGGTGCAGCTGT
>CAJYVK010000146.1 GCA_913778455.1 uncultured Hymenobacter sp. | reverse complement strand
GCGCGAAGCCATGCGGCTGACCATTCAAACCGTCCGCGCGCAGCAGCGCCGGGCGGGCCCCGGGCCCTACTCCTTTCAGCGTGCCACGGCCGATGCCCTCGATACCCGGGCGCTGGCGGGCTGCGGCTACCCGGCGCGGGCTACTGGGCTCGTCGCTTCGGCTTTTCGTCCTGGCGGTGAGGCCACGCTTCTGCCCTTCCACGCCCCCGCCAATTTCTTCGCCGTGGCCAGCCTGCGCCAGGCGGCGCTCATGCTCTACGACATTGCCCACGAGCAAGCGGGCTACAACGAGCTCATGGCGCTGGCCGATGAAATCGGCGTGGCGCTGCGACAGCAAGCCCTCTTCCCGCATCCCAGGCTGGGGTCGGTGTACGCCTGCGAGGTGGACGGCTACGGCAGCCGGGCCTTGTTCGACGAGGCCAGCCTGCCCGGCTTGCTCAGCCTGCCTTACCTCGGCGGGCTGCCCCCGCACGATCCCACTTACCAACAAACCCGGCAGTTGGCGCTTTCGCCCGATAACCCATTTTTCTACCGGGGCCGGGTGGCCGAGGGCCTGGGCAGCCCCCGCACCGGCCCCGGCCAGATAAGTCCCGCCGGCTTGGCCCTGCGCGGCCTTACCAGCTTCGACGACGCAGAAATTCGCACCTGCGTGCAGGCCCTCAAACTTGCCCACGCGGGCACCGGCTACCTCCCCGCCGCCTTCGATCCCGACGCCCCCAGCCACGTTGACCGGCCGTCCTGCGCCACTGCCAACTCTCTGGCTGGCGAGCTGTTGTGGAAAGTGTATAAGGAACGTCCGCACCTGCTGGTCTAGCTGGGCAGCCCAGTGGCACCCCCGGTAAGTAACCCCAGAGTAGTTGGCTCCCGAATTATTATTTAACGGCGTAATGGGCTGCGCCTCGACTGTGGGGGTTAACTTTATACTCTGAAAATCTGTAAGTAGGCACCCCGCCTGCCCGCACGGCGCTCTTTTCCTGCTTATGCCCCTTTCTCCTCTCACTCCTTCGGACGAAGCGCTGCGCCTCCAGGCCCTGCGGCCTTACCAGCTCTTCAACACCATGCAGGACGAGACGTTTACCGGCTTGGTGCGCCTGGCGGCCCGGCTGTTTCACGTGCCCATCGGCATCATCGCCTTCGTGGAAGAAGAAGAGGTTCGCTTCGGGCTCAATCACGGCCTGCCCCCCGACCTGGATCGCGTCAACCGCTGGGAAACGCTGTGCTCGGTAGCCATGCTGCGCGAGGAAATCAGTGTATTCGAAGATCTCGAAGCCCAACCCTGCGACCTGATTAATCCCATCCTGGTGCAGCGCCTCCGGCTGGGCTTTTACGCGGGCAGCGCCCTGCGCACGCCCGAGGGCCACGCCATCGGGGTGCTGTGCGTCATCGACCACCAGCCCCGCACCTTCAGCCCCGCCGAGGCCGACCTACTCCAGCGCCTGGGCACGTTGGTTATGGACTTGCTCGGTCTGCGCCTGCACCTGCTTCGGCAATCCACCTGGGACCAGCCCCTCTGGGCCGCCATCTACACGCGCCTCACCGACGCCATCCTGCACCTGGAAGCGCTGGCTGGCTATTCGAGTGTACCAGCCGATAAACCCGCCACGCTGGCTCACTTAGCCGCCACGCGGGCGGAAACCCTGCGGGTTATCGACGTGCTCAGCAAGGATATTCAGGCGCTCCAGGGCTAATTTAGGCCAATTCGGCGGTACCTTTGTACTATGCCAACGTCTAGCCCAGCCCGTTTTTCATTGCCGCCGGTCCCGGCGGTCTTCTTAGCCATCATCAGCGTACAGGGGGGCGCGGCCATTGCTAAAGGGTTGTTTCCGGTGGTGGGCGCGGCGGGTACGGCCAGCATGCGCATCGGCATCTCGGCCCTGATGCTGCTGATTGCCGTCCGGCCCCGGCTGGGCCAACTCACGGCGGCGCAGTGGCGGGCCGTAATTCCCTACGGCGTGGCGCTGGGCATGATGAACTTCTTGTTTTACTGCGCCTTGGCTCGCATCCCGCTGGGGCTGGGCGTTACGCTCGAATTCTTAGGCCCGCTGGCCGTGGCGCTGGCGGGCTCGCGCCGCTGGCTCGACGCGCTGTGGGCAGTGCTGGCCGGCCTGGGCATCGCGCTCATCGCGCCCTGGGGCGGCCAGGGTATCGACACGGTGGGGATGCTCTTCGCCCTGGCGGCGGGTGCTTGCTGGGCCATTTACATCGTGCTGGGCGGCCGCGTGGCGGAGGTCCTGCCCGGCAACACGGCCGTGGCCGTGGGGATGTTCTTTGCTTCGCTGGCCGTGCTGCCGTTTGGCTTCGCCGACGGCAAGCTGCTGCACCTGACGCCGCACCTGCTGGGTCTGGGCTGCGCGCTGGCCCTGCTTTCCAGCGCCCTGCCCTTTACCCTGGAAATGCAGGCCCTCCGGTCGCTGCCCACGCGCATTTTCAGCATCCTGATGAGCGTCGAGCCCGCCGCCGCCGCGCTCTGCGGCCTGGTTTTTCTGCACGAGCGCCTCACGCCGGCCCAGTGGCTGGCCGTAGCCCTGGTGGTAGTGGCCAGCGCGGGCGCTACGCTGTCTGCCAAAAAATCGCTGGCTACGGTCGGCGGCGAGTAGCGCCTAGCTCGTCCCCGCCAGCCGCTGGGCCAGGTCTTCGATATCGGCCCGGCGGGCCAGCCCCGCCAGCCACTCGGCCGGAATAGTTGCTTCCCCGTAGGCCAGCCCCGCCAACCCGCCCGCTACCGCGCCGGTAGTGTCGGTATCTTCGCCAAGGTTCACGGCGGCCAGCACGGTGGCGGCGTACGTATCGTGGTTGAGCAAGCACCACAGAGCGGCCTCGAGGGTGTGTACCACATAGCCGGAGGAT
>CAJYVK010000145.1 GCA_913778455.1 uncultured Hymenobacter sp. | reverse complement strand
TGCACCGGCAGGGTGGGGGCCATGCCGCGCAGTAAGCTCGCCATGCCCAGCGGCGCGAGGGCCTGCATCTGCGGGTTTTGCTGGGTTAATAATTTGATGGACTGCTCATCCAGATGGTCGCGGTGGCCGTGCGAGAGCAGCAGGTAGTCGATATTGCGCACGTCCTGGGGGCGGCAGGGCAGCGCGTGGCGGTGCCGCAAACCTACCGACGAAAACAGCACGGGGTCAAACAGCAGACTCACGCCGCCTACGCGCAGCAAAAAGCAGGCGTGCCCAGCCACACCAGCATGTCCTCGGTCGAGAAAAACGCCTCGGCGCAGGGTACCACGGCGGGCGTCCAGGTGTCCTTTTTCTTTTCTTCCTTCTGCGGGTTGGCCGTGAGCTGCCAGCGCAGCACGGTGCCAAACGAAGGCTCGTACAGTGCTTCGCCGTTGCAAAATTCGTTGCCGATGAGCTTGTTGCCGGGGTAGCCGGGCCGGATGGTACGGAGCGCCTCGTTGCGGCGGTAGTGAGCGGGAGCGGACATAAAGGCAGGCGGGGCGGGCGGCACGTTTCGGCCGCAAAGTTGTTATAGTACCACCAGTATCAGCCAAAGTTCGTAAGTTGGCTGCGACAACCCAATTCATTTGCGCAAGCACCTTTTTTCATGAGCGACAACCAATTTTTGCCCGACCGCGACCGGTCCGTGGCCCGTCAGCTTTCGGCTGAGGAAGCCGCCCGCATCCAGGCGCAGTTTTTTGCTCAGGTCTACGGCTGGATGGCCGCCGGCCTGGCCCTCACCGGGGGCGTAGCGCTGTTTGCCGCCGGCTCACCGGCCATCATCGATTTTGTATTCGGCACCCGCTTCGTATTTCTGGGCCTCATCATCGCCGAGCTGGTGATTGTGGGCTTCCTCTCGGCCCGGATCTTCCAGTGGAGCCGGGGCCAGGCGCAGGCTGCCTTCATCGGCTACGCGTTGCTCAACGGCCTCACGCTGAGCGTAATTTTTCTGGCCTACACGGCCGATTCCATTGCTTCGACCTTCTTCACCACCGCCCTCATGTTTGGGGTGATGAGCGCCTTTGGCTACTTCACCAAGTCCGACCTCTCGGGCTGGGGTAAATTGCTGAGCATGGCTCTCATTGGCCTCGTGATTGCGATGGTAGTCAATATGTTCTGGGGTAACTCCACGCTCAACCTCATTACCTCGTTTATCGGCGTTATTCTCTTCACGGCCCTAGCGGCCTACGACACCCAGAAGCTCAAGCAAATCGCCTTCATCGGCGTTACCGAAGGAGAGGAAATGCACGATAAGGCCTCCATCCTTGGTGCCCTCACGCTGTACCTCGACTTTGTAAACCTGTTTCTGTTTCTGCTGCGCTTCTTCGGCCGTCGCCGGTAGTTGCTAGCAGGTAGCTGGTAAAGAATAAAAAGCCCCGGCCGTAATTCGGCCGGGGCTTTTTTATGGCTTGATCATTCGTCCTAACCTGGTTCCAATGACGCGTGGCGCAGACCCGTGCCATTGGTAACACTTGCCATCGTTGGCATTTAATGCGCTTCAAAACCGTCCGTCATGCTGAGCTTGCCGAAGCATCTCGCTCGCCTTATTCAACGAGGACATTAGTGCTCCACGCGAGATGCTTCGGCAAGCTCAGCATGACGGATGGTTTTTGTTTGAGGTGCTGCTGATAGACTGCCTGTCGCAGGTTACTCTTACTTCGCGGCGCTGGCCAGCCAGGCGGCGCGCTGCTCTTTCTGGGCGGGAGTGGCGGTCATCTTATCCACGCTTTCCATGGGCTGTACCTGCACGTTGGTGTCTTCGGTGAGCACTACCTGCACGTTGCGCTCCACGCCGGCGCGGCTGCGCACTTTCACGGGCACGAGGTCGGCGGGGGTATGGCGGCGCATGATGCTTTCGAGGGTGGCCATGTTATCGATTTTCTCGCCGTCGAGCGTCACAATCTGGTCGCCCCGGTCGATGCCGGCCTTGTAGAGGCCCGAGCCGATGGTGGTGTTGCGGCTCAGGATGCAGCGGCCTTCCTCGTCAAACTCGACCTGGCGGGGCAGGGCGGCGGCCAGCGCCTTCACTGGTACTACGGCCAGACCCATCGAGGCCAGGTTTTCGCCGAAGCGCGGGGCCTCGTGGCCGTAGATGTAGCGGCGGAAGAACGAGCCCGCGAAGGCCGTATCCTTGGCCACGGTGCCCAGTACGCGCTGCAAGTCCTTCACGGTGTACGTTTTGGCCGGGGCCAGCATGGGCGTCTGGGGCTTGCCAAATTCCAGCCACACGGCCTGCATGTACTTATCGAGCGAGGTGTGGTAGCGCTGGCGCAGCTGCAAGTCGAGGCACAGGGCCAGGCCCGCACCCTGGATGTAGTACGAGAGGTAGGTATTGATGCGGTTGGTAGGATCGACCGACACGGCCGCGTCCACGAACGGAGCCTGCCGGCTCATGTCGAGGGCCGAGGCGTAGCGGGCACCCGGCGCGTTGAGGCGGGCGTTGACCCAGGAGCTCACGCGCTCGAAAAACTGCTCGTCGTCGTAGAAGCCCGCCCGGCGCAGAATCAGCTCGCCGTAGTACTGCGTGAAGCCCTCGCCGAACCACAGCGCGTCGGTCATGTTGGTGCGTTGGAAGTCAAACGGCTCCAAGCCCTTGGCGCGGATGCGCTCGGTATTGTAGGCGTGAAAAAACTCGTGCGACACCGTCGCCAGGTTGCGCAGCGTACCGTCCTCGCGCAGGGGCTGGGAGCTGGTGAGCGAGGTCGAGTTGCGGTGCTCCATGCCGTCGCCAGTCGCCTGGGGCAGATAGTCGGCCAGGAAAGTATAACGGCCGAAGTCGAATTGCGGGTACTCGCCGCCGAAAACGCCGGCGGCTTCGCGCACCACCTTCTGGGTTTTCTTCACGAAGGCATCGACCTCACTGGCGGGGCCGGCGTAGTAGGTTGCCATGTCGAAGGTGCGCCCGCCGTCCTGCCAGGTGTGCAAAAACTGCTGCGAGCCCAGTACGATCGGGCTGTCCATGAAATACTGGAGGTTGGGCGCGGTCAGCGTGGCCTTGTCCTCGCCGCTACCCTTCATCTGGCTGGCCACTTTCCAGTTGGGCGGCAACTCAAATTTTACTTCGGTGGCCCGGTTTTCCAGACCCTGCGCGTAGCAGAAAGTCGCCGGGATGTTGAGGTGGGCGTGCTGCTGGTCGATGCCGGCAAATGTCCCATCCGAGCGGTCGCCGTAGAGCGTGTAGTTGAATTGCACCGTGCCATCGGCCCCCGGCGTGACTTCCCAGGAGTAAGGGTCGGGCCGGGTGATGGCGAGGAGCTTGCCCGCGCCGTCGGTTGCCACGGTATAGTAGACATTCT